>JBFHMM010000123.1:0-11320 GCA_041594355.1 Paracoccaceae bacterium | reverse complement strand
GCACATGCTCCGCCGTGGTCGGGCTGATCCGGCCCGAAGGATTGGCCGAGGGCGCCGCCACCGGGCCGCCGAATTCCCGCAGCAGCGCCCGCGCCGTGGGGTGGGCGGGCACCCGAACCGCGAGCGTGTCGAGCCCGGCGGTGACCAGCGGCGAGATGCCATGGCCGTCGCGCAGCGGCAGCACCATTGTCAGCGGGCCGGGCCAGAAGGCATCGGCCAGCGTCTGTGCCGCGTCGGACCAGACCACGCATTCGCGGGCAGCGCCGGCGGAGGCGAAATGGGCGATCAGCGGGTTGAAACTGGGCCGGCCCTTGGCCGCGTAGATGCCTGCCACGGCGGTGCCGGAACTGGCATCGCCGCCCAGCCCGTAGACGGTTTCGGTGGGAAAAGCGACCAGTTTCCCCTGCCTCAGAATCCCGGCGGCGCGGGCCAAGTCTGCGGAATTATATTTCAGACGCAAGGTAATTTGGTCGGGCATGTCGATGACGCGGCGTTTTGGTTGCTTGCAAAGTCGCACTGGATAGGTATTCGTCCAAGTCCCGCTGCATAGCGGGCCAAACCGTCAATGCCAAGCCCGGGCCGAAGCCGCCCGGCGCTATACAACACCCGAGGTAGCCAATGCCCTTTCATGCGCCCGTTTCCGATTATGAATTCCTGCTGCGTCACGTGGTGGGCTTTGACCAGGTGTCCGCCACCGAGCGGTTCGCGGAGGCTGACAGCGACACGGTCAGCGCCATTCTGGGCGAAGCTGGCAAGATGTGCGAAGAGGTCATGGCGCCGCTGCAGCGCGGTGGCGATCTGCACCCTACGCGGCTGGAAAACGGTGTGATGCGCACCTCGCCAGGCTATGCCGACGGGTTCAAGGCGATCGCCGAGGGTGGCTGGATCGGGATCAGCGCGCCGCAGGAGCATGGCGGGATGGGGCTGCCGACGACGCTGTCGGCGGCGGTGAACGAGATGATGAGTTCCGCCTGCCTGTCGCTGGAGCTGGCGCCGCTGATGAGCCAGGGCCAGATCGAGGCGCTGGAGCATCATGCAAGCGACGCGCTGAAGGAACTGTATCTGCCCAAGCTGATTTCGGGTGAGTGGACGGGCACGATGAACCTAACCGAACCGCAGGCCGGCTCGGATGTGGGCGCGCTGAGCTCCAAGGCGGTGCCGAACGGCGACGGCACCTATGCGGTCAGCGGGCAGAAGATCTATATCTCATGGGGTGACAACGACTTTTCCGAGAACGTCTGCCACCTGGTTCTGGCGCGGCTGCCCGACGGGGTGCCGGGGACCAAGGGGATCAGCCTGTTCCTGGTGCCCAAGTACATCCCCGATGCGGAGGGCAAACCGGGGGTGGCCAACGATCTGAAGGTGGTGTCGCTGGAACACAAGATGGGCCTGCACGGCTCGCCGACCTGCGTGATGCAGTATGACGGCGCCCGCGGCTGGCTTGTCGGCGAGGAGCATGGCGGCATGGCCGCGATGTTCACGATGATGAACAACGCCCGCCTGGGTGTCGGCGGCCAGGGTGTCGGCGCGGCCGAGGGCGCCTATCAGCACGCGCTGGCCTATGCGCTGGAGCGCAAGCAGGGCCGCACGGAAAGTGGCACAATCGTTGATCATGCCGATGTGCGCCGGATGCTGACCACGATGAAGGCCGATGTCTTTGCCGCAAGGTCGATCCTGATGTCCTGTGCCGTGGCCATCGACATGGGTGTGGCCACCGGCGACGCCGACTGGAAGGCGCGCGCGGCGTTTCTGACGCCGATTGCCAAGACCTTTGGCACCGAAACCGGGATTCGCGTTGCCGAGACCGGCGTGCAGGTGCACGGCGGCATGGGGTTCATCGAGGAGACCGGCGCGGCGCAATACTACCGCGATGTCCGGGTGACCGCGATCTACGAGGGCACCAATGGGATCCAGGCGATGGATCTGGTGGCGCGCAAGATGATGGATGGCGGCGAGGCCGCGAACCGGCTGCTGGACGAGATCGAAGCGCAGGCCGAACGTGCCCGCGGCACCATGCCTGAACTGGCCGAGGCGGTCTGGCAGGCCACCGAAACCCTGCGCGAGGCCACCGAGTGGCTGGTGGCGCAGTCCGACATGAACGAGCGGTTCGCGGGCGCGGTGCCCTATCTGCACGCCTTTGCCCGCGTGCTGGGCGCGCATTTTCACCTGGCTGCCGCGATGGCCGATCCTGACGGGCCGCGCGCGGCGCTGGCCGGATTCTACATCACCTGCCTGCTGCCGGAACATGCCGGGTTGCTGGCCCATGCGCAGGCCGGGGCAAAACCGCTCTATGCGTTGTCGGCCGAAGATCTGGCGGCCTGACCCATGGACGGCGCCCCCCGATTGACCATGCGCTACCCCTGGGACACCCCACCGGGGCGTGGCGAAGCGATCGAGGTGGCCGAGGGCGTCTTGTGGATGCGGCTGCCATTGCCGATGAAGCTGGACCACGTGAACGTCTACGCGTTGGACGAGGGCGATAGCTGGACGATCATCGACACCGGCTTTGGGTCTGAAACCACGCGCGAGATCTGGGGCGAGCTGATGGCGGGCCCGCTGAAGGGCAAGCCGGTCAGTCGGGTGATCGTTACCCACCACCATCCCGACCACATCGGGCTGGCGGGCTGGTTCCAGTCGGTTCACGGCGCGGAGCTGGTGACCACGCGCACCGCCTGGCTGTTTGCCCGGATGCTGACGCTGGACGTGCAGGAGACCCTGCCCGAAGAAACGCTGGCCTATTACCGGGGCGCCGGCATGGACCCGGAGATTCTGGCCGAGCGCGCCGCGGAGCGGCCGTTCAACTTTGCCGATATGGTGGCGCCGCTGCCGCTGGGCTATTCGCGCATCAAGCAGGGCGACAGCATCCATATCGGTGGCCGGGAGTGGGACGTGCATATCGGTAACGGGCATGCGCCCGAACATGCGACCTTCTGGAGCCGGGATGACAACCTGGTGCTGTCGGGCGACCAGATCCTGTCAACGATCAGCCCCAACATCGGCGTGCATGCGACCGAGCCGCTGGCCGATCCGCTGGAGGACTGGCTGGAGTCCTGCGAACGGTTGTCAAAACTGGCGCGTCAGGACCAGCTGGCGCTGGGGGGACACAAGCTGCCGTTTGTCGGGCTGCCGCTTCGGATGCGGCAGCTGATCGACAATCACCGTAGCGCGTTGCGGCGGATGCTGGATCATCTGGATACGCCCAAGGCGGCGTCGGAGTGTTTCGCGCCGCTGTTCAAGCGGCGCATCGGCGAGGGGGAATACGGGCTGGCGTTGGTTGAAGCGGTGGCGCATGTGAACCACCTGTATCATACTGGAGAGGTCACCCGAACCCTGCGCGAGGACGGCGCGTGGCTGTACCAGCGCAAGGGCTGACCCCGTAGGCCGAAGGCGGAGGAGGAACACGCAGATGGACGACAAGATCGAAACCACCGCCGAGGCGGGGGAAACGGTGGCGATCCCGCGGGTCCATGAGGTGCATGCCGACCCGCAGACCGGCGCGCGGATCAAGGCGGTGCCGGATCCTTTGAGGCGGCCCGTGGCGGACAAGAGCCCGGCGCAGTGGGCCTATGAGCGGCTGATCCTCTATATCCGCAATTTCGAAGAGCAACTGGACCAGAGCCAGGAGGTGGCGATGGGGTTCACCGGCGGTGACGCCGGGGTGCTGCGGATCGAGGGTATGGGGTATTTCGACCCCGACATCGTGACCTTTTACGGCAGCGATGCGAATGGCGCGAAAACCCAGCTGATCCAGCATGTCAGCCAGTTGAACGTGATGCTGCGGGCGCTGCCCAAGACCAACGGCGACAGCCCGGCGACCCGGATCGGTTTTCGGCTGGCGGCGGATCTGGAAAACACCTGATCGGACCAGGATGGGGCGCAATTTACTTGCCTATCCCAGGCCGCCTGCGTTGAATGGCGGCAGGGGAGGGGAGGTTGCGCGTGTCAAATTTCCGTACCGTCAAACAGGCATGGGCCGAAGCCTGGGCACATCGCCGGGTTTTTGTGCCGGTCTACCTGTTTCTGCGGGTTCTGGCCTTTGCGGCCATCGTGCCATTGGTGGGCATCGCCATCAACCTCGCCGTTTCGTTGTCGAACCAGAGCGCGCTGACCGATCAGGACATCGCGCTGTTCCTGCTGACGCCGGGCGGGTTCGTGGCGGCGCTGGCGGTGGCCAGTATCCTGCTGCTGGCCGAGGTGCTGAGCTTTACCGTGATGACCGCCACCCTGCGCAGCGCGGAATACAGCCTGATACCGGCGCTGCGGGCCGGGCTGTTCACGGTTCTGGGCCGGGTCCGGTCGCTGTTTGTCTTTGCGCTGCTGTTCGTGCTGCGGGTGCTGCTGCTGGCGCTGCCGTTTCTGGTGGCGGGGCTGTTGCTGGCGATGTGGCAGCTGACCGAATTCGATATCAACTATTACCTGACCTTCAAGCCGCCGAAATTCCAGCTGACCATCGCGATTGTTGCGGTGCTCGTGCTGATCATGGTGGCGGACATCGTGATGAAGGCCTCGGCCTGGGCGGCGGGTCTGCATCTGGTGATCTTTGACCGGGTCGCCCCGGTGGCGGCCTTTGGCAAGAGCGCGGAACTTATGCGGGGGCGGCGGATGCAGCTGAACCTGCAGCTGCTGATCTGGGTTGGCATCCGGCTGGCGATTGCCGCCGTGCTGGGGGTGGTTGCCGGGCTTGCGCTGGATCTGGTACCGCTGAGCGCCGAGGGCGGGCTGAAGCTGGCGCTGACGATGACGGCGCTGATCGTGCTGGTCTGGTCGGTTGCGGGGCTGGTGTTGCAGGCGGTGGCGCTGGGGGCGCTAACCTGCGTGCTGGATGGCTTTTATGGCCAGCCGCGCCGCGAGATCCATACGCCGCCGGAACAGGTTGCGGAATCGCTGCGGTCACGGATCGTGTTTGCGAGTGGGGTGATGATTGCGCTGGCGGTTGCGGGCATATGGGCGGGTACGGCGATGATGGACGCGGTGCAGGCTGAGGATCAGGTTGAGATCATCGCCCACCGCGGCGCGGCGGGGGCGCGTCCGGAAAACACCATGGCCTCGGTCGAGCTGGCGATTGAGGAGGGGGCCGACTGGGTCGAGATCGACGTGCAGGAAACGGCCGAGGCCGAGATCGCGGTCATGCATGACAGCGATTTCATGAAGCTGGCGCTGACCAATCTCAAGATCTGGGACGCCACCGCCGAGGATCTGGCAGGCATCGACATCGGGTCGTGGTTCGACCCGGCCTATTCGGAAGAGCGCACGCCGATGTTGCGCGACGTGCTGGCGGCCGCCAGGGGGCGGTCCAAGGTGCTGATTGAGCTGAAGTATTATGGCCATGATGTGGACCTGGAAAACCGGGTGATCGCGCTGGTGGAAGAGGCCGGGATGGCGGATCAGGTCGCGATCATGTCGCTGAAGTACCCGGCGGTTCTGAAGATGCAGAAGCTGCGTCCGAACTGGCGCACCGGCGTTCTGGCCGCCACGGCAGTGGGCGATCTGGCCGGGTTGCAGGGCGATTTCATCGCGGTGAACGCAGGTATCGCCAATGCCGCGTTGATCACCGCGGTGCATTCGGCGGGCAAGGATCTTTATGTCTGGACGGTGAACGATCCGCTGGAGATGTCACGGTTGATCTCCAAGGGGATCGACGGGCTGATCACCGACGAACCGGCGCTGGCGCGCAAGGTGCTGGCGGTGCGCGCCGAACTGAGCACGCCGGAACGGCTGGTGCTATGGATCTCGCAAACGCTGGGGATGGAGCTGAATGGCAAGACCTATCGTGACAACAGCCCGTAACGTGGCGCTGCTGCTGCTGGCGCTGGCCGGACCGGTTGGTGCAGAGGATGCCGCCTCGCGGTTGCTGGAAATGCCGGGCCACCGTGCCCTGTTCGACGAGCTGGAGGAAAACCGCGACGTGACCCCGTTTGAAACCGACGGTTGCAGCGGCGGCATGTCGAATGCCTGGCGGCTGGTGGCGGACCGGTTCGAGGGGTTCGCCGAGGTGCTGGAAAACGAGCCGCCGTGGGAAGCCTGCTGTGTCACCCATGACCGGGTCTATCATGACGCCGGTGGCGCCACGACGCCCGAACAGAGCCTTGACGCGCGGCTGGAGGCCGACCGGACCCTGCGGACCTGCGTCGCCGAGATGGGCGAGACACGGGCCGACGCGCTGGCCGCGCAGTATGGCGTGACCCCCGATCAGGTCGCGGCCGGGTTCCGCACCGTGGCCGGGGCGATGTATCTGGCGGTGCGATTCGGTGGCGGGCCCTGTTCGGGGCTGCCGTGGCGATGGGGCTTTGGCTTTGCCCAGTGTTCGGTGCTGGATGGCGCGTTCAAATCCGATTGATGCGACCACCTGCGCCGCAATGACGGGATGACAGCCCGCGTCAAATCCAGTATCCAGCAGAAAATCATCGCGAATGGGAAGTGAATTCATGTCTGACTACAAGCACGGCGAAATGGACATCACGGTTCAGGAAAAGACCTTTGACGGCTTTATCAAGTTCGCCACCTGGAGCGTGGTTGTGATCATCGGCATCATCCTGTTCATGGCGATCTTCACGTCCTGATCAGGGACCGCGACCGGTGCGTGTTTTATTGTGCGCCTGCGCCGTTGCCCTGGCGGTTGCAGGGTGTACTACCAAGAGCCAACCCAATGCCAGCGATGCCACGCTGGCTGCGGTCGCTTATCGCGAACCCGGCCCGGCGACGCTGACCCTGTACACCATGGTCAATAACCGGACCGGTGCGGGCGGACATACGTCATTGCTGATCAATGCCTCGGAACGGGTGATGTTCGATCCGGCGGGATCGTTCTATGCGCCGTCGGTGCCGGAAAAGGACGACGTGCTCTATGGCATCACGCCGGCGGTGGAAAAGGGCTATCGCGGGGCCCATGCGCGCAGCACGTTCCACGTGGTTCGGCAGGAAATCGAAGTGACGCCCGAACAGGCCGAGATCGCCTATCAGCTGGCCAAGCAGGCCGGACCGGTGGCGGGCGCGTTCTGCGCCAGCGCCACGGCGAGTTTGTTGCGGCAGGTGCCAGGGTTCGAATCGCTGAAATCGACGATGTATCCGACCAAGCTGCAGGCGCAGTTCGAGACGCTGGCCGGTGTGTCGACCGACAAGTACTACGAAGACGACAGCCCCGACCTGGACGCGGCGCTGGCGGCGCAGGCGCAGGGGCTAACCCTGGAGTAGAAAGAGCAGCGCGTAGAGCGTTGCCGCCCCGGCCAGCATGGCCCAGATCACGTTTTTCGTGACGTAGCCGATGACCCCGGTGACCAGAGCAGCCAGCAGGCGGGGCATGTCGGGGCTGCCGCCGGTCGAGGCGGGCCAGACCACCAGCGGCGCGACCAGCGCCGGGATGATCGCCACCGCTGTATAGCGCAGGTGCCGCAGCAGCCAGGCCGGCATGGCGCGGTCGCCTACCAGCCCGATAAAGACAAAGCGCAGCGCAAAGCTGCCCACGGCCATGCCGATGATGACAATCCAGAGCGTGGTCGGGTCGATGTGGGTCATGTCGCCTCGCTGCGGCGCTCGAACACCACTTCGGCATGGGCGCCGGCCATCATGCCCGCGACCCCGGCGATGATCAGGCCGAGGTTATAGGGCACCGCGCCGGCCAGCAGCACCACGACGATGGAGACAAAGGCCGCGATCAAATGGGCCGGGGTCCGCAGCATCGGGGCGGCCATGGCGATGAAGGCAATCGGCAGCGCGAAATCCAGCGCCCAGCTCTCGGGGATCTGGGCGCCGAGCGCCGCCCCTGTGAGGGTCGCCATATACCACATCGGCGCAATCGGCGTGACGGTGCCAAAGAAATAGGCCATGCGCTGGGGCACGGTCATCCTTGGTTCCTGTTCGAAGCGGATCATCGAGCAGGCATAGGATTGATCGACAGTGAAATAGGCCGCCACTGCCCGCTGCCACAGCGGCGCGGCGCCCAGGTAGGGTGTCAGCGAGGCCGAATACATCGCCACCCGCAGGTTCACCGCCAGAGCCGAGGCCAGCACGATCACGGTGGGCGTTTCCTCCTGCAGCAGCTGTAGCGCGGTGAACTGGGCGGCCCCGGCAAAGACGGTGAAGGTGAATGTCATGGTCTCGATCAGGCTAAGTCCGGCCTCGGTGGCCAGAACGCCGAACAGGGTGCCAAAGGGAATGGCCACCAGAATGAACGGGGCGCCGTCGCGAAAGCCGGCGCGGAAGTAGGATTTCGGTGTGGAGAACGCCATGGGTTGTCCCTAGACTGTGCCAGACCGGACTAACGGTCTTTGGAGGGGGTTGCAATTGGCCAGGATCGAAGACACGGGCGACTATATCATCGCGCCAGATCCGCATGCGCCGCGACTGACGCGGGCGGTGGAGGGGGCGGACCACCACGGCAACCCGGCGCGGATCGCGGTTGTCGAGGAACGGCCGCTAACGATTTTCCTGAACTCGCAGGAAATCGTGACCGCGATGACCATCGGCGATTACCCCGACTACCTGGCGCTGGGGTTCCTGCGCAATCAGGGCATGTTGCACGACGGCGAGCAGATCACCGGTGTCGATTATGACGACGATCTGGAGACGGTGGTGGTGCGCACCGCGGCGCAGACCAGCTATGAGGAAAAGCTGAAGAAAAAGACCCGCACCAGCGGGTGCGCCGTGGGTACCGTGTTCGGCGACATGATGGAGGGCCTGGAAGACGTGCGGTTGCCGGCTGTTGCGGTGCGGACCTCTTGGCTCTACGCGCTGGCGGGTCGGATCAACCGGACGCCCTCGCTGTACCTGGAAGCGGGCGCGATCCATGGCACGGTTCTGTGCCGCCAAGACCGCCCGCTGGTCTATATGGAGGACGTGGGCCGCCACAACGCGGTGGACAAGATTGCCGGCTGGATGCTGCGCCATGACCAGACCGCGGATGACAAGATCCTCTATACCACCGGGCGGCTAACCTCGGAGATGGTGATCAAGACGGCGATGATGGGTATCCCGGTGCTGGCTTCGCGGTCGGGCTTTACCGCCTGGGGGGTCGAGATCGCCCGCGAGGTCGGGCTGACGCTGATCGGGCGGATGCGCGGCAAGCGGTTCGTTTGCCTCAGCGGCGAGGACCGGCTGATCCGGGACGCGGATCCGGACAGCGTGCCGGAGGAGGGCAGGAAATCCCGTCGCAAGGGCGCGGAACGGTGGTAAAATTCTTCGACGAATTTTGGCGGGAAAATTCGAATTTTCCGGGCGGCGAATGGGATGCGGCATGAAACAACCATTGGGCGTGATCCTGGCCGGGGGGCTGGCGACCCGGATGGGGGGCGGCGACAAGGGGCTGTTGCCATTGGGCGGGCGGCCGCTCTTGGGTCATGTGATCGACCGGCTGGAACCGCAGGTGGCGGGGCTGGCGCTGAACGCCAATGGCGATGCGGCGCGGTTTGCCCGGTTTCGCCTGCCGGTTCTGCCCGACAGCATCGAAGGCTATGCAGGCCCGCTGGCCGGGGTGCTGGCCGGATTGGACTGGGCCGCCGAACAGGGGGCCGAGACCATCGTGACAGCCGCCGCCGACACGCCGTTTTTCCCGCCCGACCTGGTGCCGCAGCTCTTGCTCGCCGCTGAAGGCATGGACCACCCGCTGGCGCTGGCCGCCACGCCGGATCCCAAACGCGGCATTGCGCGGCATCCGACCTTTGGCCTCTGGCCCGTGGCGCTGCGCGACGATCTGCGCGCGGCGCTGCAGGGCGGGTTGCGCAAGGTGGTGATGTGGACCGATCGCCACGATGGCCGTCAGGCGCTGTTTCCGGTGGGCGCGATCGACCCGTTCTTCAACGTCAATACGCCCGAGGATCTGGAGCGGGCGCAGGGGGCGCTGGGATGAAGGTCTATGGTGTGACCGGCTGGAAGAACGCGGGCAAGACCGGGCTTGTGGAGCGGCTGGTGGCCGAGATCGCCGGGCGGAGCCTGCGGGTGTCGACCATAAAGCACGCCCATCACGCGGTGGACGTGGACCAGCCCGGCACCGACAGCTATCGCCACCGGCAGGCAGGCGCGGCCGAGGTGATCCTGGCCTCGGCCAGCCGCTATGCGGTGATGCATGAATTGCGCGGTGCGCCAGAGCCGGGGCTGCAGGAGTTGCTGGCCCGTCTCGCCCCGACCGATCTGGTGCTGGTCGAGGGCTTCAAGCGCGAACCGCACCCCAAGATCGAGGTGTTCCGGCAAGCGGCGGGGCATGCGCTGATCGCGTCGGGCAACGCGAGCATCCGCGCCGTGGCCAGCGATGTGCCGCTGGAACTGGATCGCCCGGTTCTGGATCTGGACGACACCGGGGCGATCGCCGATTTCATCCTGAGCGAGGTTGGGTTGTGACCTTTGACACCTTCATTGTCGTTGATTGGTCGGCTGGAAAGCGCAGCTCACCGCGACCCAAGAAAGACGCCATCTGGCTTGGCATGGTCAGCGGCGGTCAAGAGGCGGAACCCCTATACTTTCGCTCCAGACTTGATGCCGAACGGCACCTCGCGCAACTGATAGACGAGGTGGTGGCGGCCAAGCGAAGGGCTTTGGTTACGTTTGATTTTCCATTCGGTTTCCCAAGGGGTTTTGCACGGGCAATAACGGGGTCGGATAATCCAATCAAACTTTGGGAATGGCTGGCTTTACGCATTCGGGACGATGAACGCGGTGTGAACAACCGGTACACTGTTGCCGAAGAATTGAACGGATACTTTGAAGGGCTTGGGCCTTTCTGGGGCAAGCCGAACGAAATTGACTGGCCAGAAATACCGTATCGCAAGAGTGGTATTTTCTATGAACAGATTCTTGAGAAGCGCGCATGCGACATGGCGGTTTCCGCAAGTTCGAGTTGTTTTCAGCTTGCATTCCCACCGACGGTGGGGGGGCAAGTTCTAATGGGGCTTCCGACATTGTTCCGGTTGCGCCAAAGACACGGGGTGTCGGTCTGGCCGTTTGATGACTGGCAAGACTCAAATGTGGTTTTGGGGGAGGTTTGGCCGGGGATCATCGAACCTGCGATCCAGACCCATTGTGCCGAGTTGAAAAAGTCCGGTTCTGAGGCCCCGATACGGGATCGCGAGCAGGTTCGGCTTTTGGCAAATGCACTGTCGTGTTTGAAACCGGCCGAGTTGAGCGCGATGATGCTGGGCATACCTGTTGCGGCCAGGGAGGAGGCATGGATTTTGGGGGCTGAGTACAAAGAGAGACTTTCCGAATTGGCGCGGCCAGGTCAAAAAACGGACCTGAAACCGCCGCCTCTGCGCAACGATTGTTTTGCCCTGCCCGCGGGCGTGGACTGGACGCCGGTGGATCAGGCGCTGGCGCAATTGCGCGCGCGGCTCAG
>JBFHMM010000122.1:0-11376 GCA_041594355.1 Paracoccaceae bacterium | reverse complement strand
CTCGGCGATGCCGGATCTGGAGGGGTTCGCAGAGCATGGTATCCCGGCCAAGCCGCTGGGGCCGTTTGCCGCCCGCTGGCAGGATTACCTGTCGGGTGATGGCCCGGCCGAGGTCGCGGTGATCGGCGGCGGGGTTGCCGGGGCAGAACTGACGATGGCGATGGCCTACGCGCTGAAATCGAGGAGCCGGGCGATGCGGGTCACGCTGATTGACAGCGCGACGGCCCTGACCGCCCTCGGCGACAAGGCCGCCGGGAAACTGCGGGCGGCAATCCGCGGTCTCGGTATAGAAATCGTGGAAAACACCGGGGTACGGGCCGTTCACGCCGAACATGTCGAATTGGTCGACGGTCGCACGGTGCCGTCCCGCTTCACCACTGGGGCCGCCGGCGCGCGCCCCTATGGATGGCTGGCCGAAACCGGGCTGACCACCCACGACGGGTTCCTGAGCGTGGATGCCCATCTGCGCAGCAGCGATCCGGCGGTCTTTGCCGCCGGTGACTGCGCCCATCTCACCCATGATCCGCGCCCCAAGGCCGGCGTCTATGCCGTGCGCGAGGCCCCGGTGTTGTTCGACAACCTCTGCGCCACCCTAAGCGGCATGAAGCTGCGCAGTTACGCTCCGCAGAAAGATTACCTGAAAATGATTTCGCTGGGCGGCAAATCCGCGCTGGGGGAACGGACGGGGCTGACCTTTGCCGGTCCGTGGGTCTGGCGGTGGAAGAAACACATCGATCAGACCTTCATGGACCGGTTCCGCGATCTGCCCGCGATGTCCCCGCCCGACCTGCCACCGATCCATGCCCTAGGCATGGAGGCTGTGCCCGGCGACAAACCGATGTGCGGCGGCTGCGGCGCCAAGATTGGGCGCGGCGCGCTGCGGGCCGCACTGACACCCCTGCCGGCGCCGAAGCGCACCGACATCACCCCCCTGCCCGGAGACGATTCCGCGCTGCTGACGGTGGGTGGCCAGCGGCAGGTGCTGACCTCGGACCATTTGCGCGTGGTGAGCGAAGATCCGGTGTTGATGACCCACATCGCAGCCGTGCACGCCCTGGGAGATATCTGGGCGATGGGCGCGGCACCGCAGGCCGCCACGGCGACCCTGATCCTGCCGCGCATGTCACCCGAGCTGCAAGAGCGCACGATGGCGGAAATCATGGCCACCGCGAGCCGGGTTCTGCGCGAGGCCGGGGCCGAAATTGTGGGGGGCCACAGCTCGATGGGCGACGAGATGACCATCGGATTCTCGATCACCGGCCTGTGCGAGCAAGACCCCATCACCCTGTCCGGTGCCCAACCGGGCGACGCTCTGATCCTGACCAAACCCCTGGGCAGCGGTGTGATGATGGCCGCCGAAATGGCCCTGCAGGCCCGCGGCTCGGAGGTGGCGGCGGCCTATGACCACATGACCCGTGCGCAATCGACTGCGGCGCGGCTGCTGGCACAGGCCCATGCGATGACCGATGTCACCGGATTTGGGCTGGCCGGGCATCTGGCGGGAATCTGCGAGGCGTCGGGCGTATCGGCGCGGCTGGATCTGGATGCGGTTCCGGTGATGGCGGGTGCCGAGCGGCTGGCCCTCGCTGGCGTACGGTCAACCCTGTTCGGAGACAACCGCGACTTGGCTCCGAACCTGCCCGAAGGCGGCAAGGCCGACCTGCTGTTCGACCCGCAGACAGCCGGGGGCCTGCTGGCCGCCGTACCCGCCGATCAGGCCGAAAGCCTAGTGCTGGCCCTGCGGCAGGGCGGCGATCCGGCGGCCTGCATCGGGCACATTTCGACTGGTCCGCCTCAGCTGGGGCTGGTCTGAACAAGTCGCGCAATCACCTCTTCTACCTCGGCCGCAACCTTGTCCAGCGACGCATCGGTCAGATCGCGGGCGGGGACGACGGCGATCCAGGTTGCGCCAAAGATCCGGCGCGATTTGTCATAGGCCGGGTCGTAATGCTGAACCATCAACGCCCGCGTCAACCCCGCCTTGTCGTCCTTGGCGATCAAGTCCAGCCAGCCATCGACGATGGCCCCGCCGCGGTAGGCGCGCAACGGCTCCAATTTGTCGCGCAGCCGGTCCGCGTCGGACAGGATGTCATCATAGGCCCGCACCAGATAGGCGGTGCGCGCCTCGATCGGGGCGCTGACGTCAATGCGGGGGGCCGCGCGCATCGCGGTCCACAAGCTGGGCGGAATGATCCGCTCGCCGATCTTGCTCGATTCCGCCTCGATCACCACCGGACGCGCCGGGTTCAGCGCGCAGAGATCATTCGCCAGCCTCGATTCGAATGCCTTTTGGCTGGGTTGCTGCCGACCGGTCCCCCCCAAAAGCGAACCGCGATGATCGGCGGCGCCCTCAAGGTCCAGAACCTGCACCCCACGCCGGGCCAGCCGCCGCAGGAGATCGGTCTTGGCCGTGCCGGTGTAGCCATCCAGAAGTACCATCCGATGCGGCAGCGTCTCGTCATAGAGCATCCGGTTCACAAGACGCCGGTAGGTGCGATACCCCCCCTCGATCACATCCGCCCGCCAGCCGATCTGGCCCAGCATCCAGGTGAACGACCCCGACCGCTGCCCCCCGCGCCAGCAATAGACCAGCGGCCGCCAGCCACCGTCGCGGTCGCGCAATTCGGTTTCGACGTGGCGGGCGGCGTTGCGAAACACCAGGGCCGCCCCGAGCTTGCGGGCCAGAAACGGGCTTTGCTGTTTGTAGATTGTGCCGACCTCGGCCCGCTCGGCATTGTCCAGCACAGGCAGACTGATGGCACCGGGAATGTGGTCCTCGGCATATTCCGCCGGGCTGCGCACGTCGATCACCGTGTCAAAACCGTGATCCAGAAGCGCGGGAAGTGAGAGAAAAGACAGGGCCATGTGCCCGGTCTACCCCGTCGCCGCCACGAGCGAAAGACAAAGAGATCACACGGGAGAATTAGCCGACCTTTCGACTATAAGCACACTTGTCAAATTCTTCTGCAGTGGTCAGGATGGCCAGAAGGCCCCGGAAAGGAAGGGAAACGATGGATATTCATACCATGCCCGGACATCTGGTCCGGCGGCTTAACCAGATCGCCGTTGCCCTGTTCATGGAACGGATCGCTGCGGCCGGCCTGAACCTGACACCCGTCCAGTTTGCCGCGCTGAGCGCCGTGCGCGACCAACCCGGCATTGACCAGGCCACGGTGGCTGGCATGGTCGCCTATGATCGTGCTACTCTGGGCAAGGTGATCGACCGTCTGGATGCGCGCGGACTGGTGGCCCGTCGCACCTCGCCCACCGACCGCCGCGCAAAAGAACTGCGCCTGACGCCCGAAGGCGAGGCCCTGCTGGACGCCGCCCGACCTCATGTCATCGATATTCAATCCGAAATCCTCTCCGGTCTCGACCCATCCGAACGGGATACGTTCATCGAACTGCTGAAAAAGGTCACCATGGCCGGAAACGAACACAGCCGTGCACCGCTGATCACCCCACCCACCAAAACGGGCTGAGCGCCCGGTCCGCGCCTATTCCTACTAGATCGGTTCGATCAACTCCGGCCCAGACGCCCGGTTCGAATTCACCACGCGTCCAACCCGGTGATAGACCAGCGTTTCTTCTGGTCCCGGCCGCATCAGCTGCGCTGCGCCCTTGCCCTCCTCTCCCAGCCACTTGGCCCAGTCCTGCGGCTCGAGTATCAGCGGCATCCTGTGGTGGATCGCCGACATTTTGCGATTGGCAGAGGTGGTGACGATTGCGCAGGTGGCAAGGGGATCGTCCTTGCCCCAGGTCTGCCAAACCCCGGCAAAAGCCACCGGGAAACCATCCCGGCGAAAAATGTACCAAGGCAGCCGAACACCATCGGCATCCTTTGTCCATTCATAGAACCCCGTCGCCACGATCAAACAGCGCCGGTCCCGGCAGGCGGCGCGAAAAGCCGGTTTCTCGGCAATCGTCTCGGCCCGGGCGTTGATCAGCAGCGGTCTGGCGTTTTCCGCCTTGTACCAGTGCGGCAGGAAACCCCAGCGCATCGGCTGCAACCGCCGACCGGTTTCGGCGCCGCGCACCACATGCACCTGATTGGTCGGGCAGACATTGAAATTGGGCACCTCGGGCAGCCTGTTGTCGGGCTGCGCAGCGAACAGCTGCGCTATCGCATCGGTCGGTAGAGTGATCGCGAAACGTCCGCACATGCCTGCATTTTAGGCCCGTGGGTGGAGTGTTTCCATAACCCTTTTTCGCCAAGCGTAATTCAATTTCCCAACCCCAACATGAAGCTAATGTAACAGTTGTCATCGGTAGGATTCTCCCCGTCACATGTTGTTCACACACGACCTCGAAAAAGCGCAAAGCCTGCTGGGCCAGAGGCGCTATAAACATGCGCTGAGGGTCGCCAAATCGGCCATGAGGAAACACCCCGGACTGGCGGCCGCGCCCAATATCGCCGGGATAGCCCTAGGCAAGTTGGGGCAGCATCGCGAAGCCGCCGCCCAGTTCATCAAGGCATTGAAACTGGATCCGTCGCTTTCCGATGCCCGCCGCAATCTGGCGCAGACTCAGCTGTTGCTGGGGCGCCCCGAAGCGGCCGGCACGGTGCTCGCGCCGTTGGTGGAACAGGATACGGCCGACGCAGCGTCATGGTGTCTCTTGGCCCAGTGTTATCTGGCCTTAGGGCACGCACAAGAGGCCAGCAATGCCGCGACCCGAGCCATCGACGCCGACCCGGTGTCATCGCGCGGACTGGTGCTGCGCGCCATGATTCGCGAACGCATGGGGCATCTCGTCGGGGCAATAGCCGATTATCAGGCAGCTCTTGACCGGAACCCCAACGATGTCGATGCGCTGGTTGCCATCAGCCGACCACTGACCCGTCAGACCCGGTACGATGACGCACTGGCGATGGTCAACCGGGCGGTCGCCCTTGCTCCACAGCATCTGCGCGCGCGGTTGCGACTGGCCGCACATCACGTTGAGACCGGAAACAACGCCGCCGCTATTCGAGAATACCACAAGGCGCTGACCCTTGCGCCAGGTCAGGCAGAGGCGCTGGAGCAGCTGACGCACCTTCAGGACCGCGAAGCCAACAGGGGGCTCGAACCGCAAATCGAGAGCGCCCTGAAAACAGCCCCCAAGCGGTCTGAAACCCGGGCTAGCCTGTTTTTTGCACGTGCCCGTATCGAAGAGCAGTCGGGCCGAAAGGCCGAAGCAGCCAGATCGCTTGCCATGGCCAATAGCGACATGGCTTCGGTCCTGCCCTACTCTGCCCGCGATGACGCCGCGCTGAATGAGAAACTGCTGTCCAGGTTTTCCGCGCCCCAGCAATTTCCGGAGTCGGAATACCTCGAGCCGTTGCCCATCTACATTGTCGGTCTGCCACGGTCCGGAACCACGCTGGTCGAGGCAATCCTAGGCGCGCACCCGAATGTGGCGCCGCTTGGGGAACGCGGTGCGACCGGAAGCCTGCTGCAAGACCTAATCAACAACGATCTTCCGTTCGACCCAGAAGCCATTCAAAGATTTGTCGATTGCGACCGGCAGCTCTTGCCCGACCTGCCAGCCCAGACCCGGGCATATGTCGACAAAATGCCCGAGAACTATCGTTTGATCGGCTTTATCAGGGTCGCATACCCCCACGCCCGGATCATCAATCTGACCCGTGACCCCCGCGACATCGCACTTTCCATGTGGCGGGGACATTTCTCGGGCACGGCGCTGAACTATACCTATGATCTTGCCGCGATGGCCCACCGGTTCAACCTGTATGCGCGGACCATGAACCACTGGCGCGCGCTCTGGCCCGACAGCCTGCTCGATATCTCCTACGAGGACATCGTTGCCGATATCATGGCCGGGTCCCGTAGGATCGCCAGGTTCTGCGGCCTCGACTGGACCGAGGAAATGGCCAGACCTCATGTTCATGCCGGCCAGGTACTGACCCTGAGCGCGACGCAATTGCGTCAGCCGGTGCACACCCGATCTGTCGGCGGATGGTGCGACCACGCCGATGTCCTCGCCCCGTTCATCGCCGGGCTCGATCCCGGACTGTGGCCCGGGATCGGCAACTGACGTGTCACTTCTGGGCGATCCGCCCGTCGGTATAGGGCTGGTAGGGGACATTCGCGGCCAGGTATTCCGCAGTGACATCCGCCAGGTCGGGCCCGAAGTCATAGGCGTTCTTGTCGTCGCCCGAGAACATCTTGTAGCCGTCGCCGCCGTTGCGCACATAGTTATTGGTAACGACCAGATAGGTCGCCGTCGGGTCGATTGGCACGAAACCGTCTTCGCTTGCGACCATCACCTCGGTCACGCGGCCCTCGTTTGGAGCCTTCGACGGATCCCAGGTGAATGTCAGCCCCGAGACCTGCGGGAACCGGCCTTTGACCTCTTCAACCTGGCTGACACCGTTTTCCAGCGCCTCGACCAGGCCTGCGCCGCTGATTTCGAAGGTCGACAGCGTGTTCTGGAACGGCAGCACGGTCAGAACCTCGCCCATCGTGACATCGCCCGCGTCAATACTGGCCCGCAACCCACCAGAGTTGGCGATGGCGACGCTGACGCCCTGATCGGCGACCCGGTCCAGCATGGCGTCGGCGACCAAGTTGCCCATCGCGCATTCCATCACGCGGCACACGGCCCGGTCGCCCTCGATGGCCGACGCGGCGCTTGCGACCACCTTGTTGCGGATTTCGTCCAGCGGCTGGGCCAGTTCAGCGATACGAGCGACTGTGCCCGCGTCTTCGGCCACCGTGGAATCCATCACCAGCGGCTCGCCCACCGCCTGGGTGACGTTGCCTGCATCGTCAAAGGTCACATTCAACTCGCCCAGGAACTTGCCATAGGCATAGGCATGCACGATCTGCACCCCGTTCACCACCGTCGGATAAGAGCTGACGGCACGATCCGAGACATTGCTGAGATAAGTGTTGGAGTGCCCCCCGACAATGACGTCGATGCCGGTGGTCTGGGCCGCAATCAGCTGGTCCACGACAAAGCCAGAGTGGCTGAGAACGATGATCTTGTTCACGCCCATGGCGGTCAGTGCATCGACCTCAGCCTGAACAGCCGCAACCGGGTCGCTGAAGGTCACGTTTGGCCCTGGGCTAGCCAGTTCGTCGGTATCCTCGGGTGTCAGCCCGATCAGGCCCAGTTTCTCACCGCCCCGCTCGATCACCGTGGATTTCTTCAATACGTCGGCCAGATGCGGTTCAGCCGAGACATCGGCGTTTGACATAAGGACCGGAAAGCCGACCGAATCCATGAACCCGCGCAGCACCTCGGGACCATCGTCGAATTCGTGGTTGCCCACGGTCATCGCGTCATAGTCCATTTTGGTCATCATTTCGGCGGCGACCCTACCCTTGTAGTAGGTGTAGAACAGCGACCCCTGGAACTGGTCGCCACCGTCCACGAGGATCGAATTGTTGGACCGGGCACGGGCTTCGGCGATCGCCGTCACCAGCCGTGCCGAGCCGCCAAAGCACTTCCCCTCGGCGTTCGAGTCGGCACTGCAGCCGCTGTCGTATTTGCTGATCGGCTCAAAACGGGAATGGAAATCATTTGTGTGCAGGATGGTCAGCGTATAATCGGCCGCAGCGGTGCCTGCGGACAGCGCCAGCGCAGCAGCTGTGGCGAGGTAACGAGTGAACATTGTAAATACTCCCTGGATTGAATTTTTACAGGATCGTGCGCTGCAATTCCGCGTCTGTCAAAGATTCAGCGCGGCTGACCTTGCGCTAATCACGCTTGATTCCCGACGCCGCTCAAGGCATCACCCGTCCATGCTGATCTACAAGATATTCCGCGCGGACGAATGGGCCGTGCTGCAAACGCAGGGAACGACCCCGGGCGCCCCGATCGACGTTACCGATGGTTTCGTCCATTTCTCGACCGCGACGCAGGCGGCGGAAACCGCGGCCAAGCATTTTGCCGGCGAAGATGGGCTGATGCTGCTGGCCGTAGAAACCGACGGGCTGGGCGCTGCCCTGAAATGGGAAGTCTCGCGCGGCGAGGCCGAGTTTCCGCACCTCTACCGCGACCTAAGGATGGCCGATGTGTTGTGGACCCGCCCGCTTCCGCTGGTAGACGGCGTGCACCAGTTTCCGGACGGTCTGGTATGAACTTCCTGGAACGGGCCGGACTGGCCGTGCTGCACCGGATAGATCCCGAACAGGCCCACGACATGGCGCACAAAGCGCTCAAAGCGGGGTTCGGCCCCAAGCCGGGTCCGATCTCTTCGCCCCGACTCGAAACCATCCTGGCAGGGATGACTTTGGCCAACCCGCTTGGCCTGGCTGCGGGTTTCGACAAGAACGCGACCTTGCTGCACCCGCTGGCCCACTGCGGCTTTGGCTTTCTCGAGGTCGGTGCGGTCACGCCGCGCGCGCAGCCCGGCAACCCGAAACCCCGCCTGTTCCGCCTTGGCGAGGACCGCGCGGTGATCAACCGCTTCGGGTTCAACAATCAGGGCATGGAGGCCGCCGCCGAACGTCTGGCCGCCCGCCCCCACAGCCTGCCGATCGGGCTGAACCTGGGCGCGAACAAGGACAGCCCCGACCGCGCCGGCGATTTCGCCCGCGTGCTCAGCCATTGTGGCGAGTTTCTGGATTTCGCCACGGTCAACGTTTCCTCGCCCAACACCGAGAAACTGCGCAACCTGCAGGGAAAGGACGCGCTGGCCGCGCTGCTGGCCGGGGTGATGGAGGCGCGCGCCGATCTGCCTCGGCGGATTCCGGTCTTTCTGAAAATCGCCCCTGACCTAAGCGAGACCGAACTTGCCGATGTCGCTGAGGTCGCTACCGACGCCCGCGTCGATGCCATCATCGCCACCAACACCACCCTGGACCGCAACGGACTGACCAGCCCGCACCGCGATCAGGCGGGCGGGTTGTCGGGTGCACCGCTGTTCGAGAAATCGACCCGCGTTCTGGCCCGGCTGCATCGGCTGACCGATGGGACAATACCGTTGGTCGGTGTCGGGGGAATTGCCACAGCCGAGCAGGCCTATGCCAAGATCCGCGCCGGTGCCACGGCGGTGCAGCTGTATTCGGCGCTGGTCTACTCGGGCCTGTCGCTGGTCGCCGACATCCTGCGCGGGCTGGATGCCTTGTTGGAACGCGACGGCTTCGATACGGTCGCTGCGGCTGTTGGAACCGAACGGGAGATCTGGCTGTGATCGAATACTGGCACAATCCACGCTGCTCGAAATCGCGCGCCGCGCTGGCGCTGCTCGAAGAACGCGGCGCCGGGGTGTCGGTACGCCGCTATCTCGAAGACGCGCCATCGCTGGCCGAGATCACGGCGGCGCAGGCCGCGCTCGGTGTCCCGGCGATCGAGATGATGCGCCCCGGGGAAAAGCGGTTCAAGGAGCTTAACCTGAGCACGTCGGACGCGGAAGAGACCCTGTTGGCGGCGATGGCGGACAACTCGATCCTGATCGAACGGCCGCTGGCGATCGCCGGTGCACGCGCGGTCATCGGACGACCGCCGGAGCGGGTTTTGGATCTTCTTTAAGAACGCATACTCTATCGCATATTCAGAGATATCCGCGCCGAAGTTCAAAAACATGCTGAAGAGCGCCCGACTGGGGGATTCGCCCCCCGGGAACAGCCGCAGTCAAACAGCGCGCGCTTCCAAGGCAGGGTATCTCAGACCGAGGGTGATGCCCCTCGCGACAAAGGAAGCAAGCAAAGCCAGCCAAAGCCCGTGGTTACCCAGACCCGGTAAAAATCCCAACAGGGCAACGCAGTAGATCACAAAGCTGATCAGCATCATATTCCGCATATCGCGGGTTGCAGTGGCCCCGATAAAGATGCCATCCAACATCCATGCCGCCCAGCCCAGGGGCGGTGCCGCGATCATATAGGGCAGATAGATTCGCGCAGCGGCGCGCACCGGTTCTGACTTGGCCATCAAAGCAATGATCGCCGGCCCGGCCACGGCAAACACCACTGCCAGCACCACCACCACCACGAACCCCCAGAAACTCGTGACAACCGCCGCCCGGCGCAACCGGGTCTGATGACGCGCGCCCAGCGCCTGCCCCACGAGGGTTTCGGCGGCAAACGCAAATCCGTCCATCGCATAAGCGGTGATCATCAAAAATTGCAGCAACACCTGGTTGGCCGCCAGGGTCACGTCCCCATAGCTTGAACCTATGAACAGGAACGACACGAACATCGCCTGCAACAGCAGCGACCGGATCAGGATATCTGTGTTGACCCGCAGCATGTGCCAGAGCCGCGCGGTGTCGAACACCTGTACCCAGTTGCGCCAGTCGGGCATCTGAAACACGACGCGGCAAAACCACAGCCCCAGCGCAAAACCTGACCATTCCGCCAGAAACGTGGCAAAGGCGACACCGTTCACGCCCCAGTCCAGCCCCAGCACGAACCACATGTCCAGCGCGATGTTCAACCCGTTCATCCAGAGCTGGATCATCAGCACCGCGCGCGTGCGTTCCTGCGCGATCAGCCAGCCGGTGATGCCGTAGATGGCGATCGCCGCAGGCGCGGACCAAATCCGGATACGCATGTATCCCGTGGCCAGCGTTTCGACCTCGGGGCTGGCCGGCGCGGCCTGAAACGCCAGCCATAACACAGGCATCTGCAATATGATGAGAGCGCTGCCCGCAGCGCCCCCAATCAACAGTGCACGGGTCAGCAATGCCGCCACCTCACCACGGTCCCCTGCCCCCAGCGCTTGGCTGGTCAGACCTACCGTGCCCATTCGCAGGAAGCCAAAGATCCAGTAGACCCCCGACAGGATAATCGCACCAATGCCAACCGCGCCGATCGGTGCGGCCAGTCCGATCTGACCGACGACCCCGGTATCGACTGCGCCCAGAATCGGCACCGTTGCATTCGACAGCACGATCGGCACCGCGATTTTCAATACCCGTCGGTGGTCGATCTCGCGGGCGACGGCGTCAACCACGCCGTTTGTCTACCGTCGGCGGCATCAGGAAATGGCCGCTGGCCTGCGCGTACAGCTTGCCGTGATGATCCTGCCAGGCTTCGACACGGACCGAGGCATAGCGCCGCCCCGACCGGTTAACCTGGGCCCGGGCATAGGCATCGCGGGGCAGGCCCGAGCGCAGGTAATCCACTGTGAAATCGATGGTCTTGGGCAGCCGCGGCCAATCTCCGTCGGCCATCTGCTCGGCGTCTATGACACCGGATTCGACATCCGGAAACAGGTTTAGCCACCCCAATGTGATGATCGCCGTGACCTCGAGAAAGGCGGCTGTCACGCCACCATGAATTGCGGGCAGGAACGGGTTGCCGATCAGCTTGTCGTCAAAGTTCAGCACCCCTGTCAATTCGTCTCCGCGCCGGTCGAAACTGATGTCCAGAAACCGGATGTATGGCACCCCTTCGGTCAGCGCCTTCAGTGCCGCGTCGCGCCGCT
>JBFHMM010000121.1:0-11435 GCA_041594355.1 Paracoccaceae bacterium | reverse complement strand
GCCGATTCCGGCTGAAGATCTGATCGGGGAGGAGGGCAAAGGCTTTCGGCAAATTCTGCACGGGTTGAATCCCGAACGCATTCTGGTGGCCGGCGAATGCATTGGTATTGCGCGCAACGCGCTGGCGCGCGCGGCGCATTATGCAAACGAACGGGTGATATTTGACCGTCCGATCGGCCAAAATCAGGGTGTTCAGCATCCGCTCGCCAAAGCCTGGGCGCGGGTGGAATCTGCCAATCTCATGGTGATGCAGGCTGCTGCCCTTTATGATGCGGGAGAGCCCTGTGGCGTCGAGGCGAACGCTGCCAAGCTTTTGGCTGCCGACGCCGCGGTCGAGGCGACCGAAGCCGCGCAGATTACATTTGGCGGATTCGGATACGCCAAGGAATATCACGTGGAGCGGTTAGTGCGGGAGGCTCTGCTGTTCCGTATCGTACCGGTGACACCGCAGATGCTTTTGTCGTTCATAGCAGAAAAAGCCTTAGGGCTTCCAAAGTCTTACTAATCTGTGATAGCGGGTGGGGCTACTGGGAAAAGGTGTCTTGACCATTTTTCTAACGCGCGTTAGATTAATGCCAACTACCCTAATGGGGAATGGGAGGAGGCGTCATGAATAAGACGCAATTCGGGTCTTCGAGGGAGGACCTGTCAAAACGTGCAACCGTTTTTTCAAGCGGTTTATTTGCAGGTAAAACCGTTGTGGTGACCGGCGCTGGAGGTGGATTGGGGTTGGCAATTGCGGCCCTGTTCGCCAGGCTTGGGGCCAATTTGGCGATCAATGGGCGCAACGAAGAGAAGCTGGCTTTGGCCAGGGAGTTCCTCGAAGGTTTCGGGGGCGAAGTTTTCGCTGTGCCCATGACCATCCGGGAGCCGGAACAGGTCGAGGATTTTGTCGCCAGGACGAACCAGGAATTCGGGGCGATTGACGTTTTGGTGAACAATGCTGGGGGCCAGTTTCCGCAAGCTGCGTTGGAGTTCAGTCCAAAGGGCTGGAATGCGGTCATAGACACCAATCTCAACGGCACCTGGTGGATGATGCAATCCACGGCGCGCCACTGGGTTGCCAACAAGCAATCGGGCTCCATCGTCAACATCGTGGCCGATATCTGGCGCGGCATGCCCGGGATCGCGCATACCTGTGCGGCCCGGGCGGGGGTGATTTATCTGTCCAAGTCGGTTGCGGTGGAGTGGGCTCCGCATGATATCCGAGTGAACTGCGTGGCGCCGGGGTGCTGCGAAAGCAACGGTTTCGGGAACTACCCTCCGGAGGGTTCTGCGACCTTTCAGGACTCCAATCCGATGCGGCACGCGGGGGACGAATGGGACGTCGCTGAAGGTGTTGTCTATATGGCGGCCAATTCAGGGAAATTCGTAACCGGTGAAGTTCTGAACATTGACGGTGGGCAGCAATTGTGGGGGGATCCATGGCCAACGGGGCGACCGGACTACTTCCGGATTACCTGATGATGGCCATGAACCTTAGGGGGACAACGGGATCTAGATGACGACGAAGATAAAATCAGCAATCGGTGCCGATGATGGGGCGATACTGGAGTGCAGCGGGGTCGAACGACGGTTCGGCGGCATCGTCGCTGTTACCGGTGTGGACCTTGTTATCCGGCAAGGGGAAATCTTTGGGCTTGTCGGTCCGAATGGCAGCGGCAAGACAACACTGACGAACGCAATTACCGGATTTTACCCGCCAAACGAGGGCAGGGTCCGGCTGGCAGGAAGCGACATTACGGGTACGGCGCCTCACAAGGTTGCCAAGCTCGGCGTTGCCCGGACGTTCCAGAATCTTGCCCTGTTCAACGGGATGAGCGTTCTGGACAACATCCTGCTGGGGCGTCACATCCACATGAAGCCGGGCGTTCTGCGCACGGCGCTTTACTGGTGGGCGGCACAGCGTGAGGAAATCGAGAACCGCAAGATCGTCGAGGAGGTGATCGAGTTTCTCCAGCTTGAGAGCATCCGGCATGAGTTGGTCGATGGTCTTCCGATCGGGTTGAAGAAACGGGTCGAGCTGGCGCGGGCATTGGTGGCCGAGCCTCAGATGCTGATTCTGGATGAGCCGATGGCCGGCATGAACCAGGAAGAGAAAGGGTATATGTCCCGCTTCATTCTGGATGCCCGTGCCGAACGCGGCGTCAGCGTTCTGCTGATCGAACACCATATGGATGTCATCACGGGCATTTGTGATCGGATGCTGGCCCTGAATTACGGTGAAATGATCGCCAGCGGCATCCCCAAGGAGGTTGTGAAAGACCCGCGGGTCATCGAGGCATATATCGGAGGGTCGCATGACTGATTTGACGAAGAAACAGTCTTCGGGCGGCGACACGATCGGCGCAATTCTGGCGCGGAACGCCTCGAAACACGGTTCGGAAATCGCGCTTCGCGAAAAAGAGCGTGGGATCTGGAAGGAAACCACCTGGGCGGAATACGCCGAAGAGGTGCTGGCCTGCGCGGCCGGGCTTGAGAAAATCGGCGTAACACCGGGCAAGGCGGTGCTTATCCTGGGCGACAACCGGGCGCGGCTGTATGGTGGCATGCTGGCTGTTTCGTTGCTGGGTGCCTATGCAATGCCTGCCTATCCCGGCGCGACGCTCGAAGAACTCCGGCACTTTCTTGGCGAAGTCGAGATCGTCGCGGCCATCGCGGAAGATCAGGAACAGGTTGACAAGATCCTGGAACTGAAGGGCGCGGGTGCGCAGGGCATCGACCACATCATTTATGATGAAGCGCGGGGCCTTGGTTTCTATGAGGTCGAAGGGCTGATGTCCTGGGATCACCTGATCGAAGTCGGTCAGCACGATCTGAATGAATCTCCGGGCCTGCGCGAAGAACTCTATGGTCGTGCAGCGCCCGGCGATCCGGCCATTTTCATGCATTCGTCAGGGACCACGGGCAAGCCGAAAGGTATCGTTCTGAGTCAGAAGAACGTTTTTGCCGCGGCCAGGAACGGGCATGCGGCGGGCGCATTCGACGAAAACGAGGAAATCCTGGCCTATCTGCCGATGGCCTGGGTGGGCGACTTTGCCATTACCGTCGCGGCGGCGCTGCTTTGGCGGTTCACCGTGAACGTGCCGGAGCGTCAGGAAACGGTTGTGCGCGACATGCGCGAAATCGCTCCGACCTTCTATCTGGCGGCGCCAAGAAGCTGGGACCAGATGCTGACGACGATCCAGGTGGGTATCGAGAATTCGACCCCGGTCAAGAAATGGCTGTACCATTTCTTCATGGATCGGGCCATCGCAGCTGAAATGAACAAGCTGAATGGCAAAAGCGGCGGTGTACTTGAGCCATTGGGTCGGCTTCTGGGCGAGGTGATGGTTTTCGGTCCGATCAAGGACCAGTTCGGGATGAGCCGCCTCAAGAACGCGTTCACCGGCGGTGAAGCGATCGGGGAAGACACCTTTGTGTTCTACCGCGCCCTGGGGATCAAGTTGCGCCAGCTCTACGGTCAGACCGAGAACAGCGCGATCAACGCGATTCAGGCTCCGGGCGAGGTCCGTCTTCATACGGTTGGCAAACCCGCGCCTGGCGTCGAGGTCAGCATTGCCGAGGACGGTGAGATCCTGGTGCGCTCGGACAGCGTGTTTGAAGGGTATTTCAACAAACCGGAAGCGACCGCCGAAGCGCTTGAGGGCGGGTGGCTGCATACAGGTGACGCCGGGTATCTGGAGGAAGACGGACACCTGGTTGTTCTGGGACGTGTCTCCGAGGTCATGCATACGGCCGGAGGCGAGCGTTATGTGCCGAACTACATCGAAAACCGGTTGAAATTCAGCCCTTACATTAAGGATGCGGCCGTAATAGGCGCCGGGCTTGACGAATTGACGGCCATGGTCTGCGTGGATTTCGAAGCGGTTGGCCACTGGGCAGAGGTGAACGGCGTGCCCTATGTGTCTTATGCCGATCTTTCTCAGCGTGAAGAGGTCGCGACGTTGCTTCGCGAGGCTTTCCAACGGGTCAACAAGGCCGTCACCGAACCGTTGCGCCTGCAACGCTTTGTCAGTCTGCCGAAAGAATTCGACCCGGACGACGGCGAAATCACGCGAACCCGAAAACTGCGGCGGAAGGTCGTTCAGGAACGCTATGCCGACGTGATCGCAGCGCTCTACGACGGTTCAAAAGAGGTCCATGTAAGCGCGCAGGTGACTTACGAGACCGGGGAAGTAGGGAAGGTCGAAAGAAGCCTTCCTATCAGGGAGGTATAAATGGACTGGGTCTTTCTATCAGAGCTTGCGATCAACGGAGCCTTGACGGGTCTGCTATATTCGCTATTCGCCATCGGCCTCGTGCTGATTTACAAGGCGTCTTCGGTGCCCAATCTGGCGCAGGGCGGGCTGACCATGGTCGGGGCCTATGTGGTCCTGGCGCTGGCGCGCGATGTGGGTTTGTCCTTATGGCTGGCCATCCCTCTGGCGGCGGTTGTCATGTTCGGCCTTGGGTTCGGCATCGAGCGTGTTGCCCTGCGTCGTCTCGCGGGTCGCCCGGTCGTCATGATCCTGATGCTGACACTTGGCCTCGACATTTTCCTGCGGGGTACGACACTTGCCATCTGGGGCGGAACGTCGCGTTCGATGGAACTGGGCGTCAGCTATGATCCGCTGTTCCTGGGCGACATCTTCATCAGCCGCATCCATCTGGTCGGTGCCGGTGTCGCGCTTGCCTTGTTTGTTGCCTTCATGCTGTTCTTCCAAACCCGGACCGGGATCAAGCTGCGGGCGATCGCGGATGATTACATGGCTTCGTGGTCGGTCGGCATTTCGGTTGAACGCGGAGTTGGCCTGTCCTGGGCGCTGGCATCTGTTGTTGCCGTCGCCGCGGGCGTTATCTGGGGCGAAATTCAGGGCGTCGATCAGGCGCTGTCGCTGTTGCTGCTCAAGGGTCTGACGGTTGCCGTTCTGGGTGGTCTCGACAGTATCCTGGGTGCGGTGATCGCGGGTATCATCCTGGGCGTCGTCGAAAACGTTGGCGCTGATTTCCTCGATCCGCTTGTCGGAGGCGGAAGCCGTGAGCTTATCGTCGCTGCCGTGCTCATTCTTACGGTCATGATCCGTCCGCACGGGCTGTTCGGTCGTCACGACATCGAAAGGGTGTAAGGGATGTTTTACAGACTTTCCGGCGTCCATCACGCCAACTACGTTTCGGATAGCCGAATCTTCAAGGTACCTGCTGACAGGAACCTGACAGCATTCATCTTTCTGATTGGTCTTGCCGCACCATTCATCATTCCGTCGCTTTACCTGAACAGTTACATGCTTCCGTGGCTGATCTGGACGGCGGCCGCGCTTGGACTGAACCTGGTGACAGGTTGGGCGGGGCAGCTTCACCTGGGCTATGCCGCGGTCATGGCTGTCGGCGCCTATTCGGCGATCCATGCCGCGCGTTTCGGGGTGCCGTGGGAATTCGCCCTGATCATCGGCGGGTTGACGTCATCCGTGATCGGCAGCCTGTTCGCTTTTGCCGCTTTGCGGGTCAAGGGTCTTTATCTCGCACTCACGACCCTCGCGATGCAATTCGTGATGGACTGGGTTCTGACCCACTCTCCGGCGATCTCGGGGGGCTCACACGCGTCGCTCCAGTCACCGACATTGGCGCTGCTCGGGCAAGAGATTACCACTGATACCGGCTTCTACTATGTCGCCTTCGGTTGGTGTGTGCTGGTGACGATCTTCATGCTTAATCTCAAGCGTACTGGACTCGGTCGCGCCTTGGTGGCTGTACGGGAAAAAGACTTTGCAGCCGCGATCCTGGGTGTGAACAGTTTCTACTACAAAATCCTGGCATTTGCGACGTCGTCTTTCATCGCGGGCGTCAGCGGTGCATTGCTTGTTGCCACCTTCTTCTTTCTTGCCGCACCTGAGCAATTCTCGGTTGCCGTTTCGATCCAGGTTCTCGCGATGGTGATTGTTGGCGGCCTTGGCAGCATTATCGGATCCTATTTCGGTGTTGCCCTGATCCTTCTTGTTCCGGGTATCGTGAATGGTCTCGTCGTCACGCTGAGTGATGGGCTTGGCATGCAGATCAACGTTGAAACGCTCGCTCACATCCCCAACGCAGTCTATGGCGCGCTGATCGTCATTATCCTTCTGATCGAACCGCTTGGTTTGGGAAAACTCTACGGCAACATCAGAGACTACCTGATGGTCTGGCCCTTCGATCAGTTCAAGAAATAAGGGAAATGCCGATGCAAGAAAAAGTTGAAGCCCAGAACATTCTGTCGATGAACAGTGTCGAGGTGCTGTACGACAATGTAATGCTGGCGATCAAAGGTGTTTCGGTTCAGGTTCCAACAGGCGGGATGATCGCGCTTTTGGGGTCGAACGGAGCGGGAAAAAGCACCACGTTGAAAGCGATCAGCGGTCTCTTGAAGGCCGAGCGCGGGCGCATCAGCCGAGGTGGTATAACGTTCCAGGGCACGGACATTACCGAAGCGCTTGCGCAAAAACGTGTCGAGATGGGCATCTGTCATGTCATCGAAGGGCGGCGGGTCTTCGAACATCTGACCCCCGACGAGAACCTGACCGCAGCCGCGCCGCGCGGAATGTCCCGATCAACGCTGAGTGCGGAAAAGGACAAGATCTACGCCTATTTTCCACGGCTTGCCGAACGCCGCAATTCGCAGGCAGGCTATTTGTCGGGTGGTGAGCAACAGATGCTTGCCATCGGGCGGGCCCTGGTGACGCAGCCCAAACTGTTGATGCTTGACGAGCCAAGCCTTGGCCTTGCTCCGTTCCTGGTCGAGGAAATCTTTGGCATTCTGCAAAGGATCAATCGGGAGGAGGGGCTGTCCGTCCTGCTGGTGGAACAGAACGCTCTGGCCGCTTTGGAGATTGTTTCGCAAGGGTATCTGATCGAGAACGGTCGCGTTGTCATGCACGGCACGGCCGAGGCGCTGAAATCCAACTCCGACATTCAGGAGTTCTATCTGGGTGGTGGGGAAGGCACCGATTTCCACAACGTCAAGCACTATAGCCGACGCAAACGTTGGCTGAGTTGAGGTACTAATCAGAAATTGTTCAGGGAGGAACAAATGAAGAAACTTACCAAAGCGTTGGCTGTATTTTCAGTGGTTGGCGGGGCGCTGTTCGGCACTCAGACGCTGGCCGAGCCATTCAAGATCGGCATCTGCTACGATCTCAGCAAAGCCTATACCTTTGCCACGCCGCAGGTTGCCCAGGCGGCACAGGATCTCGCCAAGCTGGTCAACATGAAGGGCGGCATCGGAGGAGAGCCGGTCGAGGTCATCGTGCGCGATCATGGGAACGAGCCGCAGCGCGGGATCGAGTGCTACTCGAAGCTCAGCCGCGAGGGCGTTTTTGTTTTCGATACCCTGTCCACTCCGGTGTCTCTGGCTATCCTGCCAAGGGCCATGGAAGACGGGCGTATCCTGATGCAATCACTCGTCGGGCGGGGCGATGCCGTTGATGGCACCGTCTTCGATTGGGTCTATCCGGTCGGGCCGACCTATTGGGGACAGGCCGCCAACGACGTCGCCTACATCAAGCAACTGCATGACGGCGATTTGTCGGACGTGAAGGTGGGGTTTGTTTATTTCGATTATCCTTTCGGACAGGAGCCGATCGAGATTCTCGAAACCCTGTCCGAGAAAGAGGGGTTCGAGCTTGAGTTGTACCCCGTACCGCTTCCCGGCAGCGACCAGGCAGGCGTATGGTCGAAGGTGCGCCGCGACAAACCCGATCATGTGATCGTCTGGATGCTGGGCGGTGCGCATGTGGTTGCGTCGAAAGAGATGAAGCGCAATCGCATCCCGATGGACAAATACATTTCGGTCAACTGGCTGAACGAAGTCGATATTGCAAATATCGGCAACGAAGCCGCCAAGGGTATCAAGCGTGGGACCAATGTTGTGGGCGGTCAGGATGTCGCGCTGTATCAGGAGATCATGGCCGAGCTCTACGACAAGGGCGAAGGGTCTGGCCCGATTGAGAAGACGCGGGACGTTTTCTACAACACGGGACTGGCCATGTTTTCGATCATGTTCGAAGCTGCGCGCAAAGCGGTCGAAATCGACGGGATGCCAATCACTCCGATCTCCTACAAGGCCGGACTGGAGTCGCTTGAGGGCTACGACGCGAACGGCCTGATGGCCCCAATTACGGTGACGGCCGAAGATCATGGCGGCGGTGGCAAGACCCGTATCGAAATGTGGGACGGGGAGACTTGGGTGCCGCAAACCGACTGGATTTCCGAATACGGCGACGTCGTTTGGGACGTAGTCAAGGAGAGTTCCGCGAAATACGAGTAATGACCGATTATCAGCCAAAGGGCGCGCTTACCAACGGATCAGCCGCCCTGAATTCAACCAACGGGAGAGAGCAACGATGAAAATCAAACAGCACATAAAGGCAGTGGCCCTGACTGCCGCGCTGGCAACCAGCGCGACTGTGGCCTCGGCGCAGGACAAGGAGCCGATCCGCTTCGGACTCTGCTTTGACCTCAGTAAATCCTACACGTTCATTTCGCCGCAGGTGGCCCAGGCCGCGCAGGACCTGGCGATGTATACCAACGAAAATGGCGGTATCGAAGGTCATCCGGTTGAAGTCATCATTCGCGATCACGGCAACGAACCGCAGCGCGGTGTGGAATGCTACGAGCAGCTCAAGCGCGAAGGCGTTTTCCTGTTCAACATGCTCTCGACGCCTGTCACGAACGCGGTTCTGCCGCGTGCGATGAAGGACGGCAACGTGTTGATGCAGTCCTTCGTGGGCCGCGGTGACGCCGTGGACGGCGAAGTGTTCGAATGGGTTTTCCCGGTCGGTCCGACATACTGGCAGCAGGCGGCAAATGACGTCGCCTTCATCAAAGGCCAGATGGGCGGTGACCTGAGCAACGCGAAGATCGGGTTCATCTATCTGGATTATCCCTTTGGCCAGGAACCGATCGAGATCCTGAAAACGCTTTCCGAAAAGGAAGGGTTCGAGCTGGAGCTGTATCCCGTGCCGCTTCCCGGGTCGGATCAGGCCGGCGCATGGAGCAAAATCCGCCGCGACAAGCCTGACTACGTGATCAGCTGGCTGCTGGCGGGCGGGCATGTGGTCGCCTCGAAGGAAATGCGCCGCAACCGTTTCCCGATCGACCGCTATCTGTCGGTGAACTGGCTGAACGAAGTCGATATCGCCAATATCGGCGCACAAGAGGCGAAAGGCATCCTGCGCGGGACCAACGTGGCCGGTGGCCAGGAAGTTCCGATCGTCAAGACGATGCTGGAAACCTACTATGCCAATGGCAAGGGCAGCGGTCCCGAGAGCCTGGTGCACGACGTGTACTACAACACAGGCATGGCGATCTACTCGGCCGGTTTTGAAGCCGCGCGGATCGCAATTACTGAAAACGGTTGGCCGATCACACCGGAAAGCATGAAGAATGCCTATGAATCGATCGAGAACTTCGATGGAAACGGCATCATGGCCCCGGTTACAGTGACCGACAAAGACCACGGTGGTGGCGGCAAGACCCGGGTCGAGCAGTGGAATGGCGAAACCTGGGTTCCGCTGACCGACTGGAGCGCCGACTATCTCGACGTTGTTTGGGATGTCATCAAGCACAGCTCCGCGACGTTCACCGTCGAATAAGACAGAGCTTCCCCGCGGCAGACATGTCGCGGGGAAGCTTTCCGCAGTTAGATTGTCCCGAGAAAGCGAAGCAGGTATCATGAGCCCCATTGACGTGAAGATCGAAGACGGAATTGCGACCGTCTGTATCAACCGGCCCGAACGTAAAAACGCGCTTTCCGTGGCGGCTACGAACGGGCTGACCGACGCCTGGGAGAAGATCGAGGCGGATGACAGCGTTCGTGTGGCCATTCTGACTTCTGCCGATTGCGGCGTTTTCAGCGCCGGACTGGATCTGAAGGAAGCCACACAAATCGCACGCGACGAGGGCGTCGATATTCTGACCAAGATGCGCGACCCGTTTCACGAGACCATGCGCGCCTGCAAAAAACCGATCATCGCGGCGATGACGGGGTCGCTGATGGCGGGCGGAATGATGCTGACGCTGAATTGCGATCTGAGGGTCGGTCTCAAGGGAACCAAGGTCGGCATTACCGAAGTAAAGATCGGTCGTGGATCGCCCTGGGCATCGCCAGCACTGTCCATGCTGCCGCAGCCCATCCTTATGGAAATCGTTCTGACCGGCGACTTGATGCCGATCGAGCGCCTCCACGAATACGGGTTCACCAACTATATCGAAGACACCCCCGAAGCCGTCCGTGCAAGGGCATTTGACCTTGCCAAACGCATTGCCAGCGCGGCGCCGCTTTCGGTGATTGCGGCCAAAGGCGGCGTTCGCGCAACCATGGACCTGGGCTGTGCGGGTGGTCTGGAAGAGGGTAAGCGCCTGCACGAGGTGGTTTACGCCAGCAACGACGCAATTGAAGGCCCCAAGGCCTTTGCTGAAAAACGAGCACCCGTCTGGACCGGGACCTGATGGAGGCTTGAATGACTGAACTTATTCGCCTGGACAGGGAAGGCCCTGTCGGAATTCTACGTTTTCTTCAGCCTACAAAACGCAACCCTTACAGCATCGCGTTCGTCGATGAGTTGGTGGCGCTCCTGCGCGAAGCCGAACGGGACGATACGATCCGTGTCGTTGTCATGACCGGCGGCGACCATTTCAGCAGCGGCGGCGATCTTGTCGGGTTTCAGTCTGAGATCGCGAAAGGCGCAAGGGCGACATCGGAAATGGTGGACCTGGTTCACGATGGCGGACGCGCGGCCTATCTGTTTCGCAAACCTCTGATTTCCGCTGTATGCGGCGTGGCTTTTGGCGCGGGTCTAAGCCTGGCCTTGTCGGCGGACATTGTCGTTGCCGCCGAAGATGCCCGGCTGTGCGAAGTTTTCGCGCGCGTCGGCGGCTGTCCTGACACCGGGTCAAGCTGGCTGCTCCAGCAGCGCGCCGGTGCGGGCGTGGCCCGGATGCTGGTGCTCACGGGCCGTGAGATCGACGGGCGCACGGCCAGGGATCTGCGCGTTGTCGAAGAATGCGTGCCGGCCAGTCAGGTCGAGGGACGGGCTCTGGAAATTGCCCGCGAAATCGCTACGCACCCGATGTTTGGTGTTCAGACAGCCAAGCGCGTCATGCGCGCCGCAGCCGAGTGCAGCTATCTCGAGGCGCTGGACATTGAGCGCGACGCCCAGAGCGTTTTGCTGTGCGCGCATGACTTTCCCGAAGCCATGAAGGCGTTCTCGGAAAAAAGAACTCCAGAATTCAAAGACCGTTAGTTCGGTTGAAACCTTATCGCAAAACTCAAGGAGACCGTGGATGAAGGTACTTGTACCTGTCAAGCGCGTGATCGACTACAACGTGAAGGTTCGTGTCAAGGCGGACGGAAGCGGGGTCGATCTTGCCAACGTGAAGATGTCGATGAACCCGTTCGACGAGATTGCCGTCGAAGAAGCTAT
>JBFHMM010000120.1:0-11515 GCA_041594355.1 Paracoccaceae bacterium | reverse complement strand
CCAGTTGCGCCCAGCGGATTGGCCGGGTCTGCCGCTGATCAATGCGGCCCGGACCGGTGACTGACGCGCCGTACCGAGCCCCCTTAAACCGGTTGCCCCTGCCGGTCTGCTGCGCCACCATCAGCGCACCGTCCCGGAACGAAAAGGCCTCGCGACTGTGCTGCAACTCTACACCGCGATCTGGCGGGTCAGTGAGCGCCGCCAGATTTTGCTGATCGTTCTGTCGATCGTGATTGCAGCCCTGGCGGCGGTGCCGCTCAACTTTCAGAAGGAAATCGTCAACCTGCTGACCGAGGACAAACTGGCCATTGCCGAGCTGTTCTGGCTGGGGGCCGGCATGATGGCGGCGATCCTGTTGAGACTGTTGCTGAAATGGCTGATGGGGTTTCGATCGGGTGTTCTGGGAGAAGGCATCGTAAGGCTGATCCGGGCGCGGCTGCTGATCCGTCCCGAGAATGGCCGACCGCAACAGGCGGTATTGGTCGGCACGCTCTCGACCGCGATTTCAGCTGAGGCCGAGGAATTGGGAAAGTTCGCCGGCAGTGCCTTTTCCGAACCGGTCGTGCAGATCGGAAATCCTGATCAGCGTCATCGGCTTTATCGCGGCGACCCAGCCGGGGCTGGGGGTGATTGCGCTGGCCATGATCCTGCCGCAGATCGTTGTGGTTCTGGTCTCGCAGCGCAAAGTGAACGACCTGGTGGCCCGGCGTGTCTATATTCTGCGGAGCGCTTCGGACAAGCTGACATCGCAGGATCTGAAGGTCGCCGAAGCGGCTGTTCTCGCCGATTTCGACGGGATTTTCGAAACCCGCCGGGTCATGTTCATCTGGAAATTGTCAGCCAAGTTCCTGCTCAGTTCAATCAACGGCATCGGAACCGTCATCGTGCTGATGCTGGGCGGCTGGATGGTTCTGCATGGGCGCACGGATGTCGGCACGGTCGTGGCGGCAACGATGGGGTTGGGCCGCATTCAGGGGCCGACGGCCTTTCTGATCGCCCTTTATCGCCAGGTCAGCGCCAACCGGGTCAAATACGATTTGCTGCGCGGATTGTTCGACACCCAAGGCACACAGGTCTGACCAGCTATGCCCCGGCGGCGCCACGCAGGTATTCGCGCGCTTCCTTGCCGCTCTCGAAAATATGCGGTGCCGCGTGTCGCTTTAGGGTCTCGCCCAGTTTCATCCGCATGAAGGCGCTGCTGGAGTAGCGTGAGACCCGGCCATAGAACCTGTCTTCGAGACTGGCCACCAGCGCCGCGTATGCGTCCTCGACGTCGTCGTCGATGCGGGCACCATCATAGTTCACGATCACATCCACCGGCCGGTCAAGCGGGGCGCAGATCTCTTCGACGCGTGCCTTGATCCGGTCCAGATCGGTCTGATCGCGAATGCGAAGCTTTTCAAAGTTAATGAACAAGCGGTGGGTGCCGGGGTCAAAGGCGATCCGGTCTTCCAGATCCAGATGCAGCAGGTCCGTTTTCAGCCCCATCGGATCGGTGGAGAAAATCCGCGCATCCATCTCGACCACTTCGCCCATCTCGGGCGCAAAGCCCATCTGGTCGAGAATATCGCGCTGCAGGTCGATACCCGGCGCGATTTCCGCCAGGCGCAGCCCGCCGGGTGTCAGTTCGAACACGCAGCGCTCGGTGACATAGAGCACCGCCTTGCCCTGATCGGCGGCCAGTTTCCCGGCAAAGGTGATCTGTTCGACGCGGTCCCGGAACTTCTGTGCGCGGCCTTCGCGGGCAATGGCGACACGCCCGCCGTCAAGGGCCAGTTCCAATCCGCCAGCGGTGAAGGTGCCGGCAAAGACCACCTTGCGGGCGTTCTGACTGATGTTGATGAAACCGCCGGCACCGGCCAGCCGCGGACCGAACCGCGAAACGTTCACGTTGCCGTCGCTGTCGGCCTCGGCCATTCCCAGCACCGCCAGATCCAGTCCGCCCCCATCGTAAAAGTCGAACTGCTGATGCTGCGGGATGATCGCGTCGGTGTTGATTGCCGCCCCGAAATCCAGACCCGACGCCGGTTGCCCGCCGATAACACCGGGTTCCGCCGTCAGCGTCACATGATCTAGAAATCCTTCTTCACCGGCCACGGCAGCCACCCCTTCAGGCATCCCGATCCCGAGGTTGACGACCCCGTTGACGGGCATTTCAAACGCGCATCTCCGGGCGATGATCTTGCGCATATCCAGCGGCATCGTCTTTGATGTTCCTTCGGGTGCGCGAAAGCGCCCAGCGAAAAGGTGCGAATACTGGGTCGCATAGGTCTGCATATGGTGGTCCGCATCCGCCACCACCACCGCATCCACCAGCGTGGCGGGCAGCGCCACTTCGCGCGGGTTCAACGCGCCCTTGGCCGCGAGCCGTTCGACCTGCACGATCACAACCCCGCCGGAATTGCGCACCGCCATCGCCTGTGCGAGGTTGTCGATGACCAGGGCCTCGCGTTCCATGCTGACGTTGCCCGCTGCATCCGCCGTGGTGCCCCGCAGTAAAGCCACGTCTATAGGGAACGCTTTGTAGAACAGGCTTTCTCGACCCCCGATCTGAACGAGTTCGACCAGGTTCTCGTCCGTTGCGGCGTTGATGCGCCCGCCGTCTTGGCGCGGATCGACAAAGGTGCCCAGGCCCACATGGGTCAGCGTGCCCGGCTTTCCGGCGGCGATATCGCGATACAGATGGCTGATCACGCCCTGCGGCAGATTATAGGCCTCGATCCGGCCCTCGGTGGCGAGTTTCGCAACCTTCGGGATCAGCCCCCAGTGCCCGCCCACGACCCGGCGCAACAACCCGTCATGCCCCAGGTGGTTCAGCCCCCGGTCGCCGCCGTCGCCCTGCCCTGCGGCGAACAGCAGCGTCAGGTCACGTGGATCACCGGTGTCGAGAAACTGCGCCTCAAGCGCGGCCAGGAGGGCGTCTGGCACGCCGATGCCGACAAAACCGGACGTGGTTACCGTATTGCCGGACGCCACCAAACGAGCTGCATCCTCTGCCGAAATAATCTTGTTGCGCATCGCCTCTCCTCCGCAGCCGAGCCTAGTGTGGAGGCGCGGACGTTTAAAGGTGAAAGGATATCGTGCGCAAAGGTAAACTTTTGCGTCGCGGTGTCATCGAACTGTTGCATCCGCATGATTTGCCCGGCAACAGTTGCTTCCGTCTGATCTTTGGGAGACCCGCCTTATGACCCATTTCTTCGACCTGACACATACGGTTGCCCTGATCGTCGCAGCCTCGTCCGCGATGGGGCTGGCGGCGCTATTGGCGGCCAACCTGGCACGCCCGCCGCTGGGCCTGTGGCCCGCCTCGCCCGACACGGCGCCCGTGCGCCATCATCTGATATTTGGTCTGTTCCGGCTTTTCTGTGGCGCCACCATCTGCTTTGCCCTGGCCGAGATCGCGGTAAACGGCTGGGGCCATTGGTCACGCTATGCGCTGGGGCTGCCTCTGATGCTCACGGCCTTCGGGGTGACCTTGTGGGGTTATCGTTTTCTGGGGCTCGACAACACCTATTGCGACCGCAGCGGATTGGTGACGGGCGGGATGTACGCCTATTCCCGCAATCCCCAATATGTCACCTCGGTCCTCGCGACGATCGGTCTGGGTGTCACGGCCGGGTCGACACTTACCCTTGTTTTGGCGGGGGTACTGTTCCTGCTCTACTTTCTATTTGTTCTGAACGAAGAGCGCTGGCTCATCCAAGGCTATGGCCGTGCTTTCGTGCGTTACATGCGGACTACACCGCGTTTTATCGGACTGCGAAGCCTCATTCGGTTACGGCGTGAGGTCCTAAAGACGACTTAGACCCAACATCAAAAAAAAGGGGGGCCGCCCGGCCCCCTGTCTCCTTGATGTGCAGCAGCACATCAGGCGCGTTCGGAGTATTCCATCGTCTCGGTGTTGACAATGATCATCTCGTCCTGCCCAACAAAGGGCGGCACCATGACCTTGACCCCGTTATCCAGAACCGCCGGCTTGAACGAATTCGCCGCCGTCTGGCCTTTGACGACCGGCTCAGTCTCAACGATCTTGCAGGTCACCTTCTGCGGCACCGTTGCATTCAAAGCTTCGGTTTCGTGAAATTCCACAACGATGGTCATGCCGTCCTGCAGAAACGGTCGCCGATCGCCAAGAATCTCGGCCGGCAATTCCACCTGGTCATAGGTTTCGGTGTCCATGAAGGTCAGCATGCCATCGGACTCGAACAGAAACTGCATATCCTTTTGCTCAAGCCGGACCCGCTCCACCTTGTCGGCGCTGCGAAAGCGTTCATTCAGCTTGGACCCGTTGCGCAGATTGCGCAGTTCGACCTGGGCAAACGCCCCGCCTTTGCCGGGTTTGACATGGTCGACTTTCACAGCAGCCCAGAGGCCGTCGTTGTGCTCCAGAACATTGCCGGGGCGGATTTCGTTTCCGTTGATCTTGGGCATGACATAAATCCTTCACACGTGGTTGATGCCGCAATTTGCGCCCCTATATCTGGCGGGAGTAGGGCTGGCAAGACAACGATATGTCGTGCTGCACATGCAGAAAACCATGCGAATTCTGCATAAGTGCTATGCAAAAATGGGGTATCCGAATCGAATTCGATAGGTCATAAGGAACGCCACGCCGAAAAATGCAAGAGCAAGAAAAACAAGGGAAACGAGATGAAAGATTTCGTTGACGGCACGGCCTATAATAACGAACAAGGCAATCGTGCTCGTAAACTGTTTGCGGCCGTGGTATTGGCCGCGCTGGACGATGCCATTGCTGATGACAAGAAATATGGCAATGGCCCCGAGCAAATCGCTCGCTGGGCCCGGTCCCGTGATGGTCGCGAGGTGCTGAGCTGTGCCGGTATCGACCCCAATGAACGTGTTGTCAGCGGTCTGATGGAATTTGTCGGTCGTGGTGTGCGCACCTCGGTTGCCCTGTCGCGCGAAGAAAGCGAACGCCGCAATGCCGCACAGCAGGCCGAAGCCGCCTGAGTACGACCTGCGACAAGCCAAAAGACGCGCCTTAGTGGGCGCGTTTTTTGTTGTCTGACCGGGGAAACGGCGTGGCGCGGGCGATCATGATCCAGGGCACCGGCAGCAATGTCGGAAAATCGCTGATCGTCGCGGGGCTGGCGCGGGCCTTTTTGCGCCGCGGTCTGCGCGTGGCACCGTTCAAACCGCAAAACATGTCCAACAATGCCGCTGTGACCGCAGATGGCGGCGAGATCGGACGTGCTCAGGCGCTGCAGGCGCGCGCTGCAGGCGTGGCCCCCACCACCGACATGAACCCGGTGCTGCTGAAGCCGGAAAGCGAGACAGGCGCACAGCTTGTCGTGCGCGGGCAGCGTGTCGGTCGCCAGGACGCGGCGCGATACCAGCGCGACAAGGGGGCTCTTCTGGCCCAGGTGCTCGACAGCTTTGCAACGCTCTGCCACGCGGCCGATCTGGTGCTGGTCGAGGGGGCCGGCAGCCCCGCCGAAACCAACCTGCGCCAGGGCGATATCGCCAACATGGGGTTCGCACGTGCCGCAGGTGTGCCGGTGGTGCTGGTGGGCGACATAGACCGGGGCGGCGTCATCGCACAGATCATCGGAACGCAGGCTGTTCTGGAGTCCGGGGATCGCGCACAAGTCGCAGGCTTTGGCATCAATCGATTTCGAGGCGACTTGCGCCTGTTCGACGAGGGCCGTGACGACATTTCCCGCCGTACGGGCTGGCCCTGTCTGGGAGTCATCCCTTGGTTCCACGACGCATGGCGTCTGCCGGCCGAGGACATGATGGATCTGGTTGACGGCACCACCCGGCAATCGGGCAAGCTGCGTATCGTGGTTCCACGCCTTCCGCGCATGGCGAATTTCGACGATCTCGATCCCCTCAGCAACGAACCCGACGTATCCGTCGAGATCGTCGCGCCGGGCCGGGCGCTGCCGGGGAATGCCGATCTGGTGCTGATCCCCGGCAGCAAGTCCACCCGCGCAGATCTGGCGTTCCTGAGACGCCAAGGATGGGACATCGACATTCAGGCGCATCTGCGCCGGGGTGGTCATGTCATGGGGTTGTGCGGCGGCTACCAGATGCTTGGGCGCGAAATTTCCGATCTGCACGGGGTCGATGGCGAACCGGGCACCGAAGCCGGGCTGGGGTTGCTGGATGTGACCACCGTGATGTCGGAACACAAGCAAGTGCAGCTGCGCGAGGCGACCGCCTTGCCCGGTGGAGAACCCCTGAGCGGTTATGAAATCCACATGGGCCGGACATCAGGCCCCGATTGCGATCGCGGCTGGCTGTCTGTGGATGGTCGGCGCGAAGGCGCCGTCTCGGCCAATGGCCGGGTCCGTGGCAGCTACCTGCACGGCGTTTTCAGTTCGGACGCATTCCGCGCCCGCTTCCTCGCCGAATTCCGGCTGACGTCAACGTTGGAATACGACGCCGACGTAGAGTCCACGCTGGACGCCCTGGCCGCTCACCTTGAAGCCCATCTGGATCTGGATCTTTTGCTGGAGCTTTCGGCAACACCGAAGCGATACGCCGGTTAATCCAGTTCCTGCGCGGCCAATGCCCGGTGGATCTCCCGCCGAACCAGCTTGCGGACATTGCGGGTGATCCGCTCGCCCAACGCGCCCTGAAGCTCCTGGCGGACAATGTCCGAAACCAGCTCCCGCAGGCTCTCCTCGTCCAGCACCGCCTCGTCCAGATCACCCAAGCCGCTTTCGTCGCCACCGGCTTGCGCCTTTGTTTCGGCCTCGTGGTCGCGCCACGCCATCGGTGCCACATGAACGGTCCCGGCATAATCGTCGCCGATTTCGCCGTCAGGCTCCCATTGATCCTTGGTCTTTCCAATCGCCGCTTCCAACGCTTCGATCTTCGCGCTCAGGCTTTCCGCGCGCTCGCTATGCGACATCTCGGCCTCCAGCTCCTGCGACGCGTCGGCCTCTGCCGCGCGCGGCTCAACGGTGCTCTGCAGTTCCGGCCAGACAATGTCGTCTGTTTCCTCGACCTCTGGATCCACCGGATCCATCTCCGCCGTTTCCACGATCTCGGGCTCGATCTCCTCGGAGGCGGGCTGCTCGACGTAGCCGTCCGGCTCCTCGCCCTCTTCGGCATCGTCATAAACGACATCGGGGTCCTCGATCTCGACCTTGCCCTCTTCTTGACCGGCCCCAACCGCGGGTGCTTCTTCCGCATTCACGGTTTCTGCCTCGTCCTCCGGATCGCCATCGTCGACATCCGGGGATTGCGCCGCCTCAAACAAGGTCGCCGTCGGATCCTGCCAAGGCGCCTCGTTACTTTGATCGCTCGCGTCTTCATCGACAACTTCGATCGGATCGGACAGGGCCAGGGGTTCGGCCGCGGCGTCGACCGGTGCGGTTTCAGGCTCGGCGCTCTTCGCTTCCGGTACCGGATCGTCAGCCACCCTGAGCGCGGGGGTCAGCACCAAACGATCGTTGACGCGTGGCGCCTGCTCCGGCTTGGCTCGGGTTTCCAACCGCGATTCCTCGCTCACCAGCCGACGAATCGACGAAAGTACATCTTCAATCTGGACGTTTGTAACGGGGTCGGACATTTATTGTTTCCACTCTCACCTCAGGACCGAGAGTAGCCTGCGTCAGAGATTCACACAACCGATAGCAAGAATTGTCATTTCTTGCCCAATGCTTTCATGACACGGTCCAGATCTTTGCTCTGCTTGGAAACCTGCGCCGGTGCGTCCTTCACCAGGTTGTAATACAGCGCCGGATCATAGATCTGCACCGCAAGCCCCAACTGCTCCGCCGTGAGCAGGCCCTGCGTGGCCAGCAGCTCGTAGGCGGCCAGCGACCGCTCCACCCGCGACGAAACCTCGGCGATACGGGCGTTCAACAGGTCCTGTTCAGCCGTCAGCACGTCCAGCGTTGTCCGCGCGCCCAGCGTGGCTTCTTCGCGGACCCCCTGGAACGCCACATCGGCGGCCCGCACCCGCTCGGAGCTTGCTGTCAGGCTGGCCTCGGCCACCAGCGACCGGGCATAGGCGTCCTGCACATCCTGTACGACGTCGCGCTGCACGGTCAGCAAGCTGGCCCGCGCGGCGTCACGGGTGGCCATCGAGCGGCGCATCAACGCCGCCAGCCGCCCCCCTGAATAGATGTTCTGCGAGAAATTCAGCGAAACCGATGAGGAATTGGAATACAACGACGAGCCCAGATCCTCGGTCACGCCCACATCGGCCCGCAGCGACGCACTGGGGCCAAGATCCTTGGAGGCCGCCAGAACCGCCAGTTCGGTCGATGTGACCAGATGCTGAACTTCCCGAATTGACGGGTGATTGCGCACGGCCAGATCGCGGGCCGACTGAACAGAGGCCGGACGTTGCGGCAGGCGCGGCTGCCCCGCCAAACGACCCGGCGCGTGCCCCACGGCATTTGCGTATTCCGAGTTGGCCTTGGCCAGTTCGCCCCGGGCATCCGACAGATTGGCTCGGGCGGCGGCCAGACGCGATTCCGCCAGCGCCACATCGGTCCGGGTGACTTCGCCCACCTCGAACCGGTCCTGAGCCGCCCGCAGTTCCTCGCCCAGAAGCCCGACGTTGCTCTCGCCCAAAGCGACGTTTTCGGTTCGCAACAACACGTTCAGGTAAGCCGCGACCGCGCGGAACAGGATCTGCTGCTCAATGTTGATCAACCGTTGCCGCGTCGCCAGGACGCTTTCCTGTGCCGCCTGCCGCGTCAAACGGCTGGATCCGCCGTCGAACAACAGCCACTGCAGGGTCAAACCAGTAAAAACATCCGAAGACTTTGTCTGGTTGATGACAATGCCGCGGGCTTCGTTATTCACGCCCTGCAACCGGATCGTCCAGTCGATGACCGGGCGCAGCGCCGACAATGCGATGGCGGCATCTTCGTCCGCAGCCCGCAGCAAGGCACGGTTCTGCTCCAACAGTCCGCTGGTGTTATACGCGCCAATCATTGCGTCGGCGATGTTGTCGGCGCTCGCCTCGCGGGCCCCGACCGTACCCATGGCCAAAGAAACACCGACCGCCAGGCCGGCCGATCTCAACAAAGATTTCAGTCCTGAAGACACTGCCCTGTGCATCGCGATCACTCCGCCGCGCTGATTTAGCCGTCAGCGCATTTCATCTGCTCTGCGCTGCAGTATCTCCGACAGGTGGGGGAATGCCAAGATCAAAGGGCAAAAACCTGCCGCTTTTCGAAGCCCGGGATGACCGGCGCGCCCGCGTTGAATTCAAAGCGCCAGGATACCGTCGATCCTGATTTGTAGCCGATGCGGACCTCTCCAAGGTCGCCATCCATAAAGATGCAGGCGATACGTCCGCCATCCTTTAGCTGGTCCAGCAGCGCAGCCGGCAGCTCACCAACGCCACCCTGCACCAGAATAACATCATAGGGCCCGTGCTCCGCCGCCCCGTCGACCAATGATCCGGTGTGCGAGATAACGTTATCTGCCCCGACCTCGGACAGCAATGCAACCGAGTCGCTCGCCATCTTCTCGTCGTCTTCCAAGGCGACAACCGCTTCGGCGAACCGTGCCACCACGGCCGAGGAGTAGCCATATCCAGAACCGATATCCAGCACCAGTTCATCGCCCGAGACATCCAGCGCGTCGAGAATCTTTGCCAGAGTACGCGGATCAAGCATGACGCGCCCGCCCCCCAGGTCCAGGTCCTTGCCCGCATAGGCGGCATCTTTCTGGGCATCGGGCGCGAACAGCTCACGCGGAATACTCAGCAAGGCGTCGATAATCGGGTATTTCGTCACGTCAGACGGCCTAATCTGGGTGTCAACCATCATGCGGCGCCGGGCAGCAAAGTCTGTCATGTTTCAACTCGTTTTTTCGGTTGGTCTGCTGGCTTTTGCCACATCCCCGCCCCCCCGGCAACAAGGCTCGGCGCGAAATGACGCCGCACGGAGGCGGCCCAGGTGCGGCCAAACGACAATGGCGACCGAAATCGCCCGGTGACCGGCGCAAGCGGAACCAAAACGACTCAGGGCCTGCCGACCCGGCAAAAGGCCAAATAGCCGCTGTCTCTCAGCCAGTGGCGCTTCGACGGACCCCGATTACATCACATTTCCCCAAATGAACTCGCGCCCTGAGGCGGGGGCCAAGAGACGTCGCAAAGCCCAGACAGCCTCTACTGCCATTCGTCTCCCGGTTAAGCACCCGAACTCGTTCTGTCGTGACCTCCTTTAACCTACCGCGCCCTAATCGAGGCTGAAGAGTCGATGCAAAGCCACATGCACATCACCGGCCCGACCCTCTACCGTGCCGCCATCCATAGCGACGGCCTGCGCCAGCAGGTCCAACTGACCAGGGCCGCGCTGGCCTTCATCCTGGCTGGCCTTCATCCCGGCCGTCGAGAAGGTGGAGGACGAACTGACGGAATCCGAAGCGACAACAGAGGGGGCGCGAAATGGCGCGTGACAAAAGGACATGCCGCCCGGATTGCGGAAGCCACCAAGCGGTCGCGAAATGGGCGGCGCGGGATGCGGCGGCAGAGATCCCGCCAATGGCCACCGAAGAACTTGACCGGCTGCACAAGGTCGAGATGGCCGCGCGCACACTGATCGCGGCCAGCCCACATCCCGGAAACGAAAAATCCTCGTGACGATGGTGCTCGTCGAAATGCTCAAACGCGTGGCGGAAGCGGCCGGCGTCGATCTGACCACCAAACCCCGCCGACCTGATGGTTGGGCAATTCCCGGAGGCGCACAGCCCCTACTTTGCCAATTACCGGACCCGCGTCCTGTCGGTCGTACTGAATCATGCCAAGGACATGGGGCTGCTGTCGAAGCCGGGCGACCACTCGGCCAGGGGCATCAAGGCGCTGAAATATGAAAAGACCGAACGCGAGCCATGGCCAGAAAACAAGGTGGCTAAGTTGCGCAAGGCATACGGCTGTGGCACACGCGAGCGCCCCCTGTTCGAACTGCTGCTTGGAACCGGTCAGCGCGTCGGCAAAGCGATGCGGATGCAGTGGGGCCACATCGACCGCGACGGCGCCGGCATTCGTGTTCGGCAGGGCAAGACAGGCAGGCCGCTGTGGATTCCGATCACGCCGCACCTGCGCGCCGCCCTGGACACGGCAGAGCGATCCGACCTGTTCATCCTGCCAAAGGACATGACCAAAGCCGAGAACACCGGCCCCTGCGCTTACCGCAGCGCGGCGCAGGCCATGCGCGCCACACGTGAAGCCGCCGGGCGGAAGCCCACGATCTGCACGCCCTGCGCCACACCACCGCCTCCGAGCTGCTGCTGGCGGGCTGCGACGATGACCTGATCGCCGCCGTGACCGATCAAAGCCGCCGGATGGTCGAACATTACACCCGCGCCATCCGCCAGCGCGTGAGGGCGGCGGAAGCACAGTCAATCCGCCAGAATCGCCTTGCGGACAGAACAGAACGTAAATAGAAAGTGTGGCAGGCTGTGTGGCAGCCGACACCACAAATGACTTAAGTCATTGGAAAGGCGAGTTGGCGGAGTGGTGACGCAGCGGATTGCAAATCCGTGTACACCGGTTCGATTCCGGTACTCGCCTCCATTT
>JBFHMM010000119.1:0-11518 GCA_041594355.1 Paracoccaceae bacterium | reverse complement strand
GGGATGCGGAGCCACTCCAGCATGCCCTGCACGCAGCCGTCCTCGCCCCAGCGGCCATGCAGGGCGTTGAACACCACGTCTGGGGAAATTTCGCGTAGCCGTTCGCTCAGGTCCGGTCCAGCGTCCAGCTCGACCACCTCAAATCCTTCGCCCCTCAGCGCGGCGGCGCATTCGCGCCCGCTGCTAAGCGACACTTCGCGTTCCGCCGAAGGGCCGCCCATCAATACCGCCACCGTGGGGGGTGTCCCGCTCGACTGACCCACCTGAGTGCCTCAATGTCCCGGAGCCTTTGCGGCCCGCTTGGTTTTCCGTTGATCCGGTGCTTTCGTTTCGCCCGTGAAGGCTTGCCTGTAAAAGCGCCGGTTCCGGCTTATGTTTCTTTGGTCGTTTCCGCGTGCCGTTCGCCCGCGTCATCCGGTGCCGGTTCGCCGACACGCATGATTTCCCATTCTAGCGTGATCCCGCTGGAATCGTAAACCTTTTTTCGCACCTGTTCACCCAGTCCCTCAAGATCCGCCGCCGTGGCATCGCCGGTATTGATCATGAAGTTGGAGTGTTTCTCGCTCATCTGCGCCCCACCCAGGCGCGCGCCCCGCAGCCCCGCCGCGTCGATCACCTTCCACGCCTTCAGATCATGCACGTCGTCGTCGCGTCCGGTCGATGAAAATCCTGCCGGGTTGCGAAAGGTCGATCCGGCGCTGCGGTCCTTGGTGGGCTGTGTCTCGTCCCGCTTCCGCAGCTGCGCCGCCATCCGCTCGGCTAGCGCCTGCGGGTCACCCGATGGCGCCTCGAATGTCGCTTCAACCAGTACGCAGCCCTCCGACAGATCGCTCTGCCGGTAGCGCAGGTTCAGATCGTCCGGTGTCAGCGTCACTACCTCGCCGCCGCGCGTCACCGCGCGGGCGGAAACCAGCACGTCGGCCACGTAGCAGCCATAGCAGCCCGCGTTCATCCGAACCGCGCCGCCGATGCTGCCCGGAATGGTCCGCAGGAAGGTCAGGTCGACCCCCGCCCCGGCCGCCCGTTTCGCCACATGCGCGTCCAGCGCCGCTGCGCCCGCTGTCACACGGTTGCCCGTCACCTCGATACCGTTGAAACCCCGGCCCAGCCGAATCACCGCCGCCCGCAACCCGCCGTCGCGCACGATCAGGTTCGATCCCACCCCCATCGGGAACACCGGCACATCGCCGGGCAAGCAGGCCATGAACTGGCACAGGTCCTCCAGGTCGGCGGGCTGCACCAGCACGTCCGCTGGCCCGCCCACGCGCAGCCAAGTCAGATCGCTCAGCGGCTTATGCGGTGTCAGCCGGCCCCGCAGATCGGGCCAGTCGCGCATCATTCCGCCCGGTTGCGCCGGGTCATCGCAAGCCCCCCGACGCCGCCCATGATCGCGCCCAGCAGCGCCGGCAGCACGCCGCCTGTCAGCGTCGCGAAGGGCAGGATGGCCGCCTCTTCCTCGCCCTCGCCCACCATCGCCAGCTGCACCATCAGATAAACGCCCACCGCCGAGATCGCCGCAATCAGGATCAGCACGTGGCGCGTACCCAGGTACCGCCCGGTCAACACCCCCGCCAGCCCGCCCAGGGCCAGAACGGCCAGCGGCGCCAGCGCATAAACAGTCACGATATCCATGCGTCACCCTCTTTGGTCTCGGTCAGTCTCATTTCGGCTTGCTGCCGGTAACCTTGGCCCGTGTCCAACGGGTCAGGTAGATCACCGGCCAGCGCAGCACGCTCATCCCGGCCAGCAGCACCACCAGCCCGATCCAGGGGCCGTTTTCATAGGTAACATATCCCAGCAGCGGGATGCCCAGGCAGATCAGCACATAGGCCCGGCGCCAGTGGTTGTCCTTTGACGGCGTCATCGCCAACACGTTCGCGGTAATGGCCCAGATGCAGGCCAGGATCAGGGAGATGCTCATTCTGCTTTCTCCTCTATCGCGCCGCCGTCCGTCCACTTGCGCCAGTAATACCGCAGCGGGTTGCGGCACATCGAGACAAAGGCCCCCAGCCCGGCAATCGCCGCCACCGGCCCGTGTTCATACCCCAACAAAACGATCAGCACCGGCGCCGCCAGCAATAGCGCGATACCGGGCGGGAATTGCCAGCGCATCGGCAGCATGGGGACACCGGTCGCCATCAACACCCAAAGCGCGGGCGACAGGATCGAAAGGCTCACAACTGGCCTCCTACAGCAACGGCCAACGCGGCCAGGGACAACACCAGACCCACCACAGGAACCGCCATCGGCACCCGGAAGGGCGCCTGCGGATCGCGACGTTTTTGCAGGATCAACGCCAGATTGACCAGCACAAATACCGCCAGCAGGATCGACGAGGTCACCTCGGCCAGCGTTGCGAAGGGCACAAAGAGCGCCGCCAGCACCACCGCGACACCGATCACGAGCGTCGCCAGCACCGGCGTGCCGAACCTGGGGCTGGCGTGATGAAACAGCGCCAGCGCCGGGCTGCGCCGACCCAACCCGAACAGCACGCGCGCCGCCATCACGATCTGCGCCAGCACCCCGTTCAGCGCGGCAAAGACCGCGATTCCCGACAGGAACTCGCCGCCGCCGCCACGCGCGGACTGCCAGACCAGGGTCAGCGGGCTGCTGCTGCCCTGCAGCTCGGAAACCGGCACCGCGCGCACCGCCGCCAGGCAGACCAGCGCATAGATGACAGATGTCACCCCTAGCGAAATCAGGATCGCGCGCGGCATGGTGACCTCGGGCCGGTCGACCTCTTCGGCCATGTTGACGATGTCCTCGAACCCGATGAAAGCAAAGAAGGCCAGCACCGCGCCGAACCCCAGCCCGGTCCAGACGATCGGCTGCGGCGCGGCCCAGTCCGGCGATGGCGCCGCCGAGGCCCCGGCCCAGATCACCAGGCCCAGACCAGTCAGCTCGATTACCGTGAACAGGGCCGCCAGCGACAGGCTCTCCATCACCCCGATCACCGCCACCATGGTCAGCACCCCGCCCAGCGCGAGGATCGCAAGGGTTGGGTCCATGTCGATCGCCTGGGTCAGGTAGCCGACCCCGCCCCGCAGCACAGCGCCGGCCGACACCGTACCCGCCGCCACGATGGCCAGCCCGACCAGGATGGCCAGCGCCCGGCTGTTCAATCCGACACCGACATAGGCCGCCTCGCCCGCGGCCTCCGGCAACCGGGTGGAAAACTCCGCATAGCTCAGCGCGGTGGGGGCCGCGATAATCCCGGCCAGCAGGAACGACAACGGCGCCCAGACCCCGGCATCGCCCACCACGGCGCCGACCAGCACATAGATCCCCGCCCCCACCATGACGCCGACGCCATATGCCGTCAGCAGGCCGAGACCGATACGCCGTTTGAGATGATCGTCAGTCATTGCACGTCCTCCCGCTGGATGACGCTCCGTTTTCTTAGCGAGAAAACGGAACGGATTTTTTCGAAAAATCCGGCCCCACCCCGCATCGTTACGCGGTTTCCAGCCGTTTGGGCAGGCCGTTGGCCCAGGCGCTGATGGTGCCCGCGCCCAGACAGACCACCATATCGCCCGGTTGTGTCTGCTCGCGCACCAGCCGCTCCAGGTCGTCCTCGGAATGGAGCGCGCGGGCGTGGCGGTGGCCGTGCCGGATCAGCCCGGCCACCAGATCGTCGCGGCTGGCGCCGGGGATCGGCGCCTCGCCGGCGGCGAAAACCTCGGCGATGGCGACCACGTCGGCCTCGTTGAAACAGGCGCAGAAATCGTCGAACAGCCCCGACAGCCGCGAATAGCGGTGCGGCTGGTGTACCGCGATCACCCGGCCCTCGGTCGCCTGCCGCGCAGCCTTGAGCACGGCGGCGATTTCCACCGGGTGGTGGCCGTAGTCGTCGATGATGGTGACACCGTCCACTTCGCCCACCTTTGTGAACCGGCGGTTCACGCCTCCGAAATTGGCCAGCGCTTCGCGGATCTCGGCCGCCTTCATGCCCAGGTTCCGCGCAACGGCCACCGCCGAGAGCGCATTCGACACGTTGTGATCGCCCGGCATCGGCAGGGTGCAGCCCTCGATCATCTTGCCCTCGGCCTGTAGCGCGACATCGAAATGCGCCACGCCTGCCTTGTAGGTCAGGTTCACCGCCCGCACGTCCGCCTGCGCGTTGAACCCATAGGTCACCACCCGGCGATCGCTGATCCGGCCCACCAGCGCCTGAACCTCGGGGTGATCGGTGCAGCAGACCGCCAGCCCATAGAACGGAATGTTGGAAACGAAATCATAGAACCCGTCGCGCAGGTTCTCGATGCTGCCCCAGTGTTCCATATGCTCGGGATCGATATTGGTGACGATGGCCACGGTCGCGGGCAGCCGGTTGAAGGTGCCGTCGCTCTCGTCGGCCTCCACCACCATCCATTCGCCCTGCCCCATGCGCGCGTTCGATCCATAGGCGTGAATGATCCCGCCATTCACCACCGTGGGGTCAAAGTTACCGGCATCCAGCAGGGTGGCGACCATCGTGGTCGTCGTCGTCTTGCCGTGGGTGCCCGCCACCGCGATGTTCGATTTCAGCCGCATTAGCTCGGCCAGCATCTCGGCCCGGCGCACCACTGGCAGCCCCAGCCGCCGCGCCTCGTCCAGCTCCGGATTGCCCGGCTTGATCGCTGACGAGATCACGACGACCTCGGCATCGGCGAGGTTCTCAGCCCGCTGTCCTTCGAAGATATGCGCACCCAAGCCCGCCAGCCGGTCGGTGATCTTGCTGAACTTCAGATCCGACCCCTGCACCACATAGCCATGGTTCAGCAGCACCTCGGCGATGCCCGACATGCCGATACCGCCGATACCGACGAAATGGATGGGGCCGACGTCGCCGGGCAGTTTGGTGGCAGGTGTCATGTCGTCTCCTTTGCGGCCAGCTGTTCGACCAGCGCCACCAGACGGTCGGTGGCATCCGGCGCGCCGACGCTCAGCGCCGCCTGCACCATCTGCTGCGCGCCCTGCGGGTTGGTCAGAATGGCGGCCATCTGCTCGGCCAGCGCCGAAACGTCAAGGGCGCTTTCAGGGATCATGATCGCCGCCCCCGCGTCAACCAGCCCACGGGCGTTGGCGGTCTGGTGATCGCCCGCCGCCGCGGCATAGGGGATCAGGATCGAAGGCCGCCCGATCACCGTCAGATCGGCGATGGACGAGGCCCCGGCGCGGCTGATCACCATCTGCGCCTCGGACATGCGCGCCGGCACATCGTGAAAGAACGGCTGCACCTCGGCGGCAATGCCATGCTCGGCATAAAACGCGGTGACCCGGTCGCCGTCCTCGTCGCGGGCCTGGTGGCTGACGCGGATGTTGCGGCGCAGCGCCTCGGGCAGCGCCGCAATCGCCGCCGGCACCACGTCCGACAGGATGCGCGCGCCCTGGCTGCCGCCCATCACCAGCACCGACATCGGGTAGTCGCCCGGCGGGATGTATCCCGCCCCGGCCCGCTCCAGCACCGCGCGGCGCACAGGGTTGCCCACATGCACACCCTGCGCGCCCTCCGGCAGATCGGTGGGCCAGACGCCGCAGGCCACCTGCGCCACGCGAGGGGCAAAGATCTGGTTCACCCGGCCCAGCACGCCGTTCTGTTCATGGATCATGCGCGGCAGCTTCAGCAGCGTGGCCGCGCCCAACGCCGGAATTGACGGGTAGCCGCCGAACCCCACCACGACAGCGGGCCGGTCACGGCGCATCGCACGCGCCATCCCCAGCACACCCGCCGCGATCTTGGGCGCCACCATCGCCTTGGCCATGACCCCGCCGCGCGCGAATGTGGCGCTTTGCACCTCGACGATCTCGGTACTGTGCGGAAAGCCACCGGTATAACGCGCTCCGCGCGCATCCGTGCTCAGCCGCACCCGCCAACCACGGTTCAGCATCGCCTCGGCCAGCGCCTGCGCCGGAAACATGTGGCCGCCGGTTCCGCCAGCGGCCAAGAGAAGAAGAGGGTGTGTCATCTGGGATTACCTGTCGTGACGGTCTGTGTGGCCGCTTCTGCAGAAAATCCGACCCCGAGGCCAACCATTACCCGCGCCCGCGCAGAAAATCGCCGATCTCGCCCTGCGGCCGGGTCCGCGTGAACGCCAGCAACATGCCCACCGCGATCCCGCCGGCAATCAGCGAGGATCCGCCATAGCTCACGAATGGCAGCGTCATGCCCTTGGCCGGCAGCAGACGCACCGCGACACCCATATTGATCATCGCCTGCACGCCGAACATGCAGGCCAGCCCGGTGCCCGCCAGCCGGATGAACGGATCGCGCTCGCGCATCAGCCGGAGCAGCGACCGCACCACGACACTGGCGTAAAGCGCGATGATAATCAGAACCAGAACCAGCCCGTATTCCTCGGCCGCCACGGCGACGATGAAATCGGTATGGGCATCGGGCAACGACCATTTCACCTGCCCCTCGCCGACGCCGACGCCGAATAACCCGCCCTCGCGGATCGCGTTGGTGGCATAGCCCAGCTGCGTCGTGGGATCGACATCGGGGTTCAGGAACCCGTCGATGCGGCGGGCGAAATGCTCGGAACTGGAATAGGCCACGGTGCCCGCCAGCACCACCACCACGGCCATGGCCACCAGCAGCAGCATCGGCGCGCCGGCCACGAAATACATCACCCCCCAGCCGAACAGCACCAGGCAGGCCTGGCCGAAATCGGGCTGCATCACCAGCATGCCGACGATGGTCACGCACAGGATGAACGACCATAGCTTGCCCGGCGGGCCATTGATTTGCTGGCTGGCCGACAGCATCCAGGCCGCCGCCACCACGAAACCGGGTTTCAGGAACTCCGAGGGCTGCACGCTGGCGAAGCCCAGCGAATACCACCGCACCGCGCCCTTGCCGAAATCGGTGCCCAGAAACGGCAGCAGCGCCAGCGCGACAAAGGCGCCGAGAAAGCCCAGAACCGCCAGCCGCCGCACCAGAACCGGCGACATCATCGAGGTCAGCAGCATCGCCACCAGCGCCGCGCCGCCAAAAATCGCCTGTTTCTCGACATAGTGGAACGGATCGAACCCGTTGCGCGCGGCCAGCGGCGGCGATGCCGCGAGCCCCAGCAACAGCCCGATCGCGAACAGGATCAGGACACAGGTCATCGACCATTTGTCCAATGTCCGCCACCACTTGGGTAGAATCGGTTCGCCGTCCCTGTCCGGGACCGCGCCATACACCATCTCAGTCATGGTTTGCCGCCTCGTGCCTCTGATCCGCCCCGTTTGTCAGGGTCTCGCGACAAAGACTACATGCAAAAGCGGATTCAGACCAGTGTCTTCCGTGCGTCTTCCTCTTGCACTCGGACGCAAACCGCGTCACCCCACGCCCCATGCGATACGATACCGTCATCCTCGGCGCCGGCGCCGCCGGCCTGATGTGCGCCAGCCAGACGGGCGGGCGCACGCTGGTGATCGACCACGCCCGCGCGCCAGGGGAAAAGATCCGTATCTCGGGCGGCGGTCGCTGCAATTTCACCAACATGTACGCGGGGCCCGAGAATTTTCTCTCCGGGAACCCGCACTTCTGCAAGTCCGCGCTGGCCCGCTATACCCAGTGGGATTTCATCGCCCTGGTCGATCGCCACGGCATCGCCTGGCATGAAAAGACGCTGGGTCAGCTGTTCTGCGACGGTTCCGCCAAGCAAATCGTCGCCATGCTGCTAGCCGAAATGACCCGCGCCGGGGCCGAACTTTGGCTGCAAACCGCTCTGACCGATCTGCGCCGGACGGAGGACGGCTTTGCCCTGGGCATCGACCGCGACGGGCAACGGCAGACCCTTTCCTGCCGCAACCTCGTTCTGGCAACGGGCGGCAAATCGATTCCCAAGATGGGCGCGACCGGGCTGGCCTATGACATCGCACGTCAATTCGGCCTGCCGGTCACCGAAACCCGCGCCGGGCTGGTGCCCTTCACCTTTCCCGAAGGCCGTTTCAAGCCCTTGGCGGGCGTGTCGCTGCCCGCGCGGGTATCAACCGGCGCCACCAGCTTTGAGGAGGCGCTTCTGTTCACCCATCGCGGCCTCTCCGGCCCGGCAGTGCTGCAAATCTCTTCCTACTGGCGCGAGGGGCAGGAGATCGCTGTGAACCTGCTGCCGGACACCGACCTCTTGGCAACCCTGCGCGCCGAACGGGCCATGGGCGGCAAGCGGCGAGTTTCGACTGTGCTGTCCTCGCTGCTGCCTACCCGGCTGGTGGACGAACTCGCCCCCGCCCTGCCCGCGCAGGGGCGGCTGGCCGATCAGCCCGACACCGCGCTGACCGCGCTCTGCGACGCGCTCACCGACTGGCGGTTGACCCCCTCGGGCACCGAAGGCTACCGCACCGCCGAAGTCACGCTGGGCGGCATCTCAACCGATGCGCTGTCCTCGCGCAGCATGGAGACCACCGCCGTGCCCGGTCTCTACGCCATCGGCGAGGCGGTGGATGTGACCGGCTGGCTGGGCGGCTACAATTTCCAGTGGGCCTGGTCGGCGGGGCACGCGGCGGGACAAGCCATCGCGCAGGCATCGCGCGGGCGGTGACCGGCCCAGCGGTATTCCTGACCGGAAAACCGCGGCATCCCGCGCGCTGAACGCGGGCAACGCCTGCGGGCGCGGCGGGCTTGAAACTCCGCCCCAAGCTACTTAGACAGTCAGCAGCGGCCGCGGCGCGCCGGGCCTCTCCGGGCCCGGAACCGAGCATGCCGAGAAAGCGCCGGATGCGGGCGTGATGGAATGGTAGACATATCAGACTTAAAATCTGAAGGGGATTTCCCCGTGTGGGTTCGAGTCCCACCGCCCGCACCAAAACAGACTCTTTGGCCTGTGATCTTCCCTAAAGATTTGAATGGCAAGACTATTTGTGGGGTTATAGGTTCCTCAAAACGGACGTACTGAATGCGGTCGGCGACGGCCAGCTTGAGCACTGTGAGGCGCAGGGGGGCTCTGTTGGGCTTTTTTGACAAATGGGGTCAGGGATTCATCTCGTGAATCCAGCATGATAGGCGGGAGGCATGAGCAGATGGGCCCCAGGAATTAAAAGACCACGAACCGGTCGTCTTACAATGACAGCTTGAAGCAACGCGGATCGTTGTCGGTCTGGTTCGATCCCGAGATGGTCTGGGTTCCGTCACCGAACGGTAAGCGCGGTCGGCAGCAGAGTTTCAGTGATGCCGCGATCCAGGTGTGCCTCACTCTGAAAGTGCCGTTTGGAATGCCGCTTCGGCAGACGACAGGGTTCGTTCAGAGCCTGTTGCGTATGGCGGGGTTGGACTGGACGGCACCCGATTACAGCACTCTTTGCCGTCGCCAGAAGACCTTGAACGTGAGCCTGCCGTATCGTGGCGGCAGTGGCCCTCTGAACCTTTTGATCGACAGCACCGGTATCAAATCCGAGGGCGAAGGCGAGTGGAATGCCCGCAAGCATCCCTCTCGTCGAAACTGCGTTTCGACTGCCGGGCGGCGGGCGGCCCCAAGCGGCGCATCTGGCGCAAGATACACATCGGAATTGACGAGGAAACGCTGGAGGTGCGGGCCGTCTAGGTCACGACAAGCAATGTCGGCGACGCACCCATCTTGCCAGAGTTGCTCGACCAAATCCCACCCAATCAGGACATCAGTTCAGTGACCGCCGACGGCGCCTATGACACCCGCAAATGCCATGACGCGATTGCTGCACGTGGCGCCCGTGCTGTCATTCCCCCGCGCAAGAATGCCAAACCCTGGAAGCCCACCAGCGCAGGAGCCATCACCCGGAACGAGGCCGTTAACGCCCCGCGATATCTAGGCCGCGCGATCTGGCGACGATGGAGCGGCAACCATCGGCGTCGTCGCGTCGAAACCAAAATGCACTGCGTGAATCTACTGGGCCAATCCTTGATGGCGCAGGACGTCGACCGTCAGGTCGCCGAAATCCAAGTCCGCGTTGCCGTGCTCAATCGCTACACCGCTCTCGGCATACCTGCCACAGAGACCTGCCACAGAGACCTGCCACAGAGACCTGCCACAGGGGCCGTAGCATAAATGTGTCCGGGGAAAGGGGCAGCCTGCCCTTCAGCCGATTTGTGCAACAAAGCCGGCATTTTGAGGCGCCGCGCGACGCGCTCAATAGCGAGGCTCGCGCGGTGATGCGAGAGGAAACACCGCCCTTTGTTTGAGTAAATTTGTCGGCAAAGAAACCGCCAAGTCGCGAAATAGGTCACGACAACGGCGCGTTTTTGCCATAATATCGGGAAAAAAGATAGAGGCAGACGAGCGAGAAACGCCATGAAACCGAATACGGTCGGGCGTGCAGGCGGGGGTTCCCCGTTGCCGCACCCCATGTATCCCACGTCCAGCATGCCCCCGGAAACCGGGTTCGTGACGGGCACGATTGTCCTGACGATGGACGGCGAAATGCCGGTGGAATTCCTGGCCCCCGGCGACCGCGTCATCACGCGCGACTGCGGCATGGCCCACCTGCAGTTCATCACGCGCAGCACCCGGCGGATCCGGGTCATTTCCATTGCCGCCGGATCGCTGGGCGATACCCGCCCCGACCAGGATCTGATCCTGCCAGCCGCCCAGCAGGTGCTGATCCGCGACTGGCGCGCCAAGGCGATGTTCAACGCCCGACAGGCGCTGGTCCGAGCCGAGGCTCTGATCGACGGCGAATTCATCCGCGACCTGGGCGAACAGGACATCACCTTGCACCAGCTGCGCTTTGCCGGGTCACATATCGTCTATGCAGGCGGTCTGGAACTGGCCGTTGACTGCGGCCAATCGCAAGGGCTGCGGCCCGCCGCCTGATCCTAGCTCCTTAGCGACCGCAGCACCCCCGGCAGGGCGTCGGGCAGGTCCTCGGCGATCAGTCCGGGGCCGAACTGCAGCGCGCATTCCACATGCAGCCACGCGGCGGTCTCGGCCGCCAGCATCGGCTCCAGCCCGCGCGCCATCAACCCGGTCACAAATCCGGCCAGCACATCCCCCGCGCCCGCCGTCGCCAGCCAGGGCGCCGACCGGTCATAGAGCGACGAGTGGATCGCACAGCGCCCGTCAGGCCCCGCGATCACCGTGTCGGGCCCCTTGAACAGCACGGTACAGCCCGCCCGCTTGGCCGCCGCGCGTGTCGCATCCACCTTGGAATAGGCCGGCCCCCTGGTCGGTTCCACCTTCAGCCTGGCCGCCAGATCCGGGAACAGCCGCGCGAATTCGCCGCCGTGCGGGGTCAACACGCATTTATCGTGCAGCAACGAGAACAACGCCCTCGGATCGTCGCGGAACAGCGTCAGCCCGTCGGCATCCAGCACGATCGACCGCCGCAGTTCCAGCGCCGCTTCGACCAGCGCCCGCGCTGCGCCGCCCTGCCCCAGCCCGGGCCCCAGGCACAGCACGTTCATCCGCGTGTCCCACAGCAGCTCTTTCAGCGCATCGTCGTCGGCGACCGGCGTCATCATCACCGCCGTCAGCTGCGCGGCGACCTCGGTCATCGCGCCCGGCGGCACGCCCAGTGTCACCAGCCCCGCCCCCACCCGCAGCGCCGCCCGCGCGGCCAGCCGGGCGGCGCCGGTCTG
>JBFHMM010000118.1:0-11540 GCA_041594355.1 Paracoccaceae bacterium | reverse complement strand
GTGCCGTCAAGTTGCTCCATTCTTTCCTGCATGTTGCGCAATCCCAGGCCGGGCCCCGAAGCCTGGCGCGGGCCATCGGGCAGACCACGGCCGTTGTCGGCGATCCGCAGGGTCGCGCCCTTCTTGTGACCGCGCAGGTCGACGGTGACATGGCTCGCGTCGGAATGGCGTTCGATATTGGTCAACGCCTCCTGCGCGATGCGATACAAAGCGATCTTGGCGTCCTGATCCAGCCGGTTGCGGAAGACCACCGTGGAAAACTCGGTTTCGATGCCGGTACGCTCGCGGAAATCGTCAGTCAGCGCCTTGACCGCTGGACCCAGGCCCAGATCGTCTAGGACGCCGGGCCTGAGATCGCGGCTGATGCGGCGGACTTCGGTGATTGCGGTGCCAAGGTGATCCAACCCCTTGCCAAGGGGGGCTTCCACGCCTTCGAAATCGCCGCGCGACAGCCGGCGGCGCGCGTTGTCCAGTGTATAGCGTACGCCGACAAGGATCTGGCTGATGCCGTCGTGAAGTTCCCGGGCGACCCGCCCGCGTTCTTCTTCCTGCGCGTCCAGCACCCTTTGCGTTAGCTTCTTCAGCTTGGCGTCGGCGAGCCTGCGTTCCCGCAGGTTCAACACCATTCCCGACAGGAACACGCTCAGCAGGGCAGCGGCGGTGATCATGATGATGAAGAGGAACGTGCGGTTGATCCGCTGTTCCACTCCGGCGCGTGCAGAAGCGACCGTGGCGGCGACGTCATCCACAAAGATACCGGTGCCCACCACCCATCGCCAGTCCTGCAGACCGACGACATAGACCACCATCCGCGCCGTTTCTCCGGTCGACGGTTTCGGCCAGTCAAAGACGTGGTATCCGCCACCGGATCGCGCGATCCGGATCAGTTCGTCCGTGATCGGGGTGCCGGCGCGATCGGTCAGCCCGCTCCAGTTCCGGTTGATCAATTGGGTCTGGCGCGGCGACACAAGATTGTTGCCGGCATAATCAAAGACAAAGAAATAGCCGTCCTGACCATAGAGCATGGCGGACAGGATCCTGGTGACCTCCAACTTGGCCGCCTCATCGTCCGGCGCGGCGCGCCCATAGATATTCACAAAGGCAGTGCGCGCAATCGACAGGTAGTTTTTCAGTTCTTCCCGTTTGGCGCCGATCAGTTGATCCTCGAGCGAGCGAATTTCCTCCTCGGCCAGCTGGCGCGATTGGTGGACCACCAGAAAAGTGATCGCGGTCGCCGCTAGGATCAGCGGCAGGCTGGCCAGCAAAAACACCTTTTGCCCATAGCTGGGGGTCAGAAAAGAACGCAGGAATCGCATGGCCCGAGCATTGCGCCGGACCGGGGTCGAATCAATGACAATACAGTGTTGGCGCCTTGGACCGGGTTCTCGGACTGGACGGAAATTAGGATTGATTCCGCCATTTTTGCTCAAAAACCGTGCCGACTACGTACAAGTTGGTATTCCGCCATGCGAAGTGAACGGGTAACGTGCTATCACTTGTCCCCCGTGCAGTGATGCGGCGGGATCCGACGAAAGAGTCCAAAGGGGAGGAAAACCAATATGGATCGTCGTTCTTTTCTGAAAACCTCGGCGCTGGGTGGCAGCGCGGCTGCGGCCACCACTCTTGCTGCACCGGCTTACGCCCAAGGCAAGCGGACCCTGACTATGGTCACGTCCTGGGGCCGGGGTCTGGCTGGTGTGTTTGACGCGGCCCAGCACGTCGCCGACAGTATCACCACTATGTCCGACGGCGACCTGACGGTTGAAATCAAAGCGGCCGGCGAATTGGTCGGCGCGTTTGAGGTTTTCGACGCCGTGACCGCCGGTCAGGCCGACATGTACCACGCCGCCGATTACTATTTCACGGGTCAGCATCCGGGGTACGCCTATTTCACCGCAGTGCCGTTCGGGATGACCGCACAGGAAATCGTCAACTGGTACTACCACGGCGACGGCCATGCGCTGCATGACGAACTGGGCAAGATCTTCGGTCTGAAATCCTTTCTAGGTGGAAACACGGGTGCGCAGGCCGGTGGCTGGTTCCGAAAGGAAATTAACGGTCCCGAAGATTTTAACGGTCTGAAGTTCCGGATGCCGGGTCTTGGCGGTCAGGCGTTGGGTAAAATGGGTGCATCGATCCAGAACCTGCCCGGTTCCGAAGTTTACCAAGCGCTGGCGTCGGGTGCGATTGATGGCACCGAGTGGATTGGTCCCTGGGCCGACGAAAAGGCCGGTTTCCAGGAAATCACAAAGTTCTACTATACCGCCGGTTTCCACGAACCGGGCGCAGGGCTTTCGCTGGCGATCAACCGCGACGTGTTCGACAGCCTGAGCTCCGCGCATCAGAAAATCATCGAGGTGGCGGCCGGCGAGTCGCATCAATGGAACCTGGCTCAGTTTCTGAACAACAACGCGGCGGCACTGCAGCGTCTGCAGGCGGGTGGTGTTCAAACGCTGGAATTCCCCGACACCGTCTGGGATGCCTTTGGCGCGGCTTCCAAGGAAACGCTGGACAGCTACATGGACGATGATCTTTTCGTCAACATCCGTGAAAGCGTCGAAACCTCGATGAAGACCTCATCGGGCTGGCTGGTCAAATCCGAAGGTGCCTACCGCGCTCAGCGTGACCGAATCATGGGCTGATCGAACAGATCTGTTCAAAAACCCGTGCAGGCTCTCTCTTAAGAGTGGGCCTGCACGCGAATAAGAGGCCCGGTACGGCAAACCGAAATCCGGGCACTCCTGTGGGGGAGGGGACACATGGACGTGTTGAGTTGGTTTTTCCAGAATTTTTTTTCGGCCTTTCCGAACTTCTATAACGCCGTGACAAACCCAAGCCTGTGGCTGGATTGGTCCGACAAGAAAGCCGTGATGCGGGTGGTCTACTATGGTGGTTCAGTCGAATTCTTTTTTGTTGTTTTGACTTTTGTCCTCCTCTTGACCATCGCGGGAATATTCTGGCGGCCGTTGATGTGGGGCGTTGTGAGAGTCCTGGAAGGCTTCGCCAATACGGTCGGGCGGTTCTTTGCCTGGGCCGGTCTTATTATGGTCATTCAGCAAATCATCATCGTTTTCATCCAGCGGATCTTTACCCGCCCAGACATTGCCATCGGTCTTGGGATACCGTTCCAACAGGACATCAGCTGGTTCGGTGAAGAACTGAAGTTATACAACGCAATGGTCGTGGCGCTCTGTGCCACCTACACCTACGTGCAGGGCGGGCACGTGCGGGTGGATCTGATCTACTCCGCGATCAGCTTCCGAGCCAAACGTGTGGTGGACATGCTTGGTGCGATCTTCTTCATGATGCCGATGGCGGTTCTGGTCTGGATGTACGGGTGGTATTTCCTGTGGCGTCACCTGATCGTGCCGAAACCCTCTGCGAGCGACACGTTGGAACGGTTGCTGGCGAAATCGCGGGCGCTGCGCTGGAACGTGGAAACCATCGGATTCAGCCCGAACGGGTTCAACGCGTATTTCTTGTTCAAGATCCTTCTGTGCGCCTTTGCCGCGATGGTGTTCATACAGGCCGTGGCGGTCCTTTACCGGTCGTACCTTGAGTTCGTGGAAGGCGAAGCCAGTGAAAACAAATACCTCGACAAGGATACCCTTGGAGAGGGCGAAGAAGCCTATGAAGGCGCGCATTAAAGCGAAGGACTCACCACATGCTTTTCGGTCTTGATGGCGTCGAAGTCGGCCTGATCATCCTATTCCTGTGCCTGTTTGGGGGTATCCTGTCCGGGTTCCCGGTGGCCTTTGCCATCGGTGGTGCGGGGGTCATCTCCTTTGGCATCATCGCCGCGCTCGACAGTGCCGGCATCCTTATCCACCATGCGATCGACACCTCGTCGCAAGCTTATAATGACCTGATCAACTCGGGTGTGCACTCGGACACGATCTCGGTCTTCCGATACCCGGATTTGCCACGAGTGGCGGAATCGGTCTTTCCCGGCGGCTGGGAACAGGCGCTGGACCGCAACGTGTCGTTTATCGTTAACCGGATGAACGAACGTGTCCTGGCGGGGCAGTCCATCGAGACCCTGCTGGCGGTTTTGATGTTCGTGCTTATGGGCATCACGCTGGAACGGTCCAGAATCGCCAACGACCTGCTGACCACCATGGCGCGCGTCTTTGGCCCGCTTCCGGGCGGTCTGGCGGTTTCCATCGTGGTCGTGGGTGCCTTTCTGGCCGCTTCGACCGGGATTGTCGGGGCAACCGTCGTCACCATGGGCCTGTTGGCGTTGCCGACGATGCTGCGCAACAATTACTCGCCAGAGCTGGCGACGGGTGTGATCGCGGCTTCCGGTACGCTGGGGCAGATCATTCCGCCATCTATCGTGATCGTTCTTCTGGGGACGCTGGCTGGCGATCTTTACTCTACCGCACAGGAAGATCGCGCCAATACCGCGGGCTGTTCCGATGCTCTGACCTATCTGGGGGAACCGGCGGTGGTCTCGGTGGGGACGCTGTTCCAGGCGGCGCTATTGCCGGGGATCCTGCTGGCGTTGCTCTATGCGCTCTATGCCTTCGGTTATGCGCTGTTGAATCCGGAGAAGGCTCCGGCGGTCGAGTTGGGAAGCACCAATAACGAACCGGTGACCCGTGGCGAGGCACTGTCGTGGTTCCTGGCCGCGCCTATCGGTCTGATTGGCGGCGCGATCCTTTTGGGCAGTGTCGGCATCATCGGCAGCCAGGACATTCAGGTCTCAAGCTTTTCGCAATCCAGCGAAGCCGCCAGCCTGCGCACCAAAGTGTCTGAACAGTGCAAGGCGTCGATGATCGAATTGCACGGGCAAGAGGCGTGGGATACCGCCGTTGCCGAACAGGCCGAGATCGACAATTCGGGCGGTGCCAGCGTAAGCCATCGTCTGACTGACGAGGAAATGGCTGCCGCGATCGACGCCAAGATCTCTGCGGCCGCACCGATCGGCACCGGTGTCGCGACCCTTGTGGTGCTGCTTGGCGTGGTTCTGGTGTATGCACGTGGTGTCGCGCCGTCGGCCAACCCCAGACCGCTGGCCCTGGGCGCCATCGGTTTGGTGCTGGTTGTGCTGGTCGACATGTTCCTGATCGGGCCTGCGGCCTCGTCCGGGAAAACCTTCCTGCTGTTGGCTCTGCCGTTTCTGCTGGCCCTTTACGGGTGCAAGGAGGGTGCGGCTCGGCTGGCCAAGAACGATCTGATCCGGGTGGTCTTTCCGCCACTGGTTTTGATTGTCGCGGTGCTGGGTTCGATCCTGGGGGGCATCACCAACCCGACACCGGCTGCAGCGCTTGGTGCGGGCGGCGCAATCATGCTCGCAGCCTACCGCAAGCTGCAGGATGAGAACCGTTCGGGCAAGGTGATCATCTGGTCGACCTTTGCAATCCTGATCTGCATCCTGATCGGGGTGAACTTTGATCTGCGGGTCAATCAGGAAGGCGTCACGCTCGAATCCTGGATTGCCTTCCTCGCGGCCTATGGCGCCTATCTTTACGCGTTGTTCGGTCTGTTCTTTGGCTGCTGGGTGTTGTTCTCCGGAGGTGTCCTGACACCGGTGGTGCGAGAGACGGCCAAGGTGACCTCGATGGTCTTTACCATCCTGATCGGTTCGCAGCTGCTCAACCTCGTGGTCATCTCCTTTGGCGGCGAGCACTACATCCAGCAGTTCCTCAAGAGCTTTGACAACGAGTTCACAGTCTTCCTGATCGTGATGCTGGTGCTGTTCTTCCTGGGCTTCGTGCTGGATTTCCTCGAGATCATCTACATCGTGATCCCGATCGTCGGGCCGGTGATCTATGGCGGATCTTTCGATCCGAAATGGGTCACGATCATGGTGGCGGTGAACCTGCAGACGTCTTTCCTGACGCCACCGTTCGGCTTTGCGCTGTTCTACCTGCGTGGTGTGGCCCCCAAGGAGGTCACGACCGGCCACATCTACCGCGGGATCCTGCCGTTTGTTCTGATCCAGGTTCTGGGTCTGGGCATCCTGTGGTTCTTCCCCGCAATTGTGACCATCGTTCCGGACCTGATCGGGGTGAACTGACAAGGTCTGACATAGACAGGGAAAAGGGGGCCGCGGGGCCCCCTTTTTTTATGTGCCAAGGCCGGTCAATCCATCGATCAAAGCGTCACGGTCCAGGCGCGATCCGGGGGTGTCCGCCCCTCGAGAACCTCGCGATAGGCTGCCTCGGCCTCCGCCGGCCCCTCTGCGTGGGTGATCTTCAGCCAGCTCTCGCTGGATCGCATCGCCTGCTGCCAGAAGGCGCCGGACCGGCGCTCGAATTCCGCCGGCCCCCAGTCCTTGCCATGCTTGGCAATATGGCCGGGGGCAAAGAACATTGCGCTGCGGTCACGGATGTAATCCGCGCCCATGCCCGTCTCGTTATAATGGGTCAGGCCGACGTAGCTGGTGAAAGCCATGTTGTTACCCAGCTGCTTGTGCAGGCGCCCGATTACGCCGCCATTTCCTGACATATCGATGATCAGCGTCTTGCGACCGGCATCCAATCGCGTTTCGATCTCGTCTTACTGGAGGACGTCGTCAAAGAGGTTCAGAGCCTCGACCTTGTCGCGGTTCCCTGCGGACGTCATCCCAATGACCTTTGGAGCATCTGGATCGGCCTTGAAGGCATAGCCGGTGCCGATGCCTGTTTTGGACGAAGCTGAGACGATCAACACCTGTTCGGCGCCAAACCAGTCGTTGTTCAGAGCGAAATCATAGAGGCAGTAAGAGGTCGCATACAGGGGCCAGAGCACCATTCGCATGTCATCGGTGGCCGGATTGTCCTGGGGGTCGTTCGACAAACGTAGGTCGCGGTTGTAGACCGCTGCAAAATCGCGCCAGTGTTCGGATCCGTCAAAGAGCCGGCTGTCGTCAACACGGGCCGGGTCCAGAACCGAGTGGCTACCCATCGGCCAATAGCCATACAACTGTTCCCCTTCGGCAACACCCGCCGCGCTCGAGCGTTCGATGATCCCGATGCTCCAGACCGGGACAATGCCCTAGTCGCCGTCGGCTGGCGGGTAGAAATTCCAGTATCCGATCCGGTCTCCGACAACGCCACAGGTGATGTTGTTGGCGGTCAACCCGAACCGGGCGACACGCACCAGGATCGTGCCGTCCTGCACCTCACCTGTTGTCGATTTCGTAACGCGAAGATCCGCCAAGTTCGACTTGCGGACTTCCAATGTGGTATTCTCGACATCTGGTGCTCCCTTTTTACGGCAGCCTAAAGCGTCGGCGCAAGGGACGGGTCAACGACGCCGCGTCAGCCTCTTTTTACCTGTGAGTGGGTCGGCGGTCGGGCAAGCTGATGTTGGCGACCTGTTCGGCAATAGGGTCGGTCGACAAGGGATGCGTGGTGTCCGTGAAATCCGAGGGATCGGTCATCGGTCGCCATTTGCCGCCGACATAGACCTCAAGGCCGGAGAACCGCGCCTTGTATCCCATTTTTGCGCTGCCCGGGACCCAATACCCAAGGTAAACATACTGCAGCCCGGCCTGGCGCGCGATCTCGATGTGATCCAGTATCATCCATGTCCCGAGCGACGCCTGCGGCCGATCGGGGGCATAGAAGGAATAAACCATGGACAACCCGTCTTCGAGTACATCGGTCAGGCTGACGGCAATTAATGTGTCGTCATCGGTGTATTCGATTACGCGGCTGCGGATCGGCGTTTCTTCGACCATGGCAGCGAATTCAAAGACATCCATGTCGGCCATGCCGCCGTCGGCATGGCGGGCGTCCAAGTAGGACCGGAACAGTGCGTACTGGTCTTCGGTCGCCCAAGGTGAGGTCGCGCGGCGATTCATCGCCGCATTGCGGCGTAATACCCGTTTCTGTGTCTTCGAAGGTTTGAACTCGGAAATGTTGATCCGGGCCGACAGGCATGCGGAGCAATCGGCGCAAGACGGTCTGTACAATACGTTCTGCGACCGCCTGAACCCCTGCTGGGACAGCGAATTGTTCAGTTGCTCCGCACCTTCGCCCTGTAGGGCGGTGAACAGCTTACGCTCCATCCTGCCGTCAAGATAAGGGCACGGCTGTGGGGCGGTCACATAGAATTGTGGCGCAATCGGCAGCGTATGGCGCATGGACATCCCGGACTCGTTTCAACAAATGATAGCAACCGATCTGACCAGCGCCAAGTGCGGATTGAGAGGGTCTAGATCGCTGCCCGGCGGTTTAATGCGACGGTTCCTAAAAAGGCGTCCGTCAATCCCTGGCCACGCGCTCCGGTCAGCATCATCACCACCGATATCACCTGCAACAGCGGGATCGCGAGGCTGATGGTATAGCCCGTGGTGTGCGCCAAGGCGCTGCCAAAATCCAACCGTGCACCGTAGGCGTCGCGCAATTCGATTCCAGCAAACCGCATTCCAAGTGTCGCGGACCCGTTGGTGATGGTCACAACCCGATAGGCAAAGCCGACGACGAGGTAAAGAATTGGCCAGACAAAGAAACCGACAAATAGGGTCAGTGTAACCACGATCAGCGCGATCAGCAGGATCACGACACTATCGATGATCCATGCAATCAGCCGTTTCAGCGGCACTGACGCATAGAACTGTGGTTGGCGATGGGGGTCGGGAAGCTGTTGCATGGGTCCAAACGAATGGAGGGAAAGAGATCGCCCCGGACGCTTCCGTCCGGGGCTGCGAGGGACATTATAATGCGGCGGGGGTTAGGCCGCGTCATTGTCGGTCTTGTCGTCGTCTTGGCTGGCCTTGCGGGCACGTTCTTCCATGAACTGGTCGAACTCTGCCTTGTCTTTCGCTTCGCGCAGACGCTCAAGAAAGTTCTCGAAGTCGTTTTGTTCGCGTTCGAGACGGCGCAGGGTTTCTTCTTTGTACATGTCAAAGGCGGTGTTACCGGTTGATGACATGGCGCGCATCCCGTGACGGGCCCAGGGCGGGCCGGAGCGGTGGGAGCGGTGGTGGCGGCAGGACTTGCTGAACATGCGTTTGCTCCAGATCATATAAAACAGAAGGGCGAGGCCGACGGGCCAGAAGAAGACAAAGCCAAGGACCATGGCTGCGATCCAGGCACCGTTGCCTTTGTCGTCAAGCCAGGCTTCAGCGCGGGAAAACCAGCCCGGATGGTCCGGGGCAGGGACGGGGTCGGTTACGGTGGTCATTGTCGGTGTCTCCAGGTTTGATGTGATGTAAATGCCTTTCACATTGTGTTAGATCGGAGTTCCGGAGAAGCATTGCAAGAGGTCATGTGAATGTTTTTTACATTAACTGATTTTGCGACGTAAAATCAATAAATTGGGCGCTGCAAAGGTGGCATAATTGGTGGGGTTCGACAGCAAAGACATGGTGGGGAGTGCCGGCGGCGGCCCAGATCCGGGAGAAATCCTGTAACCGGGGATCCATGAAGGCGCGGATGGGATTCAGGTGCCCGACGGGTGAAACACCACCGATGGCAAAACCGGTTTGCGCCCGAACCAAGGCTGCATCGGCCTTGCCCAGCGGTTCTCCGGCCACGGCTGCCGCTTTGGCCGCGTCGACCCGGTTGCCTCCGGCCGTCAGAAATAGAAGGGCGGTTCCGGTTTCCTTTCCGCGAAAGATGATCGACTTGGCGATCTGGTCCACATCGCAATCAACGGCCGTGGCCGCATCGGCTGCGGTTCGCGCCATTGGGGTTTCGATGATTTCCGGGTTCAACCCGGCAGCTTCGAGCGCGGCGCGGACTCGTTTCAGACTTTTGCTCATGCACCGAAGTCTTGCCCGGCTTCCCGGCGGGTTTCAAGCATTTGCCGCATTGACCTTGAAATATCGTGGACGCAGTTTGGCCCCATGTCCGGACCAATGAAAATCGCCCGTTTGCCCCGCCCCTTTGACCCCGCGCTCGGGGCCGAGACTCGCGCCGCCGTGCCGGCTCTTTCCGGCGATCTGGCCGCTCTGGTCGAAGGGGCGGGGGGATCCAGCCCCTATCTGAAAGGGTTGATCGAACGCGAATCCAAATGGATTGCGCAGGCGCTTGAAGACCCTGACAAATCTGCTTTTGACCTTTTGGCCGAGATGCGCGACCTGCCGCCCGATCAGTTGAAGCCGGGGCTACGGCGGGGAAAGCGGAGGCTGGCGCTGCTGACCGCACTTGCGGATCTCGCCGGTGCCTGGCCGCTTGAACGGGTGACCGGATTGCTCACCGATCTGGGTGACCTGGCCTGCGATGTGGCGATCAAGGTGGAAATCGCGTCGCTGATCCGACGCGGCAAGTTGCCGGGGCAAGGCGAGGGCGATGTGGAGACCGCCGCGGGGTTGACCATCCTCGCGATGGGCAAGATGGGTGCGCATGAGCTCAACTACAGCTCTGACATCGACCTGATCTGTCTGTTCGATGAAACCCGCTATGATCCGGACGACTTTCATGAGGCGCGTCACGCACTGGTTCGTGCCACACGCAACATGAGCACGGCGCTGAGTGAAAAGACCGCGGATGGCTATGTGTTCCGTACCGATCTGCGGCTGCGGCCTGATCCGTCGGTAACACCGGTCTGCCTGTCGATGGCCGCCGCCGAGACATATTACGAAAGCCTTGGTCGCACATGGGAACGGGCGGCCTACATCAAGGCGCGCCCCTGTGCCGGTGATCTTGAGGCCGGCGCACGCTTTCTGGAAACTCTGACGCCATTCGTCTGGCGCCGTCATCTGGATTTCGCGGCGATTGAGGACGCTCACGACATGCGGTTGCGCATCCGCGAAACGAAGGGCACCGGCGGACCGACGTCAGTCCCCGGTCATGATATGAAACTGGGGCGTGGCGGCATTCGCGAGATCGAGTTCTTTACGCAGACCAGACAGCTGATTGCCGGTGGCCGCGATCGAGACTTGCGGGTGCGCGGCACGGTGCCGGGGCTGGCGGCGCTGGCCGGAAAGGGATGGATCCCAAAGGATGTTGCGGATCGCCTGACCGATCATTACCGCAGCCACCGTGAAGTTGAACACCGGATCCAGATGGTACACGATGCCCAGACCCACCAGGTGCCGCAGTCGCCGGATGGCCTGGCGCGGGTGGCGTGTCTGATGGGCACCGACGTAGACAGCCTGGCGGCGGACCTGTCCGTGCGATTGGCCGAGGTACACGAACTGACCGAGGGTTTCTTTGCGCCGGGCAGCGACCCGAGACCGGCCAAGCAATCGCAGGAGTTAGACGCATCGGTTCTGGCGCGCTGGCCCGGCTACCCGGCATTACGGACACAACGGGCGGCGCGGATCTTTGAACGGTTGAAGCCGGAACTTCTGTCACGCCTGTCGCGGACCGCACGGCCGGACGAAGCGCTGCTGGCTCTTGACGGGTTCCTGTCCGGGCTGCCGGCGGGGGTGCAGCTGTTTTCGCTGTTTGACGCCAATCCGCAGCTGATCGATCTGTTGATTGACATCGTTGGCACCTCGCCTGAACTGGCGAGTTATTTGTCGCGGAATGCCTCGGTGTTCGACGCTGTAATCGGCGGAGATTTCTTTGCGCAATGGCCGGGGAGCGCCACTTTGAGTCAGGAACTGACGGCCCGGCTGAAAGCCGAGGTGGACTACGAGCGGCAATTGGATAGCGCCC
>JBFHMM010000117.1:0-11575 GCA_041594355.1 Paracoccaceae bacterium | reverse complement strand
GGTTGCGATTGCGGCGGCGGGTGGGTTCCTGTTGCTGCCCTTGCTGGCGGTGGTGCTGGCCGGATTGCCGGGATTGACGGCGCTGCCGGCCAGCGTTTTCCGGGCGGCGGCGATGTCGGTGATGGTGGCGGCGGGCAGCGCGGTGCTGTTGCTGGCGCTGGCGGTACCGATGGCGGCGGGTGTGGCAGCGGGGTGGCGCTGGATCGAGGCGGCGGGGTTTCTGGGGCTGGCGGCATCGCCCCTGGTTCTGGGTACCGGGCTGTTCGTGCTGATCTATCCGGTGGCGGACCCGTTTTCGGTGGCTTTGCCGGTGACGGCGCTGGTCAATGCGGTAATGGCGCTGCCGTTTGCCTTGCGCATACTGGTGCCAAGGGCGCAGCAGGTGGTGGCCGATCACGGGCCGCTGGCGGCCAGTCTGGACATGCGCGGGCCGGGGTTTCTGCGGCTGGTGCTGCTGCCCCGGATGCGGGCGCAGATCGGGTTTGCCGCCGGGCTTGGCGCGGCGCTGTCGATGGGGGACCTGGGGGTGATCGCGATGTTTGCCGACCCGGAACGAGCGACATTGCCGTTGCAGATCTACCGATTGATGGGGGCCTACCGGATGGAGGCGGCGGCGGCGGCGGCGCTGTTGTTGCTGGTGATGTCGATGGCGGCGTTCTGGCTGCTGGATCGCGGGGGGCGGTGGCATGCTGAGGCTTGAGGGGCTGCGGATCGTGCAGGGTGACTTCGCCTTGCGGGCGAACCTGGAAGTTACCACGGGGCGGCGGGTCGCGGTGATCGGGCCGTCGGGTTCGGGCAAATCGACCCTGATCGGGACGATTGCCGGGTTCGTGGAGCCGCAGGCCGGTCGTGTGATCTGGGACGGGCGGGACATGACGGCGGTGCCGCCGGGTCAAAGACCGCTGGCGATGCTGTTTCAGGATGGCAACCTGTTTCCGCATCTGAGCGTGGAGCGTAATGTCGGGCTGGGGATTGATCCCCGGTTGCGGTTGAATGCCGGGCAGTGGGGGCGGGTGGCGCAGGCGCTGGAGCGCGTGGGACTGGCCGGGTTCGAGAATCGCAAGCCGGGCGAGATGTCTGGCGGACAGCAAAGCCGGGCGGCGCTGGCGCGGGTGCTGGTGCAGGGGCGCCCGCTGCTGCTGTTGGACGAACCTTTTGCCGCGCTGGGGCCGGCGCTGAAGGCGGAGATGCTGGACTTGGTCGCAGGGTTGACGAAGGAGAGCGGGGCGACGCTGCTGATGGTGAGCCACGAGCCCGCCGATGCCCGCCGTATCGCGGACGAGGTGATTCTGGTGGCCGAGGGCCGGGCCGAGCCGCCGGTGGCGACCGCTGGATTGATGGACAATCCGCCACCGGCGCTGCAAGCTTATCTGGGCGATTGAAATAAGGACATCTTATGCATCCCAATCCGGATTATCACACCGCGAGCCCGGCGGAGAACTTGGCGTTTGCGGCCGAGCGGGCGTTCGGGGTGTTGACGGTTGCGGTCGACGGGGCGCCCTTGCTGAGCCATGTGCCGTTTGTGCTGTCGGGGGATATGGTCGACCTGCATCTGGTGCGGTCGAATCCGATTGCGCGGGCGCTGGGCCAACCGTTGCGGGCGGTGATCGCGGTGTCGGGGCCGGACAGTTATGTGTCGCCCGACTGGTACGGGATCGACGATCAGGTGCCGACTTGGAACTATGTGGCAGTGCACCTGTCGGGCACGCTGGAGCTGCGCCCGCAGGCTGAGTTGCGCGATGTCCTGGACCGGCTGTCGGCCCGGTTCGAGGACAGGCTGCAGCCCAAGCAGCCCTGGACCGCCGGCAAGATGGAGGCGCAGGCGCTGGATCGGATGATGCGAATGATCGTGCCTTGCCGGTTGCGGATCGAGGCGGTCAACGGCACCTGGAAGCTGGGCCAGAACAAGCCGGACGCGGTGCGCGAACGCGCGGCGGGTCAGATGCGCGGGTTTGGCATCGGCACCGAGATCGCGGATCTGGCGGGCCTGATGCTGGGCGCGAAAAAGGCGCCGTAGACAGCCCCGGCCCGCCCGCCTAGGGTGGCCGAAACCGGTTGGGAGACCCGTCCATGAAGCTCATTTCCTCGATGGCCTCGCCTTTTGTGCGCAAGGTCCGTGTCGTTCTGCATGAAACCGGCCAGACCGGCGATGTCGAAGAGATCCCGGTTGCCACGACCGCGATCAACACCGCCATGGAGGCGCGGGCGGCAAATCCGACGGGCAAGATCCCGGCGTTGGTTCTCGACGATGGCGGCGCGATCTACGACAGCCGGGTGATCACACGCTACCTGGACGACCGGGCCGGGGCCGGGCTGTACCCGCAGGACGGCATCTGGCGGCTCCTGACCCTCGAGGCCACTGCCGACGGGCTGCTCGAGGCGGCTGTGCTGATGGTTTACGAGTCGCGGCTGCGTCCCGAGGCGCAACAGTCGCCCGATTGGGTCGAAGCACAGTGGGGCAAGGTTTGCGGGGCTCTGGATGCGCTGAACAGCGATTGGATCGACGATCTGAACGGACCTCTGACCATCGGTCAGATCGCAGTGGGCTGTGCGCTGGGATACCTGGATTTTCGTCATGACGCGCGCGGCTGGCGCGACGGTCGCGATGCGCTGGCGGCCTGGTTCGCGGGGTTCGCCGAGCGTCCGTCGATGCAGGCGACGATCCCGGCGGGTTAGCGACGATCCCGGCGCGCGTGGCGTCGCTGTGTGGCCACTTCGCGACAGCCGAACCAAACTGCGACCTCATGCGCGACTATGACCGCTGGACGAAGGCGTCTGACCCGGCTAGATAGCCGCCTTGAGACACCGCCCCCGCGCGGTGCATTTGCATGTTTGCCCCAAGGGGGCGCTGGAATCGGAGAAAACCTCGTGTCCCACGCAGAAGACCACGAAGGCACCCGGAGAGATTTCCTCTACTACGCCACAGCCGGCGCAGGTGCAGTAACCGCAGGGGCCGCGATCTGGCCGCTGGTCAACCAGATGAACCCGTCGGCGGACGTTCAGGCGCTGTCCTCGATTCGCGTCGACGTGAGCGGCGTCGAGGTCGGCACCCAGATCAGCGTGAAATTCCTGGGCAAGCCGGTGTTCATCCGCCGCCGAACCGAGGAAGAGATCGCTGAGGCGCGCGCGGTGGATCTGGCCGACCTGCCGGACCCGCTGGATCGGAACGCCAACAAGCCGGGCCTGGACGCATCGGATGAAAACCGCACGCTGGACGAAGCCGGCGAATGGCTGGTGATGATGGGTGTCTGCACCCACCTGGGCTGTGTGCCGCTGGGTGATGGCGCGGGCGACTACCACGGTTGGTTCTGCCCCTGCCACGGGTCGCACTACGACACCGCAGGCCGTATCCGCAAAGGCCCCGCGCCCGAGAACCTGCCGGTTCCGGTTGCGGAATTCGTCGACGAAACCACGATCAAGCTGGGTTAAAGGGGTCAAACATGTCCGGAATTCCGCACGATCATTACGAACCCAAGACCGGTGGCGAAAAGTGGCTGCACAGCCGCCTGCCGATCGTTGGCCTGGTGTATGACACCATCATGATTCCCACCCCCAAGAACCTGAACTGGTGGTGGATCTGGGGCATCGTTCTGGCGTTCTGCCTGGTGCTGCAGATTGTGACTGGCGTTGTGCTGGTGATGCATTACACGCCGCATGTGGACCTGGCATTCGCCAGCGTCGAACACATCATGCGCAACGTGAACGGTGGCTATATGCTGCGCTACCTGCACGCCAATGGGGCGTCGCTGTTCTTTGTCGCCGTTTACATCCACATCTTCCGCGGCCTGTTCTATGGCTCGTACAAGGCACCGCGCGAAGTCACGTGGATCATCGGTATGCTGATCTACCTGTGCATGATGGGCACCGCGTTCATGGGTTATGTTCTGCCCTGGGGGCAGATGTCGTTCTGGGGCGCTACCGTGATCACGGGCCTGTTCGGCGCGATCCCGTTCATCGGCGAATCGATTCAGACCTGGCTGCTGGGCGGGCCCGCCGTGGACAACGCCACGCTGAACCGCTTCTTCTCGCTGCACTATCTGCTGCCGATGGTTATCGCGGCGCTGGTGATCCTGCACATCTGGGCCTTCCACACCACGGGAAACAACAACCCCACCGGGGTTGACGTCCGCCGTGGATCGAAAGCCGAGGCCGAGAAGGACACGCTGCCGTTCTGGCCCTACTTCGTCATCAAGGACCTGTTCGCGCTGGCCGTGGTCATGGTGGTATTCTGGGCGATCGTCGGCTTCATGCCGAACTACCTGGGTCACCCCGACAACTACATCGAGGCCAACGCGCTGGTGACACCCGCGCATATCGTTCCGGAATGGTACTTCCTGCCGTTCTATGCGATCCTGCGCGCCTTTACCGGTGAAGTCTGGGTCGTGCAGTTCGCGTCCTTCATCACCGGCGGCATCGTCGACGCCAAGTTCTTTGGCGTAATCGCGATGTTCGGTGCGATCATCGCGATGGCGCTGGCGCCCTGGCTGGACACCTCCACGGTGCGCTCGGGCAGCTACCGGCCGATGTTCAAATGGTGGTTCTACCTGCTGGTCATCGACTTCATGGCGCTGATGTGGCTGGGAGCGATGCCTGCGGAAGAACCCTATGCGTCCTTCTCGCTGATCGCGTCGGCCTACTGGTTCGGGTACTTCTTTGTAATCCTGCCGATTCTGGGCGTGATCGAGAAACCCACTGCAATACCCGCGACCATCGAAGAGGATTTCGATGCGCATTACGGCAAGAAATCGGATGCTTCCGCCGAAGCAACCCCGGCCGAGTAAGAGAGGGATCTGAACCCATGTTCAAGACACTAGCCATTGGTGCAGCCTTCGCTTTGGCCCTGGCCCCTGCCGCGACATTCGCGGCGGGCGGCGGAGAGCAGCACATCGAAGATGTCGCGTTCTCGTTTGAGGGGCCGTTCGGCAAGTATGACCAGAACCAGCTGCAACGCGGTCTGCAGATCTATACCGAGGTCTGCGCGGCCTGCCACGGGCTGAAGCAGGTGCCGATCCGTACCCTGGGTGACGAAGGCGGTCCGCATCTACCCGAAGATCAGGTGCGCGCCTATGCCGCCGAGTATTTCGAGGTGTTCGACGCCGAACTGGACGACTACCGCCCGGCCAAACCGTCGGACCATTTCCCGGAGAACACCGCAGCGGGTGCGCCCGACCTAAGTCTGATGGCCAAGTCGCGCGCCGGATTCCACGGCCCCTATGGCACCGGCATCAACCAGCTGCTGCGTGGCATCGGCGGACCGGAATACATCACCTCGCTGCTGATCGGTTACACCGGTGAGCAGAAGGAAGAAGCCGGGTCGATCCTGTATGAAAACACCGCCTTCCCCGGCGGCTGGATTTCAATGGCACCGCCGCTGTTCGACGAACAGGTGGAATTCGTCGACGGGCACCCTAACTCCTTGCATCACCTGGCCGAGGACGTGTCGGCCTTTCTGATGTGGACGGCGGAGCCCAAGATGATGGCGCGCAAGCAAGCCGGCCTGGTCGGTGTGCTGTTCCTGATCATCCTGTCGGTGTTGCTGTACCTGACCAACAAGAAGCTGTGGGCGCCGATCAAGGGCAAGAAATCCGCCTGATCTCCGGTCAAACCTATCTGACATTCGATGAGCCCCGTGACCTCGGTCGCGGGGCTTTTCATTTGCGCGGGCGGCTTGGGGCGGCCTGTGGCCGTCGGGAAGGGGCCAGCCGCTCTGCGTCTTTGGCGCATTAACCCCGGAGTAGTTCGCAAGAGATGAAACACCGGAGGCATGGCGCGGTGCCGACGGCGCGTCAGCTTGCGCTTATGGGTGGCCAAATAAGCCGGGAGCGCGTTTCGGTGCGGGTCCGGCGAGCCTAGCTGGGGATCACCGGCGGGCAGTCCGACGGCATTCACATCTAACGGAGATATCTGATGAAAACCTTTGCACTGATCGCAGCCATGGCGCTGGCCGCCCCTGTTCTGGCGATGGATCTGACCGGCGATACCGTTCTGGGCACGACGGAGGCCGAGATCACCGCCAGGCTGACAGAAATGGGATACGAGGTACGCAAGATCGAGGCCGAAGATGGCAAGATCGAAGCCTATGTGGTGAAGGACGGAAAGATGGCGGAGATCTATGTCGATCCTGTATCCGGCAAGGTGGCCAGGCTGGAGGCCAAGTAAGTGGGAATGACCCGAACCAGTGAGCGCGGGCGCGCAGGCGCCCGCGACATCGCGGTCTGGGATCCGTTGGTGCGAATGGTGCACTGGGGTCTGGCGCTGAGCGTTCTGGTGAACGGGGCGCTGACCGACGAGGACGGTATCGTGCACGAATGGGTGGGATATGCCGCGCTGGGGCTGCTTGCCATCCGTTTGCTGTGGGGTATCGTGGGCCCACGTCCGGCCCGGTTTGCCAGCTTTCCACCCAGTCCCGGCGCAGCCTTGCGCCACCTGGGCGGGATCGTCAGTGGCGACCGGACCGTGCATCTGTCGCACAACCCGTTGGGGGCGCTGATGGTCTATAATATCTGGCTGACGTTGGCCGCGCTATGCGCGACCGGCATCATGATGGGCAGCCTTCGGTTCTTTGGCGTCGACTGGGTCGAGGAGGCGCACGAGGCGGCGTTCGGCTGGCTGATGATTTCGGTTGTTCTGCATGTCGGCGGCGTTCTGTTCGACAGCTGGCGGTCGGGCGTGCCGCTGGCCCGCACGATGCTGACCGGACGCAAATCCGTGCCTGCCGACAGGCGGTTGCAATGACAGGACGCGATCCACAGGCGCGGCGGGCGGCGACGCTGGCCGCGCTGATCGTGGCGCAGGGGCTCTGTGCGATGTTCTTTGTCGGCGACGTGATCGCCGATATCGGCGTCGATGTTGCGGAGTCGCGGTTCCATCTACCGCTGGAGGCCTTTGTCGCCACGGTGATGATCTTTGGCGTAATCTATTTCATGATCGAACTGCGCCGGTTGCTGGCGCGAATGGCCGAGATGGACACCGGCCTGCGTGCGGCGCGCGGTGACATGGCCGGGGTGATCGAGCGATTCTTTGAAGACTGGGGGCTGACCCCCGCCGAGCGCGACGTGGCGCTGATGGTTCTGAAAGGGATCGACAACGAGACCATCGCGGGGTTGCGCGGCACGGCGCCGGGGACCGTGCGGGCGCAGTGCACCCGGATCTATGGCAAGGCCGGCGTCGACGGCCGCGCGCAATTGCTGAGCGTGTTCATGGAAGAGTTGCTGGCCGAGGACTGAGCCGCGTCAGCCGACCAGTTGGCGCCCGTCATGGCCGGAGATCCGCGCGGTCACGATCTGGCCCTCGGGCTTTGGCGTTAGAAAGCGGACTTCGGCGAATTGTTCGGTCCGGCCCATGTGAGGGTTTTCAAGCAGCACCTGATGGTTCTGGCCGACCTGGGCCGCCAGATGGCGGTTGACTGCCGCCTGACCGGCCTCGCGCAGCCGGGCCGCGCGTTCCCGGATCACCGCGCCGTTCACCTGATTCGGGATCTTGGCCGCCGGGGTGCCATTGCGTTTGGAATAGGGGAATACATGCAGCCAGGTCAGGTGGCAGTCCTCGACCAGTCTGAGCGAGTTTTGGAAATGCGCCTCGGTCTCGGTCGGGAACCCGGCGATGATATCGGCGCCAAAGGTCATGTCGGGGCGCAGTTCGCGCGCCTCCTCAGCAAAGCGGATGGCGTCGTCGCGCAGGTGACGGCGTTTCATCCGCTTTAGGATCAGATCGTCGCCGTGCTGCAGGGACAGGTGCAGATGCGGCATCAGGCGCGGTTCGGTGGCGATGGCTTGCATCAGCGCCTCGTCGACCTCGATACTGTCGATGCTGCTGATCCGCAGGCGCGGCAGGTCCGGCACCAGTCTCAGGATTCGCGTCACCAGGTCGCCCAGCCGGGGCGCGGCGGGCAGGTCGGCACCCCAGGACGTCAGGTCAACGCCGGTCAGCACCACCTCGTTATAGCCCTTGTCCACCAGACGTTTGATCTGGTCCACCACAACGCCGGCGGGGACCGAACGGGAATTGCCCCGACCATAGGGAATAATGCAAAAGGTGCAGCGGTGATCGCAGCCGTTTTGCACCTGCACATAGGCGCGCGAGCGGGTGCCGAAGCCATCGATCAGATGACCGGCGGTTTCCGTCACCGACATGATGTCATCGACCTGAACCGGTTCGGTGCCGAAATCTCCGGCGAGCGCCGCCCATGTGGCGGGTTGCATCTTTTCGGTATTGCCGATCACCGCGTCGACTTCGGCCATCGCGGCAAAGGTTCCGGGTTCGGTCTGGGCTGCGCAGCCGGTCACGATCAGTCGTGCGTTGGGATTGTCACGGCGCAGGCGGCGAATCTCCTGCCGGGCCTTGCGAACCGCTTCGGCGGTGACGGCGCAGGTATTGACGATCACGGCGTCGTCCAGACCGGCCTGGGCGGTCAACTCTTTCATCGCCTCGGTTTCATAGGCGTTCAGGCGGCAGCCCAGCGTGGTGAATTTGGGCGCGCTCATCCGAGGCTGTCCAGAAATGCTTGTGTCAGGTGGCCCGAGAAGACATGCATGGTCGGTCCCGTCATCCAGACGCCACCGTCGCGCCAGTCGATGTGCAGCGTGCCGCCGTCCAGATCAATGCGAACCTTGCGCCCCGTCAGCCCGCGCCGGGCGGCGGCCACGGCGGTGGCGCAGGAGGAGGACCCCGAGGCCAGCGTTACCCCCACACCGCGTTCCCAGACGCGCATCCGCAGGTGATCGGACCCGACGACATGGGCGACCTGAACGTTGGTGCGTTCGGGGTAGAGCGGATGGTGTTCATAGCGCGGGCCAAATTCGGCTAGGGGAATCAGCTCGGCATCCTCGACAAAGAATGTGCAATGCGGGTTGCCCATGCCGGTTGCGGTCGGGCCGCCCTCGATCGGCAACTCCAGGGTGTCCATGGCTTCGGCCAATGGAATGTCGCGCCAGTCGGTTTGTGGCTGCCCCATGTTGACCGAGGTCAGCCCGTCACCGGCATCGCGTGCCAGCAGGGTACCCCGGTCCGTGGTCAGGGTCAGATCGCGGCGCCCCGATTCGTCCATCAGGTGGCGGGCGATGCAGCGGGTCGCGTTGCCGCAGGCGGCCGATGTCGAGCCATCGGCATTGTAAAACGTCAGATGCGCGTCCCTATCGCCCGGCGAAATCACGGCAAGCTGATCGAATCCCACACCGAAATGCCGGTGGGCAATCGCCTGCGCCAGCGCGGGCGTGACCGCGACCCTATGTGCACGCGCGTCGATCACGACAAAGTCGTTGCCCAGCCCGTGCATTTTCATGAACGGCAAAGAGGTATCCCGTTGGTCTTGCATGGCGCGCATATAACGATGGCTTGGGGGCGAATCCAGTCTTTCGCACGGTTTCATACAAATAGGGACTTGACCGCCCTGCCGCGCTTTCTTAGATAGGCCGCCTATCGGGGCACGCGGGTCGCAGGATCAAGTGTCACGGTCGCAATTTAAGCGGTTGATCTCACCAGAGCAATTGCCTTAGAGAGCGGCAGGCAACCAGAATATCGGTCGCCGGAATAGAGTGGGCCGTTAGCTCAGTTGGTAGAGCAACTGACTTTTAATCAGTGGGTCGCAGGTTCGAATCCTGCACGGCTCACCACTGAAATCAATGATTTACGAGATTTATGCTAAGAGCTTAGGCTCATATTAGGCTCTAAGGAGTGAAAGGTTCCATTGCGGCTGGAAGATAAGCCGCATGACTGTCGATTTGACGCGATAGTCGCGTCATTGAGTTCAGTGATGAAGTCACGAAGCATCAAATGATGTCAAATGGTGTCAAGTTGCTCAAATGAAAAACAAATGCTTTCATTCACTTGCAAATGGTTGATTATGCCGTTATCAGGCGCCTCCCAAGAAAGCTGGTTGGTGCGAGGACAAAAAAGAAGATGGCGACGTTTGAGCGGTGTTCCCACTTCCGGGAATTAGCCGGTCTTACGCTTAATGATCTGGTCGTGAAGTTGAGCAATAAACCTTCCAAATCCTCGATTGTCAGATTGGAAGGGAGATCTTCGAACGCGACCGCGTCATTAAAGAAGCAAGGCGCTATCTTTCAAGAGACGACGCAAGAATGATACTCGATATACGGGTTAAAGGAAAAGATGATTTTGAGAAAATGATCGCGACCGACTTCTTCGAAACCATTTTAGAGATGACTGATGGTACGAGTAAGCTTGAAGCTAGGTTTTATAAGGCAGGCAATAATGGGGAGTTCCTGGATGACTTGCCCAGCGTCACTGTTGGAGACCACCGTATGTTTCGCTCTCGCTCATTCCAGCCTGCGGGGGACTACACCACTCATGCAAAAGCCAGAGTGAATTTTAACAACCCGGATCGTTGTAAAGAGCTTTTGAAGCAAATCGATGAGGGATTGTCTTCTGAGACGCGCGTAGCAGGCTAGGTGTTCACAATGGGTGGTGTTGATCTTGAGTCCAAGGACTTCGTTCTTGCGGCCTTTGGGCTTTTGTTATCACTCGTTTTCACGAGGTCCATATTTGGCAATGCGCTAAAATATGTTCTCGTATTCAGCGAGGGCGTGTTCTGGTTCGGTTTCAGTTACCTCCCTCCTGGAAATGAAGATATTTCAGAACGGGACGTTGCAGCCATGAGCCGTCGCGTAAATGAAAGAGCAAACGCGCTAGAGCTTCTTGAAAAGTCAGCTGTTTGCAATTTCGCTATTAGTATATCGCTACTTTTTCTCGCACTTTCGGCGGTGATTTTGAACTTTGCAAGTTTTGAAATTTCTGCCTTTATCACACTTTGGGCGATGTTCCTGTGTGTGTGCTTTATCTATCTGTCGTACTATTTATGGACATTTTTTAGCACGAACCATATTTGGGCGGAGAGGCCGCCGATGAGTGTGAGTAGATATAATCTCCAATATCTCTGTGCTTTATCATATTGGGTCTGTACCTTTTCCTTTCTGCAGATGGAGCACCAAATATCTTCTTGTTTGGAATACTTTCGGTCGTAGGAATATTTTTGGCGACGAGAATAAACCGGATTCCGCACCTGCACTCAACCATCGGACCGGCCGACCAAATGTCGGACAATGGCTATTACTATCGAGCTGACATAGACATAGAAGTTGTAGCATATGTGTTGGTTTTTGTGGCCCTCTTGGTTTTTGACTATTTCGGTAGGGAATCTTTTAGATCTGCGTGGATCGGAGAATACGGAACTCAACATCCGATCATCATTGGATCAGCACTTCTGTCCGCTCCAATGGTCGTTTTTCTAGCGGTTTTTTTTAGAAAGATCGGACTCAAATCTCTCACTTCGTATGTCACCTACAACCCAAAAAGGCCAACCCATTAGGTTGGCCCTGCTACATGACTTCGCTAGTGGTTATTCCGCGATAGCGACCTAATCAGCAGAAAGACTGTGAGCAATGGGAACGACAATGGCCAAAAGAACATTGCGGCGCTCGTCAAATCCGATCTGCATAAATACTTCGGGACGAACGATTTCTTCGTAAGCGGCGTCTACGGCCCACCGGAGTTCAGCTCGACGGCTTGAAGTTCCAGGGTAGCAACTCGTCGATCCGGTTCGCGGGATGCCCTGCCG
>JBFHMM010000116.1:0-11628 GCA_041594355.1 Paracoccaceae bacterium | reverse complement strand
AGCGGATCGAGGGCGGTGAGCCGGTCGCCGATCTGCGAGCCCGCTATTCGCCCGACATGCGCGGGATCGAGGTGCCGCCGGAACGCGCCGCCAGCATGATCGACGAATACCCGGTGCTGTCGGTGGTGGCCGCCAATGCGCAGGGCACTACCATGATGCGCGGCGTCAAGGAACTGCGCGTCAAGGAAAGCGACCGGATCGAGGCGATGGCGACCGGGCTGCGGGCCTGTGGCGTCACGGTCGAGGACGGGCCCGACTGGTGGTCGGTTGCCGGGCTGGGCGCGGGTAACGTGCCGGGTGGCAGGACCTGCGCCAGCCACCTGGATCACCGGATTGCGATGTCGTTCCTTGTGCTGGGCCTGGCATCGCAACAGCCGGTCTCGGTGGATGACGGCAGCCCGATCGCAACCTCTTTCCCGATTTTCGAGCCGCTGATGGGGGGCTTGGGCGCGGCGCTGGCGCGGGAGGCGGGCTGATGCCCTGGCGGCTGATCTATTGGATCGTCTTTGCCGCCGGTTTGGGCGTTTACGCCGTCATGCTGATCTGGACCTTGCCCACGATCTCCGCCGGGGCGGGCGGATTGGCGCCCTTTGATCTGCGCCCCGGCGGGTATAGTACGGATGAAGCGCGCGCCTTCCTGGCTGCGCTGAGCGAGGATGCGCGGGCCCTCTATCTGGGGCCGCAGCACCTGTTGGACCTGTTTTACCCGGCGCTGCTGGCGGTGGTTCTGGGCGGTGCGATCTGGGTCTTGGTGCCCTGGGCTCTGCCGCGCTGGGTGCTGCTGGGGGCGGTTTTGGTAGGGATGGGGGGCGATTACATGGAAAACGCCCGCGTGGCCGCGCTGTTGCGTTATGAGGGCGTGGTGCCCGCCGAAATGATCGCCGCCGCCAGCCGGGCAACTTTGGTGAAATCCGCCGCAACAACCGTGGCCATGCTGGGCGCGCTGGCCGGTCTGGCGCGGCTGGTCTGGATGAAATGGAGCAGATCATCGTGAGCGAACTGTTTACTGTCGCCATTGACGGCCCCGCCGCTGCTGGGAAGGGCACGATTTCCAAGGCCGTCGCGGAACAGCTGGGCTTTGCCCATCTGGATACCGGGCTGCTCTATCGTGCGGTCGGCGCCCGCGTGCTGGCGGGCGAGGACCCGCTGACGGCGGCGCAGGCGCTGACGCGCGAGGATCTGGAGCGGGACGACCTGCGCACGGCCGAGGTGGCGCAGGCCGCCAGCAAGGTGGCGGTGATTGCCGAGGTGCGGCGCGCGTTGATGGATTTTCAGCGCAGCTTTGCCCGCCGGGCCGGCGGTGCGGTGCTGGACGGGCGCGATATCGGCACGGTGATCTGCCCGCAGGCGGAGGCAAAGCTGTTTGTTACCGCTAGCGCCGAGGTGCGCGCGGAACGGCGGTACCTTGAGCTGGCCGCCAAGGGCGACCGCACAACCCGCGCCGAGGTATTGGCGGATGTGACGGAACGCGACCGGCGCGACAGGGAACGGGCGACCGCGCCGCTGGAAGCGGCGGGTGATGCGGTCGTTATCGACACGTCGGACATGACCATAGAAGATGCCATTGCCGCCGCGATGCGGGCGGTGACGGCAAAAGGCGCCAGACGCTAAGGAGGTCCACCCAATGAAGCTTCGCCAGATCGGCCGCGACGGCCCAATGATTTCGCCCATCGGAATCGGGGCAATGTCGTTTTCCAATTTCTACGGCCCGACCACCGAGGCCGAGAGCCACGCGGTTCTGGATGCGGCGATGGAGTTGGGGGTAACCCATATCGACACCGCCAACGTCTATGGCGGTGGCGGTTCGGAAAAGGCGATCGGCAGCTATTTCAAGGCCCGCAAGGGCGCGCGGGACCACTTCCATATCGCCACAAAAGCGGCGATTACCCGCGATGCGGAGGGCAACCGGCATCATGACAATTCGGCGGCACATCTGGAGGCGGAACTGGACAAGTCGCTGGCCAAGCTGGGCGTTGACCATGTCGACCTGTTCTATGTTCACCGCCGCGACCCGGATGTGCCCATCGAAGAGGTCACTGAAAGCCTCGCGCGGCTGGTGGCATCTGGCAAGGCCGGCGCGATAGGGTTCTCTGAAATCGCACCGTCGTCCCTGCGCCGGGCCGCGGCGGTGCATCCGGTCGCGGCCGTGCAGTCGGAGTATTCGCTATCGACGCGTGCCCCCGAACTGGGGCTGTTGCAGACCTGTGCCGAGTTGGGCACCGCGCTGGTGGCCTTTAGCCCGGTGGGGCGCTCTTTGTTGACGGACACGCCGCTGAGCCGCGAGGTGATGGCGCAATTGCCATGGATGGCCAGCAACCCGAGGTTCATCGAGCCGAACCTGAGTTTCAATCTCGCGGTGTCGGAAAAGTTCCGTGCACTGGCCGCGCAGATGGGCACCAGCGCGGCGGCCTTGTCGATTGCCTGGCTCTTGCATCGGGGCGATCACGTGATCCCGATCCCTGGCACCCGGTCGGTCGATCACTTCCGCCAGCTGGCGGCGGGGATGGACCTGTCCCTGAAGGACAGCGATCTGACCGCGATCGAGGCGGTGCTGCCGGTCGGTTGGGCGCATGGAGACCGCTACAGCGAGGCGCAGTGGGTCGGGCCGGAACGGTTCTGCTGACCGGCGGTCGACCACCTGCCGCCGGGCTAGGTCATGCGCAGGCTTGCCGCAGCGGTAGGCAATGACTGCAGCGTACGACCTTTTACCTGAACCCTATCGTAACACGACTATCCCGAGAACGCTGAAGGCGTGGCAGGGTGTTCGTGTCTCAAGTTTAAAGCCGGGCGCTCCATGCTTTGTGGTACGGGCGTTTTCAGCCCGCGTTTGCCCGAGTTTTCAAGTTCAGGAGCTGTTATTATGGACAGTTTTGTTTTCAAGAAACCCGATGCGATTGTCGAAAATCACTGCAAAGTTCCCGACATCGACGGTGAAATCCAATTGGATGTTTACGCGATATGGGGCTCGAACCGCACGGCGATCCACGAGAATGTGAGACCGGCTGTGGAATGGATGCATTTTGATCCGGCATTCCCCGGTGACGCGCCGGCTGACATCGTGACGTTCGAAGATCCGGTGTTCGACTAGGAGGCGAAGCACGCCGGGCCGGGGTGTTTGGCCCGGCGTGCGGTTCCGTCCCGGACGTCACGCAACCAGATCGCGCAGCATGCGGCGCAGGATCTTGCCCGAGGCCGCCTTGGGGACCTCTGTCACGATCTCCAGCCGCCTGATTTGTTTGTAGCTGGACAGGAGATTGCCCAGGAAATCCTGCAACACATCCAGCGTTGGCGGCGTGTCGCCCGATGGTACGACACAGGCCGTGGGGACTTCGCTGGCGGAGTCGTCCGGCACGCCGATCACCGCAACATCCGCCACCGTCGGGTGGGTCAGCAGGGTCGCTTCGAGTTCGGCCGGCGCGACCTGGAAGCCTTTGATCTTGATCAGCTCCTTGCCCCGGTCGGTCGCGTGCAAATAGCCGTCGGTGTCGAAATGCCCGATGTCGCCGGTATGCAGCCAGCCGTTGGCGTCGATGGTTTCGGCTGTGGCCTTGTCGTTCTTCAGGTCGCCTTTCATCACCTGCGGGCCGCGCACCCAGAGCTCTCCGGTGCCGCCGGGTTCCACATCCTTGCCGGTCTCGATATCGACGATGCGGCATTCGGTATTGGAGATCGTGAGTCCCGAGGAACCGGCGCGGGCGCCGTCGAACGGCGTCGAATGGCTCACCGGGATAAGCTCGGTCATGCCGTAACCCTGGGTCGCGGTGCAGCCGATCCGGCGGCTCACCTCATCGGCGATCTCGCCGCCCAGCGGCGCAGCGCCCGGATTGGCCTGGATCACATGGGCCAGATCGTAGTTTGCCACGATCGAGTGCTTGGCCATCGCAACGGCCACCGGCGGCACGTCCACAGGCGCGGGGTCTTGTGCTTTTCGCACAGCGACAGGTACTGCTCCAGATCGAACCTGGCATGGTCACCAGCCCGCCACCGGCCCAAAGGTGGATGTTGATCAGCACCTCAAGCCGGTAAATGTGAAAGAACGGCAAAAAGGCCACCGTCATTTCGCCCGGTGTCACCTCGGCACATCCCAGCGTCTGTTCGATGTTCATCACCAGGTTGCGGTGGGCCAGCAAGATGCCCCTGGACAGCCCCGTGGTCCCCGAGGAATAGGGCAGGGCGACCACGTGATCGGCGCTGACCGGCATCCGTTCGGCCCGCGGCGCGCCCATCAGGATGGACAGGGGCGTGGCGCCTTCGGTCTCGCCGATGACCACGATTTCGGTGACACTGGTGCCCTTGGCCGCCTTCCACGCAAGGTCGAGGAACATCCTGATGGTGATCAGCATCGTGGCCTCTGAATTTTCCAGCTAGTGCCGCACCTCGTGCGCGGTATAGGTTGGGTTGATCAGCGCGACGGTCCCGCTGGCCCAGGCAATGCTATGAAAAACAACGAAATATTCCGGATGTTGGGTGCCATCAGGGCGATATGCGTTCCCGGTCCCATGCCTCGCGCCGCCAGTCCACCAGCCAGTGATTTGGTGGCGGTTTTGAACCCCGAAGCTGTGATCTCGCGTCCGGTAGGGCCATCCACCAGGACGACCCTGTCGGGATCATCACCCAACCCCTCAAATATCCGCTGTGTGATCGTCTGATCGCGCAGAGGCACGACCGCATAAGGGCTTTTGATAATGCTCATGCTGTCTACTTCGGAATATTATTCCGCAGGTTGGCGAGAATGCGCAAGAAACCAACCCTGTAAACTGCGGGCCGGTGCTTGGTCAAAGCCCTCGGATCTGCCTGCTTTCGCTCATCCGGGTCACCATCTCGGCCACGGCGGTGTCGACGGGGCGGTAGCTGATCCCGAGTTCGCGGGTGCCCTTGCCGTTGTCGGCGCGTCAAACATGGTCGATATTGCGCGCGATAAACCGGCGCGACAGATCGCACCTGAGGAAGGCGCCGACCATTCAGGCGATCCATTTGGGCAGGGTGTTGGGCGGCACTGGCAGCGAGGGGCAGGCGCCGTGGATCACCGCCGCCAGATCCAGCAGCGCATTGGTTTCAGCATGCACGATATTGCGCCCCTGCGCGCCCGGAACATCGGCGGAACGCACGTGGGCATCGGCCACGTCGCGGATATCGACGGTGTCGAATTCGAAATTTGGGGCGCCGGTCCGCATCATTCTTTTTGCCATCTGCTGGATGATGTTGAAACTTTCCGAGGTCTGGGTGCGGGCCAGCCCCGGTCCCAACACCAGCGAGGGATTCACGGCGACCAACTGCCAGCAGTCCTCCTCTCCGGCCATTTCCCTGACCGCGCGTTCGGCCATCGTTGTGGAATAGGAATAGGGGTTGTGGGTCAGGCGGGCGGAGGTGTCCCAGACCTCTTCGGTCAGAATGCCGCCGGGCGCATCGCCGCAATCGGTGGAATCGCCGTAGATCTCCGCGCAGGAGGAGGTCACACGACCCGGCCGACGCTTTCGGTCGGGTTGGCCGAGGCCATCACGTTGCGGGTGCCGCCGACGGCGGCGTCGACCAGGTCGCGCTGCGGATCTGCAACGCTGGTGGTGAAGGGCGAGGCCGTATACAGCACCTCCCGGCATCTCTCCATTCGCCTCGCCAAAGGCCACCGATTGCAGCAGGTCGGCCTTGAAATATCGGATCGTGCCGGGGCTGTCGGCGGCCAACTTCTCAAGATGGGCGAGCTTGGACTGTCGCCGGAGTCACGGGCCGTGGCATGCACGGAAAGTCCAGTATCCCGCAGACCCTTGATAACCCATCCCACGACATATCCAGTGGCGCCGGTTACCAGCACCGGATTCTCCGTGTCGAACAAAGGCGTGGGCATGATGTGAGCGTTCTGACAATTGACAGGATAGATGTTGCGACAGCGGCGCGCCACAGGGCAATAGTCAACCGGCTTTGCCGAGGCAGCCCCCAATGCATGCTTGCTTTTCCTGCCTTATGCGCCTATACGCGACCCGTCGATAAGGCGAAAACGCCGCGAAATATTTGAGACGAGCAGGGTCGGAGCCTCCGGCCCTCTTTGTTTTGCGGATGTCCTGCTAGGGGAATCACCTGTCGACCAACCGAAACCGAAAGACCGGCGGAGACAACCGCGCGGCCAGAAAACCGTTGAAAAGGAAACTGAGACCCGAATGGCTCAAAACGTATCTATGGAGGAATTCGAAGCCCTCCTGAACGAAAGCTTCGAAATGGACACCCCCGAAGAGGGCAGTGTCGTCAAAGGCAAAGTCATCGCAATCGAAGCGGGACAGGCCATCATCGACGTCGGCTACAAGATGGAAGGCCGTGTCGAGCTGAAAGAATTCGCGAACCCCGGCGAAGCTCCCGAAATCGAAGTTGGCGACGAGGTCGAAGTCTACCTGCGTTCCGCTGAAAATGCCCGCGGCGAAGCCGTCATCTCGCGCGAGATGGCCCGCCGTGAAGAAGCATGGGATCGCCTGGAAAAAGCATATGCCGACGATCAGCGCGTCGAAGGCGCAATCTTTGGCCGTGTCAAAGGCGGCTTTACCGTCGATCTGGGCGGCGCGGTTGCGTTCCTGCCCGGTAGCCAGGTTGACGTGCGCCCCGTGCGCGATGCCGGCCCGCTGATGGGTCTGAAGCAGCCCTTCCAGATCCTGAAAATGGACCGCCGCCGGGGCAACATCGTTGTGTCGCGCCGTGCTATCCTGGAAGAGTCGCGCGCCGAACAGCGCGCCGAGGTCATCTCGAACCTGTCCGAAGGTCAGGCCGTGGATGGCGTGGTCAAGAACATCACCGAATACGGCGCCTTTGTTGACCTGGGCGGCGTTGACGGCCTGCTGCACGTTACCGACATGGCATGGCGTCGGGTCAACCACCCGTCCGAGATCCTGGCGATTGGCGAAACCGTCAAGGTTCAGGTCATCAAGATCAACAAGGAAACCCACCGCATCAGCCTCGGCATGAAGCAACTGCAGGAAGATCCGTGGGATCTGGTCGGCGCCAAGTACCCGCTGGCCTCTGTGCACACGGGTCGTGTCACCAACATCACCGATTACGGCGCATTCGTTGAGCTGGAGCCCGGTGTCGAAGGTCTGGTCCACGTATCCGAGATGTCCTGGACCAAGAAAAACGTCCACCCCGGCAAGATCGTTTCGACGAGCCAGGAAGTCGACGTCATGGTGCTGGAAATCGACGGCGCCAAGCGCCGCGTGTCGCTGGGCTTGAAACAGACCATGCGCAATCCGTGGGAAGTGTTTGCAGAAACGCACCCCGAGGGCACCGAAGTCGAAGGCGAAGTCAAGAACATCACCGAATTCGGTCTGTTCATCGGCCTGGAAGGCGACATCGACGGCATGGTTCACCTGTCCGACCTCAGCTGGGATCAGCGTGGCGAAGACGCCATCCAGAACTACCGGAAGGGCGACATGGTCCAGGCGGTTGTGTCCGAAGTGGACGTCGAGAAAGAGCGTATTTCGCTGTCGATCAAAGCCCTGGGCGGTGACAAATTCGCCGAGGCCGTGGGCGGCGTGAAGCGTGGCTCGATCGTGACCGTCAACGTGACCGCCATCGAAGATGGCGGCATCGAAGTGGAATACGAAGGCATGAAATCCTTCATCCGCCGCTCCGACCTGTCGCGTGACCGTTCCGAGCAGCGCCCCGAGCGGTTCTCGGTTGGCGACAAGGTCGACGTCCGCGTCACCAACGTCGACAGCAAGACCCGTCGTCTGGGCCTGTCGATCAAGGCACGCGAGATCGCCGAAGAGAAAGAGGCCGTGGAACAGTACGGTTCTTCCGATTCGGGCGCATCGCTGGGCGATATCCTTGGTGCGGCGCTGAAGACCGGCGACTAAGTCATTCCGGCATCGCCAGAAGCTCAAAGCCCCGCAGCCTGACGGTTGCGGGGCCTTTTTTCTGCACGGCCTATTGGGCAGTCAGGAGCCAGCTGGTTTCCGATCCGTTGGTGCGCTGACCCAATGGCCAGCTGATCGGCTCGCTGCTGATCTGGTGAACCGTATAGAACCGGTCGTAATGCGCGTGGATTTCGGACACGGGCACGGAAAAGGGCGGCCCCTTCATCTGTGATTGATCGTAGTCGAAGGACACCAGAAGTTGCGAAGCGGTGCCGGTCAGCACGCGCAACCGCGCGGTATAAGTCGGCCGTATCTCCGCCGGCAGTGCCACCAGGGCGGCCCTGTCAAAGACCGCGTCGACCGGCCCGAGGTCCTGTTCGGTCAGGTCAAAGAAATCGCCGGCCAGGATTTCGATCTGCCCCGACCGGAAACGCCGCAGCGCACCCGATTGCGTGACTGCGGGCACCATTTCATGCGCCTCGAAAAAGGCCTCGGCCGCCTGCTGGCTCAACTCGGCGCCCACCACTGCGTGGCCCTGCTCGGCCAGCCAGGCCAGATCGTGCGATTTGCCGCACAGCGGGACAAAGATGCGAGACTGGTCGGCCAGTTGGAGCTTCGGCAGGTTTTTGATCAGGAGCGGGTTCACATCCCGTTTGTGAAAGCCGATCTGCCCGTCGCGCCATTTCTGGTGTCAGAAGTCATGATCCATGCGTATGTTCCGCTTGTTATGCGTGCGCAGAATAGGTTCGCAAGCGGTGCGGGGGTCAAGGCTGAATGCGCTTGGTGGACGTTCGGATATGGCCAAATCGCCCGTGAACAGGCGGACGCCGAAAACGGCCCCCGCCAGCAAGCCCCGCTCAGAAACAGGCGATCGTGCCAAGAGTCTGATAAAATAGCAGTTATTCGCGCAACGGCTGTTCCCGATTTGCCGATTCGCCCGTATAGTCGATCAAAATTGCTCGCCGCTAACGCCTTGGGAGGGACCTGACCATGATCCGCTCGGAACTGATTCAGAAGATTGCCGACGAAAACCCGCACCTTTACCAGCGGGATGTGGAACGTATCGTCAATACGGTGTTCGAAGAAGTTACCGGGGCGATGGCGCGTGGCGACCGGGTCGAACTGCGCGGCTTTGGCGCGTTTTCGGTCAAAAAGCGCGACGCGCGGATTGGTCGCAATCCAAGAACCGGAGAAACAGTGCATGTGGAAGAGAAGCACGTGCCGTTCTTCAAGACCGGCAAGCTGCTGCGGGACCGGCTGAACGGAAAACAATAAATGCGCTACATTCGCTATGCGTTTCTTGTGACACTCGGCATCATTCTGATCTCGGTATCCCTGGCGAACAGGGATTTCGTGATGCTCAAGGTCATGCCCGACGATATCGCCGGGCTGGTCGGCTTTAATCCCACCATATCGCTGCCGCTGTTCGTGGTGGTCCTGGGCGGGATTGCGGCGGGTCTGGTGATCGGGTTCTTCTGGGAGTGGCTGCGCGAGCACAAACATCGCCGTGAGGCCAATGTGAAGCATCGCGAAGTCCGCAAGCTTGAGCGCGAAGTGAACCGGCTGAAAGAGAAGAAGAACGAAGGCAAGGACGAGGTTCTCGCCATTCTTGACGAGGCCAGCTGAACCCATGCCGCCTGACATCCGGGCCAAGATCTGCGGGTTGCGCACAACCGCAGATGTGGCGGCTGCCGCCGATGCGGGGGCAGCCTATGTGGGGTTCGTCTTTTTCGCCAGATCGCCCCGTCATCTGGATATTGACACTGCCGCAGCGCTGGCCGCCGAGGTGCCCTTGGGCATCTGCAAGGTGGCGCTGACAGTGGATGCCACCGATGCCGAGCTGGACGCGATTGTGGCGCGGGTTCCCCTGGACATGTTGCAGCTGCACGGCAAGGAGACGCCCGCGCGGGTCGCGGAGATCAAGGCGCGCTATGGCCTGCCGGTGATGAAGGCCATTGGCATTTCCGATGCCGAGGACCTTTCGCTGATCGATCGCTATTCTCCGGTGGCCGACCAGCTGCTGATCGACGCCAAACCACCGCGCAACGCAGAATTGCCGGGCGGCAACGGGCTGGCTTTCGACTGGCGGTTGCTGGCAGGGCGCAAGTACTGGCAGAAACCCTGGATGCTGGCCGGCGGGCTGACCCCGGACAACGTGGCAGAGGCGATCCGCATGACCGGCGCCCGGCAGGTCGATGTCTCGTCCGGCGTGGAAAGCGCGCCGGGGGTCAAGGACGCCGAACGCATCGCCGGGTTCCTCTCTGCCGCACATCAACCGTAACGGGGGTCCGATGACCACGGCCAAACCGGTGATCTTGCATGTCGGGCACGGCAAGACGGGGTCCAGCGCGTTGCAGTCGTCGCTGGTGCTCAGTTCCGAGGCGCTGGCAAAGGCCGGGATCTTCTATCCGCCCTCGCTGTCGGATGCCCGCGCGATGAAGGGCGAGGTCTCCAGCGGTAATGTCGCGCTGCCGATGCTCGAGGACAGGTACCAGCGTGCCGCGTAGACCCGGTCCAGCGCCCATACCATCCTGTTTTCGAACGAGGGGCTGTTTCATCGCCTGATCATGAACGTCGAGCCTTTGCGCGCGATCCTGTCGCAGGGCGCACCGGACCGGGTGATCCTCTATATCAGGAACCCGGTCAAACACGCGATCTCGGCCTATGGGCAGGCGATCAAGCGCAATGGGTTGGTTGCCGATTTTGACAGCTACCTGTCCACCTACAAGATCCCGAACATGGTGGGCAGGTTCCTGCAGATGATGCAGGAACTGGGCGTCGAGGTCACCGTGTTGAACTATTCCCGGCACCGACGGAACCTGCTGACCAGTTTTGCCGGTGCGCTGGAGATCGACGCGGCGCTTTTGCAGGTGCCGCCGGTGGCCAATGTGAACCGGTCGCTGATCCCGTCCGAGATGTTCCTGTAGCAGTGCTTCAACCGCGCATGGGGCAAGAGCGCATCGCATTTCCTGTCTGACGCCCTGTGCAACAACCTGCCCGATCAGCCGGTCGAAGGCGTGCCCAAGCTGACCCGCTCCGGCTATGACGCCTTTTGCGAGCGCCTGACGCCGATGCTGAAGCGGGTGAACAAGCGGATCCCGGCAGACGAACACTATGCGATCGAACCCTTTGAAGACGTGTTTGGCGAAGACGGCGAGCGCGACGACTGGTTGCGGTTTTCGGAGGACCAGCTGCGGGTCATCGTGCGGTCGATTGCCGAAAATACCCCCTCGGATCAGGTGGCCGAGAGCTTTTCGGACATGGTCCGAAGATTGAAGCCGAGAGACAGGTTGGGCGCACATGAGCTTGCCATCATGGGCGAGCTGGGCATGCCGGCTAGGGACCGCCAAATCCTGACCCGCTGACATCCGCTGCTGCGGTGGTCTCTGGCGTCCGATCAGGATGATTGTGGCCGTGCGGAGTCGTTTCACAATGGCAATTTTCCAGTTTGCCCCATATGAACACTCGAAACGACGATGGAGCGTGACATGGCCAACGACCTTTTCAATTCCTTCATGTCCGGCCCGGATGAAAACGGCCGGTTCGGCATCTTTGGCGGGCGGTTCGTTTCTGAGACGCTGATGCCGCTGATCCTGGATCTGGAGGCCGAGTACGAAAAGGCCAAGACCGACCAGAGCTTCTGGGACGAGATGAACGACCTGTGGACGCATTACGTGGGCCGCCCGTCGCCGCTCTACTTTGCCGAGCGGCTGACCGAGCAGCTGGGCGGGGCCAAGGTCTATTTCAAACGCGACGAGCTGAACCATACCGGCGCGCACAAGATCAACAACGTGCT
>JBFHMM010000115.1:0-11653 GCA_041594355.1 Paracoccaceae bacterium | reverse complement strand
TGCCCCGTGGCGTGGAATCGAAGTTGGAGCAGTATTAGAAGTAGATCTGCTCGCACCCCAGCGCCATCAGCCAGTCCAGAGCGGCCAGTGACTGGGCCACGGCCTGCGCTGCATCAATCGACCGGAATTCCTGCACCACCACGCCCACCTCGACCCCGCTGGCGGCGGGAGCATCCGGCACACCGGTGTATTGCACGGTGCGCATGCCGCCCTTGGCCGGCGTATTGGCCAGATCGCGCGAGCCGGTAAAGTCGTCTCCGATGCGTCCCAGGAGCATCATGCCTCTTCCGGCAGGGTGAACCCGGTATTGCGGGCATAGACCACGGCGACGGCGGCATCGTCCTGCCGCACCAGCCCCATGCTGGCGGCGGCCAGAAACTGCTGCAAGGCAGCAGCGGTGATCGGGGCGCCGAAGCGGGCGGAGCGGGCGATGTCCAGCACGGTGCCCAGACCCTTGGGCCAGATATTGACCTGGCTGTGCGGGGTGTAGTCGCCATTCACGATATTCGGCGCCCGGTTTTCCAGCATCCAGCTGGTGCCGGCGCAATTGCTGATAACCTCGACGAATTTTTCCGGTGTGACGCCTTGGATCATGCCGAATGTCAGCGCCTCGGCCATGGTGACGATATGCACTCCGGCCGCCGCCCTGGCCGAACCGCCGGAGATCGGCGCGTCGAGATAGTGGATGCCCAGGGCCGCGCAACATGCCGCCATGCCGCGCGCGAGACCGGGCGGAACGATGGCGCAGGACAGGACCACACCCTCTGCGCAGCAGCGGCAGATCCCATCGGGGCCGAAGAGAACCACCTCGGCCTGTGCCGCGTTGAGCACCACGACGACGGCGGCGTCCGGAGTGCCTGCGACACCGCTCAATGCGCCCGGCGCACCGCCTTCGGCTTGGGGCAGTTCCAAGCGCTCGGGGGCGACGTGTGAAAGACCAATGCCGACCTGGTCAGGACAGCCGCAAAGCAGATCAGTTATACCGACAACCCGTTGGCCGCATCGCTGTCGGGCAAACGCTCCGGCCTGATCGGTTTGGTCATCCCCAGCCTGACGAACATCGTCTTTGCCGAAGTTCTGTCGGGGATCGCCGGGGGGACCGGGGGCAGCGCCATGCAACCGGTATTCGGGTCACCAGCTATGACCCGAACAAGCAATACGAGGTCATCCGCAACATGCTGTCGTGGAACCCTACCGGCCTGATGGCCACCGGGCTGGATCAGCCCGAGGAAACGCTGCGGCTGTTGCGGAATGCACCCGCTTCGGTGGTACAGACCATGGATCTGGACGGGACGCCGGTCAGAGCTTGCGGGGGGATGTCGTATCATGCCGCCGGGGCGGCGATGGCCGAGGCCCTGCTGACGGAGGGGCGCACGGACTTCGGCTGTGTCGGCAGCGGGCTGGACCGGGACATCGTCGATCCGGATCGCGGCGAAGACACGGTGGCGCAAAGGATCGCGTCTCCGCTCCGCATCGACCTATGCCTGTGACATCCGAAGCGCCAAGGGTCAGTTCAGCATCAACGATGGCAGCGACAGCGCGATGAACGGGAACAGCAGCAGGATCGCCAGCACCGGGATCTTCATCAGGAGGAAGGGCGCGATCCCGCGGAAGATCGTCCCGAGCGGAACGCCCGTCTGCGCCAAAGCGACATAGCGTTGAGTCCCAGCGGTGGCGTCAGCAAGCCGATGTCAAAAGTCCTGATCACAACGATGCCGAACCAGACCGGGTTCTAGTCCAGCGCCATGGCGGTCTGGAAGGCCAGTGGCATCGCCAGCGCCAAGATCGCCCGTTGGCCCATGAATATCCCCATCACCAGCAGGGCGTGAATGATGATGCCCATGACCACTTTGCGCGGCATGTCCGTGGTGGCCACGAATTCAAGCCGCTGAATGACCGGTTCAGCGGCTTGAATGTCAGGATGAGCTGGAACAGGACGATGATCAGCGCCTCCATGACGCCCAGTGCGGCGGGCTCGGAGGGGAGGCGATACCGCCGTAGATGGCGCCGTTCACGGCCACCATCAGCAGGACCATCGAGATGACATGGCAACTGTTGCGAACGGTATTGGCAACTGGAACGGGTCGCCCTTGGGCGCCTGATCGGTGGTGTCGGCGATCCGTTTGATCACCAGCGCCAGACCACAGGCCGTCAGCAGAGCCGGAGCGATGCCCGCGATAAAGAGCTTGCCGATCGAGGTTTCGGTCAGCACGCCACAGACCACCAGCACGACCGAGGGCGGCACCAAGACGGCAAGGGTTCCGCCGAACTGCTGACCACCGCCGCCGACAACCGGTCCGAACAGCGGCGGCTGCGCATTTCAGGAAAGGCCGAGGCCGCCATCGCCGCGCTGGAGGCGGTCGAACTGCCGAGCAGCGCGGCCAGCAGGACGGAGGCCGCGACCGTCGCCATGACCGGCACGCCCTGGACGTGGTCGATCCAGACTTGGCGAGTGACGATGGGACGGCGGGTGACGTCGCCGGCGGTATAGACTTCGGGACCGGGGATCGAGAAGCCGACACCGCCCAGCGCGCGGGCGGTCAGGGCCTGAGTGGTGCCTGAAATGCGCATATCTAGCGCGTCCCAATCCGCCGGCAGACCGAGGCGCGCCTTGGTCAGAACCGGATAAGTCGGCAGCTCGAACCTAAGGATCGGGGTGACACCGGAGGCCAGAAGTTCCTCGCGCAGTGGCCCTATGGCCAGCATATGTTGCACCGCTTCGGTGCCCTGAACGGCAGAGCTTTAGTAGCCGGGCAAACCGACGACGGAATTCAGCGGCAGGGCTTCGGCGTGGTGGAGCGCACCCAGCAGGGCGGCATCCAGAATACCGATGTTGACCGCGTCCAGCTGGGCCTTGGACTTGGCCACCTGCCGCGACGGGAAATGTTCGAACTTGATCGCGCCGCCGGTCGCCTCTTAGACGGCGGCCACCCATTTGGTCGTGCGTTTCGGTATTTTCGGGGGCCGACGGCCAGCGTCAAACCGGTGGCCAAAAACAAACTCGCACTGGTTCTGGCCACCGGAACGGCCAGTCGATGGCTCCGTTTTCGATGTTGCCATGCGCGATCGCGCGCAGGGCGAATTTTCCCAACATGCAGGTGATGGCGGCAAAGAAGCCCGCCGCCCGCAGCAGCCGCAGGAACACGGCGATGCGGCCCGGCAGGCCGGGCCGATTTTCCGGCATGTAGTCGAGCGCCAGATGACCGGCCTCGCGCGCCACGCGCGACAGCGACAGCGACAGCGACAGCGACAGCGACAGCGACAGCGACAGCGACAGCGTTACCAGCGCCGCCATGACGACAAGGCAGAGGCACCCCGCGATGTGCAGGGTATCTTCCAGTTTTGACACACGTGTGCTGAAGATGGTCAACCTTGCCTTCCAGTCGGTTGACGCGCAGCTTCCCTCAGCGTTTGGCAAGCGCCACGATGGTGGATCCGACGGCCTACATTTCGCCGTCCTGTGTTCGGCGCGCTGCTGAATTGCCAGCAGGTATCGGCCGTCTTCCTCGTATTTCAGGATCGCGGTGCAGTGGATCAGGGTGATGTCGCCCTCGGGGTTGTGCCGGCGAACCTGACATTTGGCCTGCCGCAGGAAGCTGTCGTCGTCCATCCAGTTGGTTATCTGCTGGGTCAGCCACCAGGTTCGCTCGGGGCCATAGTCATAGGCACCCGGCACACCGACCTCGAGCGCGAATTCTTCTTCGCGTTGCACCCGCTCGGGGCACTCGGGAATGCCGAAACGGTTCTTGGGTCCGGCGCTGGGATGTTTCTGTTGCAGCTGCCAGGCCAGTTTGTTGGCCCGGCGGCTGGGGTACGACGCGCGAAAGATTGCGCAGCTGCAGTCGGCGGGTGTGATTTCGACGCCCTGGCAGTGATTGGCGTTGAGCCGCGCAATGAGGCCGTCCCGACCGAACGCGGGGATCGGCGCAGCCCGGCTGGACCGTGATTTGATCCGTCACTGGAATTCAGGGGCGTTATTTGTTATCGTTTTCCTATTGTATGATCCATTAATTCGCCTTTTTCGAATTTCACATGGCCGAGCAAATCAATGCGTTTCGTCGACAGGGAAAGTGTTTTCCCACCCAAGGTTCTTTTAGACAACTACCACCAGAAAATGCGGGAAGATTTCCTGCGGTTCCTATCACTTGACCCGAAAGAGCGCGCGCAGACCCGCCCGCCGATGTTCGACCGGATCCGCTATGCCGACGACATGCCGGAGTTACGGGAGATGTTTCAGGGCAAATGCGCGTTCTGCGAACGTCCCACCGAAAAGATGCTCAGCCACATGTTTCGCCCGACGTCCGAGGCGCTGCCGATGCGCAGCGGCGACAGCGAGGCGCATCTGTATTACGGCTGGCTGGCTCAGGCCTGGCAGAACCACTATGCGATCTGTCCCGAATGCATGCCTTCGCCCGAGGAACACTTCCCGGTCAAGGGCCGCAGGTCGGCGATACCCACCGTTGCCCAGTTTGAAGCCTATGTCCGGCAGGGTGACGGCAACTGGCTGTTCCCGATCACCGAGCGCAACGTGCTGCTGGATCCCTGCGCGGACAAATCCTTTGGCAACCATCTGGAGCCCGAGGAGAACGGCGTTTTGGGCGCGCGTACCGATCGCGGGGCCGAGACGATCCGGCATTTCCGGCTGAACCGGCCCGAATTGATCGACGAACGCATTGCGGCGTTTACCGGAGTCACCGGCGAGCGCGGCGAAACCTTTCCCGATGAGGCGCCCTTTGCCGGGCTGCTGCGTCTGTATTCCACGCGGCTGCGGCGCGGGCGCGATGGCCGCGAGCAGACGCCAAGGGCCTTCGCGACGCCGTCCGGCTCGCCGGAACTGCTGGATCCCGGACCGCAGGTGCATCTAACCCGGATCCGGGTTTCGGCCTTTAAGTCGCTCGAAGATGTCGATGTGGAGATCAAGCGCCCGCCTGAAGCCTCCAAACGCCTGCCCGAAGCAGCGATGCTGATCCTTGGCGAGAACGCCACTGGAAAAAGTTCGTTTCTGGAGGCGGTGGCGCTGGCCGCGCTGAACCAGGAAGCCCGCGCCGATCTAGGGCTGGACCTGTCGACGCTGTGTCTGGACCCCAAGTACCTGGGCGCGGCCTGGCAAGGCAAGCGCGCCCGCGCCGAGGTGCATCTGACCTTTGCCAATGAGGACGGCAACACGTCGGAACGGTCGCTGACCATCACCAGCGAAGGCTACACCGAGACCGGGACCTGGCCTGAATCGCTGCCGATTTTTGCCTACGGCGCCTACCGGCATTTCCTGGAAAGCTATCGCAATTGGCGCCCCAGCCGGCCGGTTCGCAACCTGTTTCATTCCGACGACATGCTGTCGAACCCAGAACGCTGGCTGATGACGCTGACCGATACCGATTTCGACATGGTCGTTCAAGCGCTACGGCTGGTGATCGGCGGCGGGTTCCACATCATCGACCGCAACAAGGAGGAAGAGCGCTGTTACGTGGTCACCCAGGAGGACGACATTTACGTCAGCACGCCATTGCGCACGGTGCCATCCGGGTTCCGGACTATTCTCGCACTGTGCTGCGACGTGATGCGCTGGGTGATGCAGCGCCCCGGGTTCACAACGCTGAGCACGGCGCGCGGCGTGGTTCTGATCGACGAGGTGGAATCGCATCTGCATCCGCGCTGGAAAGTGCGGATCATGGACGGTCTGCGCCGCGCCCTGCCAGCGATGACCTTTATCGCCAGCACCCATGACCCGCTTTGCCTGCGCGGCATGCGCGACGGCGAGGTCATGGTACTGAGCCGTATATCGGGCACGGTTGCCGGGTCGGATCTTCCATCGACGGTGGAGACCCTGACCGAGCTGCCCAATGTCAAAAAGCTGACGGTGGAGCAGTTGCTGACCTCGGACCTGTTCGACCTGTTCGACACCGACGATCCGGCGACCGCCCTGAGCATGGCCGAGCTGGCAGACGCCCTGAACGACAAAAGCGAGATGCAAGAGAGCAGACGGCGGGCATTGCGGAAGAAGTTCGCCGACGAGATCAGGGGCGCGTTGCCGGTCGGATCGACCGAAGTTGCCCGGCTGGTACAGGAGGCGGTGGCCGAGTTAGTTCAAGAGAGCCGCAAGCTGCGCAAAGAGCAGCGCAAGACCTTGCGCGAGGCGACCAAGAAGCGCATCCGCGACGCGCTGGAGCGGGGCTGATGCGGGCAGTCGATCGCACATCGCTGGACGCGCCCAAAGTGCTGACGCAGGACGGCAAGGGCGGGACGAAGGAGCTGGACAAGGCGCGCATCTGGCGCGCGGATACCGACCCGAAGAAAAAAAGCTTTCCTTTCAAGGTCTACAAACATGCGGAGGTCAAGGCGGCACTGGAGAAGCTGTTTCACGGTAAATGCGCTTATTGCGAGAGTTTCTATTCCGCGCAGGCCCCGGTCGATGTTGAACATTTCCGCCCCAAGGGCGCGGTCGAGGGCGAGGCCAAACACCCCGGATACTGGTGGATCGCGATGGACTGGGAGAACCTGCTGCCGTCCTGCATCGATTGCAATCGTCGGCGGCGGCAACCGACGCCGGACCCGTCTGACAGTCTGGTCAAGCTGCGCAAAAGAACGGTCGAAGTGCAGAACACCGGCAAGAAGGATGTCTTTCCCGTCGCCGGACGACGCGCCGAGGCGGAAACCGATAACCTGACCCTTGAGAAGGCATACCTGCTGGACCCTTGCCGCGACGATCCAGAAGAGCATCTGACCTATCATCTGGATCCTGACGACATGATCGCGCTGGCACTGCCCAGGGGCGATGACGCAACGGCAGTGCCGGCGCTGGGCGAGACCGACGCGGTGGTGGACGGGGCGGCAGCGGTCGGCGCGTCGGTGCGCGGGGCGGTATCGATCCAGGTCTATGGGTTGAACCGGCTGGGGCTGGTTCAGGCGCGCACACGGGTGTTGCGGCATCTCGAATTCCTGCTGGACCTGATCTGCCGCATTGACGAGGTGGCCAAGGTGCTGGAAGCCTCGGGGCAGCCGGAAATCCGCGAGGCGGCCCAAACGCTGGAGGGGCTGATCGGGCGGATCGTAGAGGAAATCAAACGGATGTCCGAGCCAGACGCGCCCTACAGCGCCATGGTCGCCCAGTGGGTTGTCCAGTTCCTCGGCAAATTTGATGGACAGGGAGACTAGCCATGGCCAAGAACATCGTTATCCTGCTGGATGGCACGTCGAACGAGATCAAAACCAACCGGACCAATGTGTTGCGCATGTACGGGACGCTGGCGAAATCCGAGGATCAGTTGGTCTATTACGATCCCGGTGTCGGGACCTTTGGCGCAGAAAACGCCTGGTCGCAGGTGGCTCGCAAAGGGGTCGAGGTCTGGGGCATGGCTACCGGTTGGGGGTTGGACACAAACGTAAAGGAGGCCTATCGGTTTCTGGTCGAAAACTACGCCCGCGACGCGGATAGTGCCCGGGACCGGATCTATCTGTGCGGGTTTTCGCGCGGGGCTTATTCGGCGCGGGTGCTGGCCGGGTTCATCCATAACTTTGGGCTGATGGAGCCACGCAACCTGAACCTGCTGGATTATGCCTATCGCGCCTACAAGCGGATCGGCGAGGATGAAAACGCCGGTGCGTTCGACGAGTTGCGCCTGTTCGAACGGGTGCTGCGCCCCGATCGGCCGCCGATCCGGTTTCTGGGCCTGTTCGACACGGTTGCCTCGGTGATCGAGTCGGGCCGGTTCGGGCCGCGGCTGAAAAAACATGCCTCCACGCGCAAGAACCCCTCGGTGCAAACGGTGCGCCATGCGGTGGCCATTGCCGAGCGGCGGACCATGTTCCGCGCCGATCTCTGGCGCGGTGACCAGATGTACAAGGAAAACCGTTTCGAGGCGGGCGACGGCGTCCCGCAAGACGCTCGCGAAGTCTGGTTCGCCGGGGTTCACGGGGATGTCGGCGGCGGTTATCCCGAGGCCGAGAGCGGGTTGGGAAAATGGCCACTGAAGTGGATGATCGACCACGCAGAGGCGGCCGGGCTGGAGTTCAAGACCCGTACCGTGAACGAGCTGGTCCTGGGGTTGCGCGACGGGAAACCCTATGTCGGCCCCGATGTGGGCGCCGCGCCGCACGATTCGATGGGGCGCGGCTGGAAGATCCTGGAATATCTGCCGCGATACAAACCCCGAGATTCCCGGCGGGAAGATTTCGCCGGTCTGGTTGTCCCACGATCGGAACCGCGATGGGTGCCCAAGGGCGCGCGGGTGCATCATTCGGTCCCCAAATGGATGGCCGCGACCGGCAGCAGCTTGCCCAACCTGCCCGAGGAATACGAAACCGAAACCGATCTGTCCGATTGAACGCGGGCTCATGGGGACCCACCGGGTTGAGCGGCGACAGCGCCTCCGCCGCGCGGCGCGGCGGAAGTGCCGAATGCCTGTCGCGAAAACCGCGCAGAGCGTCACGCAAATGCCGCCAGGCGGCACCGTCCTCGGCCAGTGCCGGGCCATAAGCGCGCGGCCCCACCTCTCTGCGCAACATAGGTGACGTTTTCGGTACGGGTGCCCGCCATCACGCCGCATTGTCCGTATTCGACCAAAACCGGTTTCGCCGGATACTGGGCCACGCCCTGAACCGTCGTATCGGGGATCAGGGGCGGCAGGACCATTGGCGAAGCCCCATCGACCCGCGCCGTGATCGCACGGGTCACGCTGTCGCCCGGTTTCAGCGGGGCCTGCCCGCCGGAAAGCTCCTGCGTGAGCGACAGGGCGGTGGCGGCGATAAAGGGATCAGCCGATCAGCCCCTCTGCCTCCGATGGAACGACCACGACAAAGGCGATTTCGGGCGTCATTACCACATCCTGCCGCCGTGCGGCGCTGTCCGGGTCGCTCCAGGTGACGACGACCTGTTGCGGCAGAATCCGGTAGCTGCCCGGGATCATCGGAACCAGCCCGAAATGCCGGCTGACACCGCTCCGTGTCTCGCCGCTGACCCGGCAACTGACCGGGGTCGCGGCGCGTTCCGGCAGGCGCACCATCAGGTTGGGCACATCGACGCCGGGGAAGACCACGTGCCAGGTCATCCATGTCGGCACCAGCACCGTCAGCCGCAGACTGAGCGGTTGACCCGGTATGGTTTCGGTCTTGTCGAGCTCTACCTCGATCAGCAGCGCGTCGGCCCGCTGCGCCCGGACCATGGGCGCGGCTAGGGCACAGAAGGCGGCCAGCAGCAGGGCAAGGCGGATCAATGGCCGTCCTCCGCCGCTTCGAGCCGGAACCACATGGCGAGGAAATCGCCGGTGCGGGTGCCGATCGTGTGCATCCATTGCTCGGCCGTCAGTAAACCGCTCTGCTCTCGCGGCTAGCGCTCGGTCTGGGTATCGGCGCCGCGGTTCGCTTCGTTGTCAAAGACGACATCATCGGCCCCGATCCCGTTTTCTTCGCCGGTGCCGGACTGTTCGCCTGCGGTCTCGACGTAGTCGACGATCTCGCGGGCGAGCTTCAGGTTGTGCTCCGCTCCGGAATACTCCGGGTCCAGTTCCAGCATCCGTACAAAGGTCCGGGCCCCGTCGCGGTATTCGCGGTTGCGGATATGGGTAATCCCATTGGTGAAGGTCGCCTCGGCGGTGTCCAGCCGGTTCAGAACCTCGAACGCCTCGGCGTATTTCCCGGCCCTGTAGAGCGTGTACCCCTGCCACACCGGGTCTTCGAACGTCTCTGCCGCCCGCGCGTATTTTTTTGCCGGAATGCCCGCTGCCCCTGCTGATCCGGCGTAAGGAACCAGTTGGCGATGCCCTCTGCACGGGCCGGAGCCGGGGCCACCACGCCGAGGGACTGCGCCAGCACGATTGCGCCCCTTCGCATGGTCGAGCCCCGGCGGAACCACAGCACCCCGATCAGCGGGGGGAAGGCGAGCCACCAGCTGCGACCTCCCCACGGTGGATCGCCCTCTTCCAGCATTGCGCAGCGGCAGACCGCGTTCAGCAGATAGTCGAGCTGGCGGATATCACCAATGTTCGCGGAGATCCGCACCACCGGTACCGACCCCAGCTGATCGACACCGGGGTCGCGCACGTCGGGTCCGGCGACCATGTGAACGGCCAGTGATTGATCCTGTGCCGCGCCAAGTGCGGCAAGGTCGGCCGAGGCATTGGTCCTGGCGACGGGCATGACATCGGGCTCCAGCCCTCCGAGATAGGGGCGGATGATGGCGGTATCCTCGGTGAAGAGCAGCACGCGGTGGGCGGTTCCGGCATAGGCCGCCAGGGTCGTGCGCGCGCCCGCCCGCAAATTCAGCAGTTCGCGGACCTTGAACTTGGCCCGGTCCAGTCGCGTGGAGGCGACATCAAGCGTGGTCATTGACGGTGTTACCTTAAGCACCACGACCAGCGGGCCGCTCTGCGCCAGGAACGGATCCACCTGACGGGTCCATATGGGGCCAGCGGCACCGAGGACTGCCAGCACGAGCACCGTCGCTACGCTGTCGATCGGCAGGATACGGCGGCTCCGGGTTTCGCCAACGGTCAAGGCCTGGCGCAGGTGAGGGGCCACCCCCTCCGCAGGCGGCGCGTGGAGGGTGACGGGGCGGCGGTTCTGCCACCAGACCCAGGCGACAGCGGGCAGCAACAGCAGCCACAGGGGCGCAGCAGGTGAAACGCCCCGATCGCCAACAGCAGGTCATCCAGAAAACCCGTCATGCCCGCGCCGCCCGTTTGCGCCGGTGGGTCAGGACCATCAGCATCGCGAGACCCAGCACCGCAGCCAGCCCCAGCGAGAAATGCCCCAGCAGGGTGCGGGGACGATAGGACAACACATCGGTCACACGCGGCGACAGCTCGTCGATGCGGGCATGTACCTCGTCCAGACCTTTGACATCGCAGGCAAAGAAGTAAGCCCCCCCGGTGCGCCGTGCGATCTCTTGCAAGGTGGCCAAATTGACCCGGTTTTCACCGCTGCCTTGAGGGTCGCCAACCGCGATGGTGTGGATCTCGACCCCCTCGCCACGGGAGATTTCGACCGCATTGAATGGGCTCATCCGGCTTCCGGTGTCGGTGCCGTCAGACAGCTGGATCTACAGGCGCTGATCCACGTCGCTGGCCTCGGACGCGCGGATCGACAAGCCGATGGCATCGCCCAGCGCGGTATGCGGCCCAGCTATGCCGACTGTCCACCGTGTTCGAGCGCCATTACCGGCGCCGTGTATCCCTAGCCGCAACAGCGGCCCGAATACAGAGCTGGCAGCGGAATTGGCCGGATCGGCAGGTGAGACCACCGGCCTGTCTCTGGCCGAGGTCATTCTGCTGGGGTTCGAAGGGATAAAAGAAGCCGACAAGCTGGCCTTTTTCAACTACATCGCGACCAGCATGAACATCGATTCCCAGGCCGTATGCACGGCGTTCGATCCCTATGAACGGGAACCGACCAAGGACCGCTACCGCAGGTACATGGCCGTCTCCGAACCCCGCCGGCAGGAATTTATCCCTCGCCTCAACCAGGTACCCGGCGCGACCGGTCCGCAGGCCGCGAAACGATCCGACCTGTTGCGGCTGGCCGCGATGTACCGGCGCTGCAGGCTCTGGACCTGGATTTCCGGCACCTGTTCGCCTCGTGGTGCAACCGGGGCTACCTTGTGTTGCGGCCGATCAATTTGCAGCGCCCCGCCCACATTCTGAAAAAGGTCATCGCCTACGAG
>JBFHMM010000114.1:0-11687 GCA_041594355.1 Paracoccaceae bacterium | reverse complement strand
TGAATACTTTGCCGTGCTGGACCTGACCGAGGAATTCTATATCGAAACCGTCGACCGGGTCTTCCAGAAGGCGGACCTGGCGCGGGGCGAATTCATGTACAAGGGCCGCCGTGTCAAACCCTCGACGATCCGCAAGACCGCACTGCTGACGGTCGAGGGCGGGCGCGACGACATCTGTGGGCTGGGCCAGACCGCGGCGGCGCATGATCTGTGCTCGTCCCTGCGGCCGCACCTGAAACGCCATCACCTGCAGGCCAACGTCGGCCACTACGGCGTGTTCAACGGCCGCCGCTGGGACCACGACATCTATCCGGTGGTCCGCAACATGATCCTGGCGATGGAATAGGCCGCTGCGATTGCCCGCACCCGGCTCCTGTGGTTAGCTCGCCGCAAAACCACGGGAGCAGTCATGCCAAGCCTCAATCGCATCGCCATGGGCCGGTCCAGCCGCAAGATGATCCGCGACCTGGGCTCTGAACTCGACGTTGCCGAAATCTCGGGCAAATGGGGGGCGATGTTCGATTTTCGCAGCTACCGGCGGTTCATCTATCCCGAATACGACGTCTGCGTCGACCCCTTCACCGACGAGACCGGCGCGGTGCTGCAGTTCGACCTGATCCTCGCCAACCAGGTCTGGGAACATCTCGACCGGCCCTACCAAGCTACGCAAAATGTCCACGCGATGCTGAAACCGGGCGGGCATTTCTGGCTGGCGGTGCCGTTTTTCATCCCATTTCACGCCGCGCCGATGGACTGTTCGCGCTGGACCGCACGCGGGTTGACCAACCTGCTGGTGGAATGCGGCTTTGACCGGGCCGGGATCCGCGCCGAACAATGGGGCAACCGCAACGCCGCCCTGCGCAACATGGAGCCGCGCTGGCCCCCGCAATACAATGCCGAAACCGACGATTTGAAAAACGATCCCGACATGCCGATCTGCGCCTGGGCGATTGCCCGCAAAACCTGAGCCGCCAGAGCGAGACCGTCAGCCGCGCTCGACCGCGCCGCCCGCTTTGACCCAGTGGTCAAAGCCGCCGATGTTGTGCACGTCCTCATAGCCCAGCTGCCGCAGGGTATTGGCCGCCGCGCCCGACCGGCCGCCAGAGGCGCAGTAGATCGCGATTCGGCTGGTGCTGTTCAGGTCCGGGTGAAAATCCGGGTGCCGGGGGTCGGCCATGTCGCGCAGGCGCATCAGCGGGATATGCAGCGCACCCTGCGCCTTGCCCGACATCGCCACCTCGCCATGCTCGCGCACGTCGATCACCGTGACGCTGCCGTCCCGCGCGCCCTCGATCGCCTCCGCCGGGCTCATGCCCCGCGCCTGCTTCTGCCTGAAGAAAAACATTGCCGCCGAATCCTCTGGTTCCGGTCCCCGTGGACCCGATCGCCTCTCAATTAACATTCAAGATCATGAATTTAAAGCGAGGAAGCGGCGTTTTTGCGCTCGTTCACTCTTTGTTCACGCTTTTTGGTTGGAGACTCGCCCGGCTTCGCCTAGATCAGGGGCACCAATGCGGGGGCATCATGGCTGAGCTGAAACACATCGAAGTTCGCGGCGCGCGCGAACACAACCTCAAAAGCATCGACGTGGACATCCCGCGCGATCAGCTTGTGGTGATCACCGGCCTCAGCGGCTCGGGCAAATCCTCGCTGGCCTTCGACACCATTTATGCCGAGGGACAGCGCCGCTATGTGGAATCGCTGTCGGCCTATGCCCGGCAATTCCTCGACATGATGGAAAAACCCGATGTCGACCACATCGCGGGCCTCAGCCCGGCGATCTCCATCGAACAGAAAACCACGTCCAAGAACCCGCGCTCCACCGTCGGCACCGTGACCGAGATATACGATTACCTGCGACTTCTCTTTGCCCGCGCCGGCACCCCCTATAGCCCCGCCACTGGCCTGCCAATCGAGGCGCAGCAGGTGCAGGACATGGTCGACCGCATCATGGAGATGGAAGAGGGCACCCGCGCCTATCTGCTGGCCCCCATCGTGCGCGACCGCAAGGGCGAATACCGCAAGGAGTTCCTCGAACTGCGCAAGCAGGGCTTTCAGCGGGTCAAGGTGGATGGCGAATTCTACGAACTCGACGAACCGCCGACGCTGGACAAGAAGTTCCGCCATGACATCGACGTGGTGGTCGACCGCATCGTAGTGCGCGACGGGCTGGAAACCCGGCTGGCGGATTCGCTGCGCACCGCGCTCGACCTCGCCGATGGCATCGCCATTCTCGAAACCGCGCCCTCTGAAGGCGAACCAGAGCGGCTGACCTTCTCGGAAAATTTCGCCTGCCCTGTGTCGGGCTTCACCATCCCCGAGATCGAACCGCGCCTGTTTTCCTTTAACGCCCCCTTTGGCGCCTGCCCCGATTGCGACGGGCTGGGGGTGGAGCTCTTCTTTGACGAACGGCTGGTGGTGCCGGATGCGACGCTCAAGGTCTATGACGGCGCGCTGGCGCCCTGGCGCAAGGGCAAGTCGCCCTATTTCCTGCAGACCATCGAGGCCATCGCCAAACACTACGAATTCGACAAGAACACCCCGTGGAAAGACCTGCCCGCGCATGTGCAGCAGGTGTTCCTCTATGGCTCGGGAGAGGAGGAGATTCCATTCCGCTACGACGAGGGCGGCCGCGTTTATCAGGTCACCCGCGTGTTCGAAGGCGTCATCCCCAACATGGAGCGCCGCTACCGCGAGACCGACAGCAACTGGATCCGCGAGGAATTCGAACGCTACCAGAACAACCGCCCCTGCCACACCTGCGGCGGCCACCGGCTCAAGCCCGAGGCGCTGGCGGTGAAGATCGGTCCCGCCAAAGGCGGACATGGACAGCTTCTGCACGTGGGCGAGGTGGTGCAGATGTCGATCCGCGAGGCGCTGGACTGGGTCCAGGGCGCCCCCGATCACCTGAGCAAGCAGAAAAACGAGATCGCCCGCGCCATTCTCAAGGAAATTCGCGAACGGCTGGGGTTCCTGAACAACGTCGGGCTCGAATACCTCACCCTCAGTCGCAACAGCGGCACGCTCTCGGGCGGCGAAAGCCAGCGCATCCGGCTCGCCAGCCAGATCGGCTCGGGGCTGACCGGCGTGCTCTACGTGCTGGACGAGCCCTCCATCGGTCTGCACCAGCGTGACAACGGGCGGCTTCTGACCACCCTCAAGAACCTGCGCGATCAGGGCAATACGGTGATCGTCGTCGAACATGACGAAGAGGCGATCCGCGAGGCCGATTACGTCTTTGACATCGGACCGGGGGCTGGGGTCCACGGCGGCCAGGTGGTCAGCCACGGCACGCCTGCGCAGATCACCGCAGATGCCGCCTCGATCACCGGCCAGTACCTCGCGGGCAGCCGCGCAATCGAAGTGCCCGCCACCCGCCGCGAGGGCAAGAAGGGCAAGGCAGTCACCGTGGTCAAGGCCACCGGCAACAACCTGCGCGAGGTAACCGCCGATTTCCCGCTGGGTCAGTTCGTCTGCGTCACCGGCGTGTCGGGCGGTGGTAAATCCACACTGACCATCGAGACGCTGTTCAAGACCGCGAGCATGCGGCTGAACGGGGCCCGTCAGACGCCCGCGCCCTGCGAGACGATCAAGGGGCTGGAGCATCTCGACAAGGTCATCGACATCGACCAGCGCCCTATCGGCCGCACCCCCCGGTCGAACCCCGCGACCTATACCGGGGCCTTCACCCCGATCCGCGACTGGTTCGCTGGCCTGCCCGAGGCCAAAGCGCGCGGCTACAAGCCGGGGCGCTTCTCCTTCAACGTCAAGGGCGGCCGCTGCGAGGCCTGCCAGGGTGATGGTGTCATCAAGATCGAGATGCACTTCTTGCCCGATGTCTATGTCACCTGCGAGACCTGCAAGGGCGCGCGCTATAACCGTGAAACGTTGGAAATTCGGTTCAAGGGCAAAAGCATAGCCGACGTTCTTGACATGACGGTTGAAGAGGCGCGCGAGTTCTTCAAGGCGGTGCCGAGCATCCGCGACAAGATGGATGCGCTGCACCGAGTCGGCCTCGACTACATCAAGGTCGGCCAGCAGGCTACCACCCTCTCGGGCGGCGAGGCGCAGCGGGTGAAGCTGTCAAAAGAGCTTGCCAAACGGTCCACCGGCCGCACTCTCTATATCCTCGATGAACCCACCACGGGGCTGCATTTCGAGGATGTGCGCAAGCTGCTCGAGGTGCTGCACGAACTGGTCGATCAGGGCAATTCGGTTGTGGTGATCGAACACAACCTCGACGTGGTCAAAACCGCCGACCACATCATCGACATCGGCCCCGAAGGCGGCGACGGCGGCGGCGAGATCGTTGCCACCGGCACCCCCGAGGAGGTGGCGCAGGAGCCGCGCAGCCATACCGGGCGTTACCTCAAGGACATGCTGAAACCGCGCAAGGTGGCCGCCGAATAACCTACATAACCCGCCGCCCGCGCGTCAGAAAAAAGTCGAAGTTGTCCACTGTCAGGCCGGTGGCCGACAGGGTGTTGCCGGCGACGCGCATGATCGGCACCTCGCTGCCATAGGCGTTCCGCACGTTGCCGTCGGACATGTCCGTGATCGCGAGCGCGCCAAAGCTGGTCCCCTCCAGCCGCAGCGTGTCCACGCCCAGTTCGAAGTCGGTCACCATGTCGCGGTCGCCATATCCAGCATGTCGTCGCCCTGGCTGCCGGTGATGGTCTCGATGGCCACCGTGTCGCCATAGATATCGACGATGGTGACCGTGGCATCGTCGACCAGCGGCGCGCCCGCGTCCCAATAGGTCATCTCATCCGAATTTGTCACCGTCCGTCACCAGCGAGGCCACATCCATCATCGGTGCGGGGGTCTGCGTCGCGCCGGAGGGGAGGCTCGCCATCAGCGGCCCGGTCTGGTAGTCGCCGTTGGCCTCAACCGAGACATAGAACCGGGCCTGCGGCAACCCATGCAACGTGTCGCCGTCATTGATCCGATACTACAGCGCCCGGCCTTGAACTTGAGACACGATTACCCTGCCACACCTTCGGCGTTTTAGGGATATTCGTGTCACGATATGATTCAGGTAAAAGGCCGGCCGCTGTAGGTGACCGCTGGCTGCATGCTGCTGTCCAGAATGGTGACCTGTGCGTCGGTAATCGGCTGTCCGTTGCCGTCTTGCAGGGTATGGGTCATGTTGGCGGCCATGGAATGGCCTCAATGAAAACAACGCGGACATTCACGGTGAAAAGCCAGTTCCGCAAAACCGAGCACCCGCCGGCGCGGCGGCGCAACCTTGGGGCCTCAGGTGCGCAACTCTGCGATATTGCCCCCGTGACACCCGTGACATGGAGCCGGTGCGCGTGCCAGTCTGAAAAAAACAGCGGAGGATCACATGCGCAAGCTTCAGACACAGGGCGTGCATCACATCACGCTCACCGGTGCCGACAGGCAAACGACAATAGATTTCTGGGAAGGCGTGCTTGGCATGCCCTTCGTCTTCGATCAGCCCAACCTCGACAACCCGGACGAAGGCCACGTCTACTTCGATCCCGGCGACGGCCGGCTGATCACCGTCTTTACCAGTGAAAACCGTAGCGGCACACCCGATCGCACGCCCACGGATCCCGGCTGTGTGCACCACGTCGCCTTCTCGGTCAGCCAGGCCACCTTCTGGCAGGCGGTCGAACGTCTGGACGAACGCGGCATCAAACATTCCGGCCCCAGGGACCGGGGCTTCATGGATTCGATCTATTTCACCGATCCGCTAGGCCTGCTGATTGAACTGGCCAGCTACCGGTTCGAACCGCCTTCCGGCTGTACCCACGCCGAAGTGCTGCTGCGCGCTCACCGCATCCGCGTCGAACGCGGCGATCACCATATCGACCGCATCCACCTCGCCGACGCCATCGAACAGCTGGTCTACCGACATCAGGATTCGCTGTCCTCCGACCGGATGCCAAAGGATCCCTACGGCGGTTGAGGCAACCCGCCGCGCCCGAAAGGCGCGTTCAGCTTCGCCCGCGCTTTTCGAACCGGGGCAGCATGGCGCTGAAGTCGCGGCCCATACCGTCTTCTTTTTCGACGAACTGTGCGTAAAGCTCCTGGGCCAGCGCCCCCATCGGGGTGTCTGCGTCGGCGCTTGTGGCGGCCTGCTGGCTCAGCCGCAGGTCCTTGAGCATCAGGTCGGCGGCAAACCCCGGTTTGTAGTCGTTGTCGGCGGGCGATTGCGGTCCGACGCCTGGCGCCGGGCAATAGGCGTTCATGGTCCAACTGTACCCCGAAGAGGTACTCACCACGTCGAACATCTTTTGCCGGTCCAGCCCCAGCTTGTCGGCCAGGGCAAAGGCCTCGCAGGTGGCGATCATGGTGACGCCGAGGATCATGTTGTTGCAGATCTTGGCGGCCTGTCCGGCGCCCGAGGCGCCGCAATGCACTGCTTTCTGGCCCATGATGTCGAACAGCGGTCTGGCCTTTGCAAAGCCCGCCTCGGTCCCGCCCGCCATGAAGGTCAGCGTGCCGGCGCTGGCGCCGCCGACGCCGCCCGAGACCGGCGCGTCCACCGCCAGAAGCCCGGCCGCTTCGGCCTGTTCGGCCACCGCGCGGGCGCTGTCCACGTCGACAGTGGAGCAATCGACAAAAGCCGCGCCTGCCGTCATCGCGGGGATGATGTCCTGCGCCACGCTGCGCAGGATCGCGCCGTTGGGCAGCATGGTGATCACCACGTCTGCCCCGGTCGCGGCCTCGGCGGCCGAACCGGCCATGGTGACGCCCTCGATGCTGACATCGGCCATGTCAAAGCCGGTCACCGCGTGACCCGCGTTCGCCAGGTTGGCGGCCATCGGCCCGCCCATGTTGCCCAGCCCGATAAACCCGATCTTCATCTGCGTCTCCTCCTCCTCGAATGTCAGGGCATCCTCGCCCAGCGGCGCCAGCATATGGCGCACCGCCACGTCGGGCACCTCGCCGCCGGCGAATTGCCACTGCGGATTGCGGTCCTTGTCGATGATCTGCGCCCGGATTCCCTCAAGGAAATCGCCGTGTTCCATCGCGCGCCAGGTAAAACGGTATTCAAGGTCCAGCGCCGCCCGGATGGTGGGGCCGCCGCTGCGCAGGCGGTTCAGAATCTCCAGCGTGCAGGCTTGCGAAAGCGGCGCTCCGCGGCTCAGAGCCTTGGCCGTGTCGGCGGCAAAGTCACTGTCTTCGCACTGCAGCGACGCGCGCAACGCCGCCAGCGTCGGCGCAGCGAAATGCCGGTCGATGTCGGCCAGCAGCGGCCGCAGCGCGCCCTCTGGGGGCGTCTCAGCGTGGCTCTGCACATGGGTCGCGTCGCCGCTGGCCTCCAGCATCTCGATCAGATCGCCCCATTTGGCCCGGGGGATATAACAATCGGCAAAGCCCGCAAGGATGGCATCGTCCGGCCCCATGCGCGCGCCCGTCAGACCCAGATATTCGCCCAGCCGCCCCGGAGCCCTCGCCAGTATCATGGTGCCGCCCACGTCGGGCACCAGCCCGATGCCGCATTCCGGCATTGCCATCCGCGATCCGTCATCCACCACACGGTGCGACCCGTGACAGCCGATGCCGACACCGCCGCCCATGGTGAACCCCTGCATCAGGCTGATCACCGGCTTGGGGTATTCCGCGATAAAGGCGTTCAGCCGGTATTCGTGGCGCCAGAACCGGCGGCCATAGGCAAAATCGGCCTGCGTGCCGGTGTCATAAAGCGCGGCGATATCGCCCCCCGAACAAAATGCCTTGTCGCCGGCCGCGTCGATCACCACCAGCGCGACGTCGTCATCCTCGCGCCAGATCCGCAGCGCCGCGTCAATCGCCATGCACATGTCATAGGTTAAGGCGTTCAGCGCCTGCGGCCGGGTAAGGGTAATCCGGCCGGCGCGGCCTGTGACGCGGATATCGATATCGCTCATCGGGCGGCTCTCCTCAGCGGTTGGCCAGCATGTGGCGCGCGACGATCACGCGCATGATCTCGTTGGTGCCCTCCAGGATCTGGTGAACCCGCAGGTCGCGCACCAGCTTCTCGATCCCGTAATCGGCAAGGTAGCCGTAACCGCCATGCAGCTGCAGGCACTGGTCAACCACCTTCGACCCGGCCTCGGTCACGAATTTCTTGGCCATGGCGCAGAACTTGGTGGCGTCCGGCGCGCCCTGGTCCAGCTTCCAGGCGGCCTGCCGCAGAAAGGTGCGCGCCGCCTGCAGCTCGATCTCCATATCCGCCAGCCGGAACTGCAGCCCCTGGAACTGGTCGATGCTCTGGCCAAAGGCCTTGCGCTCGCCCATGTACTGCAGGGTCATGTTCAGCGCCGTTTGCGCCGCGCCCAGCGAACAGGCCGAAATGTTCAGCCGTCCGCCGTCCAGCCCCATCATGGCGTATTTGAACCCGTCGCCCTCGGTGCCGACCAGGTTGCCGGCGGGCACCTTGCAGTCGTCAAATTGCACCTGCGCGGTGGGCTGGCTCTTCCAGCCCATCTTCTCTTCGAGCCCGCCAAAGCTCAGCCCCGGCGTGCCGTCCTCGACATAGAGCGTCGAAACCCCCTTGGGCCCCTCGGTGCCGGTGCGCGCCATGACCACATAGGCATCCGAATAGCCACCCCCCGAGATAAAGGCCTTGGACCCGTTCAGCACATAGCCCTCGTTGTCGCGCGCCGCGCGGGTCTTGAGCGCGGCGGCATCCGAGCCCGAGCCGGGCTCGGTCAGGCAATAGCTCAGAACGGTGTTCAGGCTCAGAACCTGCGGCATGATCCGCGATTTCAGGTCGTCACTGCCGAAACTGTCGAGCATCTTGGCGCACATGTTGTGAATCGACAGAAAGGCCGCGACCGACGGGCAGGCCATGCTCAGCGCCTCGAACACCAAGGTGGCGTCCAGACGGGTCAGCCCCGCGCCGCCGGCTTCCTCGGACACATAGAGCCCGCCAAACCCCAGTTCGCCCACCTGCGGCCACAGCTCCTTGGGGATCGTGCCCTCGACCTCCCATTGCCTTGCAAAGGGGGCGATCTTTTCCTGGCCGAAATCACGGGCCATGTCGAAAATGGCACTCTGTTCCTCTGTCAGCGCAAAATCCACGGCAGGCTCCCCCCTGATGTGCGGTTAATTGAACGGTTGTTAAATTGGTACCCTTGCAGGATCGCCCGTTCAAGTCGCAATGCCGCAAATCCGTTCTGCACAAATGCCTGCCCCCCGCGCGCTCCAAAATTCTTTCGAATAAGTTTTTTGCGGAAAATTCGAAATTTTCCGGGCCGCCCTCACAGGTCGGCGTGAAACTCCTCGATCAGGTGGCGCACGACGGCGCGGCCGGCATCCTCGCCGCGCGCGTGGGCCTCGGCGTGCACGCGGCGCTGCCGGGTGGCGCTGGTGCCCTGTTCTGCGATCCGGTGCAGCAGGGCGATCTCCTCCATCGTTCCCAGCGCTTCGGCATCCTCGGCAAGCATCCCCATCAGCTCGTTCATCAGCTGTGTCATCGGCTTGATTGCCCGGTCGCCGAAATCGATCAGCCCCTCGCCGACACCGTATCTTTGCGCCCGCCAGCGGTTTTCGGCGATCAGGAACCGGTCGTATTGCCGCCAGCGCAGGTTGCGCGCCCGCAGCCGCAGAAACATCCGGGTGATCGCCTGCGTCATCGCCGCCAGCGCCAGCGTATGCTCCAGCCGGGGCGACACATCCATGATCCGGGTTTCCAGCGTGGGGAATCGGTGCGACGGGCGCAGGTCCCACCAGATCTTGGTGCTGTCCTCGATCACGCCCAGGTCGATCAGCGCGCCGGCGGTGCGTTCGTATTCGTCCCAACTGCTAAAGGTCGGCGGCAGCCCCGTGCGCGGCAGGTTGTCAAAGATCGTCAGCCTGTAAGAGGCCAGCCGCGTGTCCTCGCCGTTCCAGAAGGGTGACGAGGTCGACAGCGCCAGCAGATGCGGCAGGAAGTAACACAGCTGCGGCATCAGGTCGGTGCGCAGCGCGTTGTCCTCGATGCCCACATGCACGTGCATCCCACAGATCAGCATCCGCCGCGCCACACCGCCCAGCGCATGGTGCAGGCTGTCATAGCGGTCCTTGCGGGTGTGATGCTGATTCTTCCAGTTGGCAAAGGGGTGGCAGCTCACGGCGATCGGCGCGAGGTTGTGTTCGGCGGCGCGGCTGGACACGCAGGCGCGCAGCCGTTTCAGATCCTCGCGGGCGTCCGCGATAGTGGCGCAGACGCGGGTGCCGACCTCGATCTGGCACTGCAGGAACTCGGGGCTGACCTGACCCTGCATGTCCGATTGGCAGGCCTCCATCAACGCCTCGGGCGCCACCGCCAGATCCAGCGTGTCGCGGTCGACCAGCAGGTATTCTTCTTCGATCCCCAGCGTGAAGTCCTGCTGCATGTCCCGGCCTCTCGTCCCGCCGTCCCGTTTCCGTTGTCCCAGTGAATGCCGCCCGCGCCGTTTTGCCAAGGAAAAAGCGCAGGTTGCGGCCTCGCGTCCCGCAGGCTAAGCACGCGCCAGCCGCGAAATCATGGGGCAGGGCGCATGAAACCCAGCAAAGACGACGAACTGCGCGCCGAACGGGCGCGCAAGGAAGCCTTTGAGGCGCGCGGCGGGCTGGACCGCCCGGCCTATGCGCTGTCGCCGGGTATGGATGGTTTCGACATCGCGCCGATGGCCGCCGCCCACGACCGCTTTGTCGACGGGCTCGCCGCGCTGCACGACCCGGCGCGCAACACCACCGGCTTTCGCGATGGCAACGGCTATTTCGACACACCGGACGCCGATGCGCTCTACCTGATGATCCGCCGGTTCGAACCCGCCCGTGTGGTCGAGGTCGGCTGCGGCAACTCCACCCGGATCACCCGCGCCGCGATCACCGACGCCGGTTTTGACTGCACGCTGACCGCCATCGACCCCTATCCGCGCGCCGACATCGCCGGCCTGCCGGACCGGTTCGAGCAGACCGGTCTGGAAGAGGCCGATCCGGCCCTCTTCGATCAGCTGGGGCAGGGCGACGTGCTGTTCATCGATTCCAGCCACCTCGTGCGCATCGGCAACGACGTGGCGCATCTCTTTTGCCGCATCATCCCGGCGTTGGCGCCCGGAGTGGTGATCCACGTGCACGATGTCTTCCTGCCCTACGAATACCCCAACCGATTCTTCTACGACTGTCCGTCGTGGGGCGAGCAATACGTGCTGCACGCCATGCTGCAGGGCGGCGGGTACGAGATGCTGTGGCCCGGCTACCTGCTGCAACGGGACCGCGCTGAGGCCGTCGCCGCGCTGCCGTTCCTCGGGCAGGGGCGGGCGCAGAGCCTCTGGATCCGCAAGCGCTGAGGCCGTCGCGCAACAGCCGGGCGCAGGTTGCAAAGCCCACTCTGGACGGCGCCCCGCACCGCGTGCCTCGAGAAATCCGGCGATCGCGTCGAAGGCCCGGTCGAAATCCAGCCCGTCGAACTCGCCGCTGTTGACGAGTCGCCCACGCGCAACGAACGCCTCGCGGTCCAAAGCAATCGGTTCGTCGCCGGCGGGCTCGATGACCTGGCGAATCTCGAGGCCGTACTTGCGCGCGAACTCGAAATCGCGCTGATCGTGCGCCGGGACGGACATCACTGCGCCCGTGCCGTATTCCATCAGGACGAAATTGGCGACGAGTATCGGCAGCCGGTCGCCGGTGACCGGGTGAAGTGCGTCGATGCCGAGCCGCTCGCCTTTTTTCTCCATCGTCTCCAACGCGGCTTCGGACGCGGT
>JBFHMM010000113.1:0-11726 GCA_041594355.1 Paracoccaceae bacterium | reverse complement strand
TGAAGCGCTCAAGCGCCGCGGCTCGCTGACGATCTGGTTTGACCCAGAGATGATCTGGGATGCCGCGCCGACCGGCAAACGCGGCCGACAGCCAACCTACAGCGATACCGCCATCCAGACATGCCTGACGATGAAGGTTCTGTTTGGCATGGCGTTGCGCCAGACGACCGGGTTCGTCGAGAACCTGTTGCGTCTAATCGGTTTGAACTGGGCGGTGCCCGACTTCAGCACGCTTTCGCGCCGCCAGAAAACGCTGGCCGTGAACATCCCGTATCGTGGCTCCAACGGCCTGGTGCACCTCCTGATCGATAGCACCGGCATCAAGGTCGAGGGTGATGGCGAGTGGAACGCACGCAAGCATCCCTCTCGTCGAAACTGCGTTTCGACTGCCGGGCGGCGGGCGGCCCCAAGCGGCGCGTCTGGCGCAAGATCCATCTCGGGATCGACGAACAAACACTGGAAGTCCGAGCCGTTGAAATCACCGGGAGCCACATGGGTGATGCGCCGGTCCTGCCCGATTTGCTCAACCAGATCCCGGCGGACGAGGCGATCGGCAGCGTCACTGCAGACGGTGCCTATGATACCCGTAAATGCCACGACGCCATCGCTGACCGCGGGGCGAATGCCGTCATCCCACCCCGCAAGAATGCCAAGCCGTGGAAGCCCGTCACCGCGGGTGCCGTGGCCAGAAACGAGGCCCTGCGAGCTTCGAAATATCTCGGTCGCGCGATCTGGCGAAACTGGAGCGGATACCACCGCCGAAGCCGCGTCGAGACGAAGATGCACTGCATGAAACTGCTGGGGCAGCGCCTCATGGCGCGGGACTTCGACCGTCAGGTCGCGGAAGTCCAGGTCCGCATCGCCGTCATGAATGGATACACCGCCCTTGGCATCCCTGTCACAGAGCCCGAGGGATCAATCCGTCCGGGGAAAGGGGAACCGCGGGTATCACAAGCTTTGTCCAACAGAGCCCCGCCGGGCGACAGTGCTGGCGTCGAAGGGACCGGTTGCGTGCAGCTTGCACACCATGTCGGGCCGGTGCGACCGCCTGAAGGGACAGACGAATTGCGTTTGGGCAGTAAATGGGGCGCTTAGCCGCCCCAGGTGCGCACGGCGCCGCAGTCCATGTGGACAAAGTTCGAGCGCGAATAGCGACCGACCCCGCCCGCGTTGCAAGAGGCGGCAGCCCGCGCCATCTGGCTGACCGAACGCGACGCCAGCCGCAGGTCGGCGGCCTGACCCTTCATGTGCAGCGAATTTTTGGCAACACCGCGCGATCGGGACCGCAGCATGGCATTGGTCTGCGGGCTGCGATAGCCCGACAGCAGCATATAGGGTTCGTTGACGTCCAGCAGGTTGTGCGAGGCGGCCATGATGTCGATGGTGCGCAGGTCGATGGATTTGACCTGATCGGTGCGCCAGTCACGCATGAAGTGATTGACCTCTTTCACCGCGTCTTTGATGTAGTGGCCGTCGATCCAGTAGATCATGTCGAGCCGTTCGCCCGTGCGGCCGGAATACATCCGAATGCGGCGAATGTCGCCGCCGCCACGCAGGAACCCTGCTGCATTTGAAAATGTCGGTGCTGCTGTAACTGCCGTTGCCGCAAACGCAGCCAAGAGGCCACGCCGGGTCAAGCCCGTGCTACTACTGTCTGCCATGTTTCTCGCGTTGTCCCGTACGCTATTAGTCCTGCCTGCACGCGATGTTACGCGTGCGGTTTCTCCATCCACCCCTAGATGTGGCAAATCTATGCCACAGCTCGATTCGCCAGCCAAGTCCGGATTGTGACACACCCCTCCAACGGGGAATTTTCGGCGAAATCCTGCGCATATGACGAAACTGCCCCCCAGATCAGTCCGCGCGATGCATTCCGGCACCATTGCCGCCCCATGTCTCGCGCTGTTGAAAATGTGAATGGACATCGCCAGAAGCCTTGCAGAAACTTCTAAAGAAACAATGAGTTTGTTCAATTTTTACCGTCCAAGGATCCCCGATGCCTACTATTCCCCGCCCTGTCCTCCTGCGCCAAGCCCTTCTGCTGGCCGTTGCCGCCGTTCTGGCCGCAAGCGGGGTCAGCCAGCCCGCCCAGGCCCAGGTGACCGCCTTCAAACAGGCCGTGGCAGAGGCTGCCTCGGCCAATGACGCGGTGGCGGCCTTTTACCGGGGCAACGGGTACCAGCCGATCTGGACCGGCCAGGGCGAGGCCGACCGCGCCCGCCGGGCGGCGCTGATCAACGCGCTGCAAGGGGTCGATGTTCACGGTCTGCCGGCGGAACGGCACAACATCGACGCGCTGATGGCCCAGATGGCCGGGGTCCGCACCACCCGCGACCTCGGGCTTGTCGAAGTCGCGCTCAGCCGCGCCTTCCTGCGCTATGCCCGCGAGGTGCAGACCGGCTTGCTGACGCCCTCGCGGATCGACCCCGGCATCGCCCGCGAAGTGCCGCTGCGCGACGGCAAAACCTATCTGGCGGAGTTCGCGGTCAGCGACCCGCAGGCCTACATACGCGCGCTGCCCCCCGAAACGGCGGAATACCGGGCGCTGATGAAGGAAAAACTACGCCTGCAGCGCCTGTTGGCTGATGGCGGCTGGGGCAAACGGGTGTCCGCGTCCAAGTTGGAACCGGGGCAGCAGGGCGATCCCGTCGTGGTCCTGCGCGACCGTTTGATCCGGATGGGTTACCTCGACCGCAGCGCCAGCCGCATCTATGACAACCAGTTGACCAAGGCCGTTCAGCGGTTTCAGCTGGCCCATGGGCTCGAAGCTGACGGCGTCGCCGGCAACGGCACCATCACCGAGATCAACGTCTCGCCCGAGGAACGGCTGAAATCCGTCATTGTCGCGATGGAACGAGAACGCTGGCTGAACATCGAACGCGGCGACCGCCACGTCCTGGTCAACCAGACCGATTTCACCGCCAAGATCGTCGATCATGGCCAGGTCACCTTCGAAACCCGCTCGGTCATCGGCAAGAACACCTCGGACCGCCGCAGCCCGGAATTCTCCGACGAGATGGAGCATATGGTGATCAACCCCAGCTGGTATGTGCCGCGCTCGATCATAACCAAGGAATACCTGCCGAAACTGCGGGCCAACCCGCATGCGGTCGGCCACCTTGAAATCACCGACAGCCGCGGCCGCCGGGTGAACCGCGGCGCCGTCGATTTCAACCGGTTCTCGGCGCGCTCCTTCCCCTTTGCCATGCGCCAGCCGCCCGGCGCCCGCAACGCCCTTGGTCTGGTCAAGTTCATGTTCCCCAACAAACATAACGTCTACCTGCATGACACCCCGCAGAAACACCTCTTCGCGCGCGAGGTGCGGGCGTTTTCGCATGGCTGCATCCGGCTGAACGATCCCTTCGACTTTGCCTATGCGCTGCTGGCGCCGCAGTCGGACGATCCCAAGGGCGATTTCCACCGCATTCTCGACACCGGCGCGGAAACCAAGGTGGTGCTGGAACAGCCGGTGCCGGTGCACATCATCTACCGCACCGCTTTTACCAACCGCGAAGGCCGCGCCGAATATCGCCGCGACGTCTATGGCCGCGACGCCAAGATTTGGCAGGCATTGCAGCAGGCCGGGGTTTCTCTCGGCGCGGTTCAGGGGTAATCAGGTTCCCGGAGCATCCGGGGACCTCTCATGACTTATACCATCACGCAGATCGCCGAGGCGCTGGACGCCGAATTGTTCGGGGACGGCGACTTGGTGATCGAGCGCGCCGCCGAACCGGCCAGCGCGGGACCAACCGATCTGGCGCTGGCGATGTCGCCCAAATACGCCGGGGATCTGGACAAGGGGCAGGCGCAGGCCGCCATGCTCTGGCCCGATGCCGACTGGCAGGCGATGGGGCTGCGCGCCGCCATCATGGTGCCGCGCCCGCGTGCCGCCATGGCCGGGCTCACCGCGATGATGGATCCGGGGCAGGGGTTCGAGCCAGGTATCCACCCTTCCGCCGTGATCGACCCCAGCGCCAGCCTTGGCGCCGGCGTCAGCGTCGGACCGCTGGCCGTGATCGGGGCCGAGGCCCGAATCGGCGCGGGCTCCGTCATCGGCGCGCATTGCTTTATCGGTCATCAGGTGGTGATCGGCGAAGACGCCTTTCTGCGCGAAATGGTCAGCATCGGTGCCCGCGTCCGCATCGGTGACCGCTTCATCGCCCAGCCCGGCGCGCGGATCGGCTCCGACGGCTTCTCCTTTGTCACTCCCGAGGTGTCCGGCGTCGAAAACGCCCGCCGCACCATGGGAGACCAGGGCGACGCCAAAGCGCAGTCCTGGGTCCGTATTCACTCGCTCGGCGCGGTGGCGATCGGCGACGATGTCGAGGTTGGGGCCAACTGCACCATCGACAACGGCACCATCCGCGACACCACCATCGGCAACGGCTGCAAGTTCGACAACCAGGTGCAACTGGGTCACAACGTCCAGGTCGGCAACGATTGCCTGTTCGCGGGCCAGTGCGGCATTTCCGGCTCGGTGAAATTCGGCAACAATGTGGTGATGGGCGGCCAGTGCGGCGTTGCCGACAACCTCTTTGTCGGCGACGGGGTGATCGCGGCGGGCGGCACCAAGATCCTGTCAAACGTGCCTGCGGGCCGTGTGATGATGGGTTATCCGGCGGTGAAAATGGCAACCCACACCGAAATCTACAAGGTCCAGCGCCGTTTGCCACGCATGGCCCGCGATCTGGACGCGGTAAAAAAGGCGGTTTCCAAAGCGGGTCTGACCGAGTAAATCAGCCGCAAGTCAGCGAAACAGAGGACCACAATGAGCATCCAGGACAAGGTCATTTCTATCATCGCGGAACAAGCGGTTCTGGAACCGTCCGACGTCAGCCCGGACAGCACGCTCGAAGCTCTCGGAATCGACAGCCTTGGCCTTGTCGAAAGCATCTTCGCAATCGAAGAGGAATTCGACATCACAATTCCCTTCAATGCCAATGAGCCCGAGCAGAGCGATTTCGACATTTCCAACGTCGCCACGATCATTGCCGGAATCGAAAAACTCGTGTCCGAGAAAGCATCGTGACACCCTCAGGCCGGGACTGAACGCATGAAACGGGTCGTCATCACCGGGGCCGGTACCATCAACGCCTTGGGCCACTCGGTGCCCGACACTTTCGAGGCCATGCGCGAGGGCCGTTGCGGAATCGGCGAGCTGGATTTCCGCGATGTCGACCGGCTGGCGATCAAGATCGGCGGCCAGGTCCACGGGTTCGAGGCCGAAGGCCGCTTCAACCGTCAGCAGATGACCCTCTATGACCGGTTCACCCAATTCACCCTGACCGCCGCGAAAGAGGCCATCGAACAGGCCGGTATCGAATTCATCGGCGATGACGCCGCGCGTTCGGGCGTGGTGCTGGGCACCGCCGGTGGCGGCGTCTCCACCTGGGACGACAATTACCGCAGCGTCTACGAGGACGGCAAGAACCGGGTGCATCCCTTTGTCGTGCCCAAGCTGATGAACAACGCCGCCGCCAGCCATGTGTCGATGGAATACAACCTCAAGGGGCCGTCCTTTACCGTCTCAACCGCCTGCGCGTCCTCCAATCACGCCATGGCGCAGGCCTTTGCCATGGTCCGCTCGGGCATGGCCCCGGCGATGGTCACCGGCGGCTCGGAATCGATGCTCTGCTTTGGCGGGGTCAAGGCCTGGGAAGGGCTCCGGGTGATGTCCAAGGACGCTTGCCGCCCGTTCTCCGCCAACCGCAACGGTATGGTCCAGGGCGAAGGCGCCGGTGTCTTCGTCTTCGAGGAATACGAACACGCCCGCAAACGCGGCGCCGAGATCCTCTGCGAGGTCGTCGGCTATGCCATGTCCTCGGACGCCTCCGACATCGTGATGCCGTCGAAACAGGGCGCGGCACGCGCCATGGCCGGGGCGCTGGCCGATGCCGGCCTCAACCGCGACACGGTCGGCTATATCAACGCCCACGGCACCGGCACGGCGGCCAACGACAAGACCGAATGCGCCGCTGTCGCCGATGTTTTCGGGCCCCATGCCGACAATCTGATGATCTCGTCCACCAAATCCATGCACGGCCACCTGATCGGCGGCACCGGCGCAGTGGAACTGCTGGCCTGCATCATGGCGCTGCGCGACGGCGTCATCGCGCCCACCATCGGCTACGAGGAACCGGATCCCGAATGCGCGCTCGACGTGGTCCCGAACGTGGCCCGCGAGGCCCGGATCGACGTGGCGCTCTCCAACGCCTTCGCATTCGGCGGCCTGAACGCGGTGCTGGCCCTGCGTCGGGTCTGATCCCGTCCGCGCAACGAAAAACACCGGACCGTCATGGCCCGGTGTTCGCGTTTCTCCGATCCGCCGAAGGGGTCAGTTGTTGCTGACCACATCCACCGTTTCGTAACCCGCAGTGAACCCCTTCAGCGACATCGGCAGCGAAATCCGCTGGTCGGGCGCGGGCGCGGGCACCAGCGACACGGTCGCCGCGTTGCCCTTCTTAAACGCCTCGATGTCCTCGGCCGTCAGCCCGATCTGGGCAATGCAGCCGATCGGGTTGCAAAACGAATAGCCATAGCGCTTGCCCGGTGCCCCGTCGACCGACACCGTCAACTGCGCCGGCAGCAGGGTCTCCAGCGGCACGATCACCGTCGCGCCCGCCACCGCCTGGCCGCCGCCTTCCAGGCGGAACAGCGACACCTCGGCCACCGGGTTTCCGGTCTCGTCCTTGAGGATCTGCAGCAGCGAACAGGGATCGGTCTCCGCCTCGGTCTTGATACAGGCCAGGGTCCAGTCCCCATGTTCGGACTTGGCATAACGCTCGCCCAGTTGCGGGCCGTCACCAACCGGCTGGCCCAGGTCCAACAGCTGGTCCGATGCCGCGGGGGCCTCGGCCGGGGTCTCGCCGGTTGCGGTGTCCTGTGCCAATGCCGTGGTCGCAACGGCGCCGAACGCCAGTGCGGACAGGGGAAGAAGGGATTTGAACATGAATGTCTCTTTGTACTGTTCTGCCTGACACCGCTCTAGCATGGTCGCGCGACGGTGTCAGTGGCAATCGGCGCGGGCTCCGCGCCCATGCTCCGCTTTCCGCCGTCCACCCGCAAGATCGCTGGTAAACAAGGGCAAAACGCACAAACGAAGAAGGGAACCCCCGGTGGGGTTCCCTTCGTATTTGCTTCTCCCCGTCGGACTGGCCGACCTAGTTATGCCCGAACGTTACGAAAGGGCATGGGCCGGGTCAACTAGATTCCCGAAAATTTATTTGGAAACAACGGTTCTAAACCGATCCCGCCGATACGGCGGCCTGAACGGAAAAAAACCGTGCCCGAAGGCACGGTCAGTCTGACAGGGAGGAAGTCTGTCCGCCATCCGGAAGGCCCGGCAGCGAACATTAAGGACTATCGCAGCCAAAGGTTAACTTTGTATGGTCAGGCCGAAACGCAGGGCAAAACGGGCACAAGGACCAGTTATGGACAAAGGACTCTTTATCGGCGGCGGCGGTGAAGCCTATGGCACACCTCAGTTTTTGTCGCAGGGCTACGCCAACCGCCACGGGCTGATCGCGGGCGCTACCGGCACCGGCAAAACGGTGACGCTGCAGATCCTCGCGGAAGGCTTCAGCGCCGCGGGCGTGCCGGTGTTCCTGTCGGACGTCAAGGGCGACCTGTCGGGCCTGGCCCGCGCCGGATCGCCCGACCACAAATTGCACCAGCCCTTCATGGACCGCGCCGCCACCATCGGCTTTGATGCGTTTTCCTATGCCGCCTTCCCGGTCGCCTTCTGGGATCTCTTTGGGGAACAGGGCCACCCGGTGCGCACGACGGTGGCCGAAATGGGCCCGCTGCTGCTGGCCCGGCTGCTTGATCTTTCCGAGGCGCAGGAGGGCATCCTGAACATCGCCTTCCGCCTGTCCGACGAAGAGGGGCTGCCGCTCCTCGATCTCAAGGACCTGCAGGCGCTGCTGGTCTGGGTCGGCGAAAACCGCGCCAGCCTCAGCCTGCGCTACGGCAATATATCCACCGCCTCCATCGGCGCCATCCAGCGCCGGCTGCTGGTGATCGAAAACCAGGGCGCAAACAAGCTCTTTGGCGAACCCGCGCTCGACCTCGCCGACCTGATGCGCCGCGATGCGCAGGGGCGCGGGGTGGTCAATATCCTTGCCTCGGACAAGCTGATGGCCGCACCCGGCCTCTACGCCACATTTCTGCTGTGGCTGCTCAGCGAACTCTTTGAAGAACTGCCCGAGGTCGGCGACCCGGAGAAACCGAAACTGGTGTTCTTCTTCGACGAGGCGCACTTGCTGTTCGACGATGCGCCCAAGGCGTTGGTCGACAAGGTCGAACAGGTGGCTCGGCTGATCCGGTCCAAGGGCGTCGGCGTCTACTTCGTCACCCAAAGCCCCGGCGACATACCCGAAGACATCCTCGGCCAGCTCGGCAACCGCATCCAGCACGCGCTGCGCGCCTTTACCGCGCGCGACCGCAAGAACCTGCGCGCCGCCGCCGAAACCTACCGGCCCAACCCGCGCTTTTCGACCGAAGACGCCATCCGCGATGTCGGCGTCGGCGAGGCGGTGACCTCGATGCTGCAGAAAAAGGGCGTGCCCGGCGTGGTCGAACGCACCCTGATCCGCCCGCCGTCATCGCAACTGGGCCCGATCACAGGCGCCGAACGCAAGGCGCTGCTGAACAGCTCCGATATGGCCGGCAAATACGACACGCCCGTCGACCGTAAATCAGCCTACGAGATCCTCGCCAAACGCGCCGAAGACGCCGCCCGCGCCGCCGAGGCGGCGGAACTCGAGGCCGAGGCGGCCCCGCAACCCATGGCCCGCGAATACAACACCGCCCGCCGCTACACCGGCAGCCGGGTCTCGCGATCCACCACTCGCCGGCAGACCGACACCTTCGGCTCCGCCATGACCGAGGCAGTGATCAAGGAGCTCAAGGGCACCACCGGCCGCCGCATCGTGCGAGGCATCCTGGGCGGGCTGTTCAAAGGCCGTTGAACCTGTGGTATGCCGCCCCATCCCGGACAACAGTCGCCGGGATGCGGTCGCTACCGCCCGACCTCCGGACGAAAGGATCAAGCCAACCCGATGAGTCGCGCGAACCCCGGTGGCAACCCGCTTTTGCCCAACGCCAAAAGGTAGCATTCCAAGCCACATTACCGGTTCACCGCCAGCTATACCTCCGCCTCGCTCAAGGCGAAGGCCGGCAACCCGCAGACCCGGGGCGAAGCGGTCAAACCGCTGATGGCCGCGCTGGGGGTGAGCCTGCACAACCTTTGCTTCGCGCTCGGCAAGGACGACGGGATCGCCATCATGGAAGCGCCCGACGATGAATCCGCTGTGGCAGGCTCAATGGCGATCGGCACCTCCGAGGCTTTTTTCTCGGGCGCCCTCACCAACCCGATGCTCGCCGCCGACACGGTGACAACGATGCAAAAAGCGAACAGCGCAGTGGCCAGTTAAAGGCACCCGGATCCGCCTGACCCGCAACCACGAGCAGGAATCGAAGCGGGGGCTCCCGCCCGGCAATGCCGGTTGGGCCGGGCGGCGCGCCTGCGGCGCACCGCGCTCGCTCTCACCTTCTTCTGTTCGAAAATATCCTTTCCGAAGGCATCTCGGCATCGCCGCGATGCCGTTTTCTTTCAAAGAAAACGGACCGGAATTTTCAAAAAATTCCGGCCACCGTCTCACGTCTCCGGGATCAGCCCTCGCGGGCTGAACCGCAGCACCAAAAGCAAGATCACGCCCATCGTTAGCAGCCGCATATGCGCGGCGCTGTCCAGAAGGTGGTTCTTCAACGCGCTGCCCTCTGCCATGCCGCTGGTGATCAGCTGCATCAGCCACAGCCCGATCGGTTCGACCTGCACCCAGAGGAACCAGATCAGCATCGCCCCCAGCACCGCGCCAAAGTTGTTGCCCGATCCGCCCACGATTACCATCACCCACACGAGGAATGTGAACCGCAGCGGCTGATAGCTGCCCGGTGTCAGCTGCCCGTCTAGCGTGGTCATCATCGCCCCTGCGATCCCGCAGATGGCCGACCCCAGCACAAAGACCTGCAGATGCCTGCGCGTCACGTCCTTGCCCATGGCCTCCGCCGCCACCTCGTTGTCGCGAATGGCGCGCATCATCCGGCCCCAGGGGCTCTTCAGCGCCATCTGCGCCATCCACAGGATCACCAGCAGCACCACCAGGAATAGCACCGCATACCCCAGCTTCACGTAAAGCGTCGAGGCCGTTACCGGATCCAGCCCCAGCCCCGTCACCCGCTCGATAAAGCCCGGATCGCTCTGCAGGTCGATCTCATAAGGCAGGGGGCGCGGCAGCCCGTTCACGTTCTTCACCCCGCGCGCCAGCCAGTCCTCGTTCTTCATCACCGCAATGATGATCTCGGCAATCCCCAGCGTCGCAATGGCCAGGTAATCGGATCGCAGCCCAAGCGCCGTCTTGCCGATCAGCCAGGCCGCGCCGGCCGCCAGCGCCCCGCCCGCTGGCCAGGCCAGCAGCACCGGCAACCCCAGTCCGCCCAGGTACCCGGTGCCGGCGGGGTTCACCGCCTCCACCGCCGCCACGCCGGAATCGAACACCGCGCGGAACACGAAAAACCCGCCGATCAGGATCGCCAGCATCGCCAGCCCGCGCGCCCGCCCCCTGGGCAGCCGGTTGTGCACCATCACCGCCGCGACCACCGTCGCCGCGCCTAGCAAAAGACCCAGGATCACCCCCAGGCCACCTGCGGCCCAGGCCTCGGTCACCGGCGGCATCGACACCAGCACGACCGCCAGCCCACCCAGCGCGACAAACCCCATGATACCGACGTTAAAGAGCCCGGCAAAGCCCCACTGCAGGTTCACGCCGATGGCCATGATCGCCGAAATCAGCCCCATGTTGATCACCAGCAATGCCGTGTTCCAGCTTTGCATGAACCCCGAAATCGCGATCATCGCCGCGACCAGCACGAACAAAAGCGATTTTTTCACAGACGCGCTCATACCGATTTCCCCTTGAAAAGACCTGTGGGCTTGAACAGCAGCACGATCAGCAGAATGACAAAGCTGACCGCGAATTTGTAATCGGTGCTCAGCAGTTGCACCAACCCCTCGGGCTCCAGCCCCTCGGGCGCCAGATACCCCAGCACCTTTTTCCACGCATAGGTGATCGTCACCTCGGAAAAGGCGATGACAAAGCCGCCCGCGATAGCGCCCACCGGGCTGCCCAGACCGCCCACGATGGCCGAGGCGAATATCGGCAGCAGCAGCTGGAAATAGACAAAGGGTTTGAACGACTTGTCGAGCCCGTAAAGCACGCCAGCCACCGTCGCCAGCGCTGCCACGATCAGCCAAGTATACATCACCACCTGCTCGGGGTTGATCCCCGACAACAGCGCCAGATCCTCGTTGTCGGAATAGGCCCGCATCGATTTGCCCGTGCGGGTCCGGTTCAGGAACCAAAAGAGCAGCGCCACCACGATCACCGCCGTGATCACCGTGATGCCCTGCGTGGTCTTGATCGCCAGCCCCTCGTTCAGCCCGGTCATCGCCTTGAAATCGCGTGCGGAAATGATGAACCGTTCGCCATCGGCAAAGCGCTGATCATTGGGCCCGATGATGAACCGCACAAGTCCGTTCGTGATGAACATCACCCCCATCGACACGATCACCAGGATCACCGGCTTGGCCTTCTGCTCGCGGTAGAACCGATAGACCAGCCGGTCGGTCACCAGCACCAGCGCCATGCAGCCCAATATGCCGAAGG
>JBFHMM010000112.1:0-11880 GCA_041594355.1 Paracoccaceae bacterium | reverse complement strand
TTCCTCGTCGCGGGCCAGCTGGTATTCGCCCCTCAGGTAGCGGTCGTATTTGCTGTCGAACGGCGCGAAATCGGGTGTGCGTTCTTAGGCGGCAATCGCCCGCGTCATGGTGCCATAGGCGGTCTCGGCATCGTCGAACACCTGCGGTCCGAACAGCCCCGTCATCGAGGCGACATAATCGGGTTTTTCCCGCAGCCGCGCGACGACCGCGGCCTTGTCCGGCATGCCTATCTCGATCGGGTTTAATGGCGGGCCGCCCGCCCCTCCAGATCCGGCTCGCGCCCGTCCCAGAACGTACCGCCGATCCAGCACCCCTCTCTATCCTTATGAAATCGCTTAGTAAAAGCGGCATAGGCCGCACTTGGCGCGCTGCGGTCACCCAGCGATTCCCCGTCATCCCCCAGCGAAACCACGCGCCCCACGGCGGTCTCGCGCGGGTCGGTAAAGGCGGTTCCGGGGTCGTGGCAGGTGGCGCAGGACAGGCTGCGGTTCCGCGATAGGCTGGTGTCAAAAAACAGCGCCTCGCCCAGAACATCCAGCGTGTCAAACGCAACCTCATCCGCCCCGTCCGGCAGCGCCGACAGCAGAACCAAGGCCGTCAGGGCGGCAGACAGGCGGCGGCGGGCAGGAAGCGATTGGCGCACGGGAATCTCCGGTCTTGCACCACCGCTCCATACCAAAGTTAATCAGTCAGGGATTGATTTCAATCAAGAAAACCCTGCCATTACAGCGACTCAGCCGCCCCAGATCTTTTTGACATAATTGCGGGTCTCGCGGTACGGCGGGATGCCATTGTGCTTCGACACCGCCTCTGGGCCCGCGTTATAGGCCGCCAGCGCCAGCCGCCAGGACTTGAACTTGCGGTACTGGGTCGACAGGTACCGGGCCCCGCCATCGAGGTTTTCATAGGGGTCCTTGGGGTCCACCCCCAGCGACTTGGCCGTCGCCGGCATCAGTTGCGCCAGCCCCAGCGCGCCCTTGTTGGACTTGGCCGTCGGGTTCCAGTTCGATTCCTGCTGCACCAGCCGCAGAAACAGATCCTCCGGCACATTGTGCCGCCGCGCCGCATCGCGCGCCATATGCAGGTATTTCCCGCGATACTTCCCGGTATAGGGCAAGGCGCCCCATTTCGACGGCGTATGGATCGACGGCGGCTGCAGACGAATGGAATTGGCGTATTGCGACGACGCCCGGCTGTCCAGAACCCGCGCCTGCGACTTGAACATCTGCCGCCGGCTCTTGTCCGAAAACATGTCGGCCGTGGCGGCCGACCCCAGTCCCATCGACAGAACCACAACATAACCTGCAAGCCTGCGCACTGCTCTCAGATCCAGCCCAAACATCCTCGCGCCGCACTATACCGATCCTGTCCACAATTGAAAACCACACTGGCAGATTGCCGCCGCTCCCGCTCGCCGCCCGGATTTCCCGCCCCGCCCGCCGATACCATGTTTCAACCCGGGCGTGGGGCGTATAGTCTGCCGCGAACCACCGGCGCCGGATTCGGTCGCCGGAAAAACACGACAGTCGGACAAGACGGGGAACAGCATGGCCGGATCAGTCAACAAAGTCATTCTCATCGGCAACCTGGGCCGCGATCCCGAGGTGCGCACCTTTCAGAACGGCGGAAAGGTCTGCAACCTGCGCATCGCCACCTCCGAGACCTGGAAAGACCGCAACACCGGCGAACGGCGCGAGCGCACCGAATGGCACTCCGTCGCCATCTTCAACGAAGGTCTGGTCCGCGTCTGCGAGCAATATCTGCGCAAGGGCTCCAAGGTCTATGTCGAGGGCCAGTTGCAGACCCGCAAATGGCAGGACCAGTCGGGCCAGGACCGCTATTCGACCGAAGTCGTCCTACAGGGCTTCGGCTCGACCCTGACGATGCTGGACGGTCGCGGCGAAGGCGGCGGCAGCCCGGGAGGCTATGGCGGCAGCCAGAGCGGCGGCGGCTACGGCGGCGGCTACGACAGCGGCCCGCAGGGCGACCCCTACGGCGGCGGACAGGGCGGCGGACGCGGCCCGGCCTCTCAGGACATCGACGACGACGAAATCCCGTTCTGAGACCATGCCACAAGGGAAGGGGAGACATGACAGATGACATGGTCGTTCTCACTTGGCCGCCTGCTGGGATCCGAACTCAGGGTTCATATCACCTTCTTCCTGCTGCTCGCCTGGATCGGCTTTGCCGCCTACGGCACCTCCGGCTGGGCCGGGGCTATGGTCAACATCGCCTTTGTGCTGGCGCTGTTCGCCTGTGTCGTGGCCCATGAATTCGGCCACGCGCTGATGGCCCGGCGCTACGGGATCAAGACGCCGGACATCACGCTCCTGCCCATCGGCGGGCTGGCCCGGCTGGAACGGATGCCCGAGAAACCCAGTGAGGAAATCGCCGTCGCGCTGGCCGGTCCGGCCGTCAACGTGGCGATCTGGGCGGTGCTGGCCGCCTTCGGCGCCAAGACATCGCTGGCGCTGACCGATCTCGATCAGACATCGGCCGGCTTTTTGCATCGGCTGGCCGTGGTCAACCTGTTCCTGGCGCTGTTCAACATGATCCCCGCCTTCCCTATGGACGGCGGTCGGGTGCTGCGGGCGCTGCTGTGCCTGCGCATGGACCGCGTCGCCGCCACCCGCGCCGCCGCGACAGCCGGACAGATCGTGGCCTTCTTCCTGGGCTTCACCGGGCTCAGTTCCGGCAACCCGGTGCTGGTGCTGATCGCGGTTTTCGTCTTCGTCGCCGCCAATGCCGAAAGCCAGGATGTCGCCATGCGCTCCGTCGCCCGGCGGCTGATGGCGCGCGACGCGATGATCACCCGCTACGAAAGCCTGGCGCCGCAGGACACCGTCGCAACGGCGGCCACCACCCTGATCCGCACCACCCAGCATGAATTCCCGGTGCTCGACGGCGACGGCGCCCTGCTTGGCTTTGTCACCCGCGCCGCCCTGTTCGAAGCGCTGGCCCACGATGCCCCCCGCACCCGCCCGGTGACCGCGATCATGACCGCCGACATCCCCCGCGTCGCCCTCGCCACCGGGCTGGAAACTGTGCTCGCCACCCTGCACGACGGGGCCCCGGCCATCGCCGTGTGCACCGAAGCCGGCCAGATGCTGGGATACATCACACGCGAAAACGTGGGCGAACTGATGGTGGTCCAGGGCCGCTGACCCGCCCTGCGGGCCCGCCCCCTTATATCTCTTGTCCGATACTCCGGGGAACGTTGAAAATGTCCGCATTTTCCACGAGGGGCGGCGTCCTCTTGCCCGCTCACGCGCGCCAGAACTGCACCGTGAACAGCACATAGACCGACAGGATTTCCAGCCGCCCGATCAGCATTGCCGCTGTCAGCATCCATTTGGCCGCGTCGTTGAGGCCTGCGAAATTGCCCGACGGGCCGATCTGGTCGCCCAGCCCCGGCCCGATGTTGGCCAGCGCCGTCGCCGCGCCGGACACTGAGGTGGTGAAATCCAGCCCTGTCATCGCCAACCCCCAGGAAAAGATCCCTAGCGAGACCACGAAAAACACAAAGAACGAGATCACCGAACTCATCACGTCGGGGCCGACCGGACGGCCCTCGAACCGGGGTGTGAAAATACCGCTGGGGGTCCGGATCCGGTGCATCTGGGAACGAATCGAGGACAGCAGGATCTGGTAACGGAAGATCTTGACCGAACAGGCCGTCGACCCCGCGCAACCGCCGACCAGACCGATGAAAAAGAACAGGGTGATCAGGAAACTGCCCCACATCATGTAATCGACGCTGGCATAACCGGTGCCGGTGATAATCGAAGTGATATTAAACAGCGCCTCCCGCAGCGCCTGTTCCCAATGATGCGGAAAGATCGAGGTCAGCACCAGCGAGGTGACCAGAACCAGAACCGCAACCGTACCGATGAACGCCCGCACCTGGCTGTCGCGGAACAAAGGCGTGGTATGGCCGTTGACCATCTGCACGTAGCGCACGAAAGGCAGTGCCGCGAGGATCATGAAAATCGACGCGGCGTATTCGGGAAGCCCCGAAAACGTCCCGAAGGAGGCATCATAATTGGAAAACCCGCCGGTCGAGATCGTCGTGAACGCATGCACCAGCGCATCGAAAAAGCTCATCCCCAGACCAAGGTAGGTGATCAGGCAAACCGCCGTCAAAGCGACGTAGATGATCGAGATCTGGCCCGCGATCGCGGTGGCGCGCGGCAGAATTTTCCCCATGGTGTCAAAAGCTTCGGACCTGAAGATCTGCATGCCGCCGACCCGCAGCTCGGGCAGGAACACCATCGCCACGACGATGATCCCGATGCCCCCAAGCCACTGCAGGATCCCGCGCCACAAGAGCAGCCCCATGGGCATGTCATCCAGTCCCGACAGCACCGTCGACCCGGTTGTCGTCAGCCCCGACATCGCCTCGAAATAGGCGTCCACGAACCGCAGCTCGGTCGCCCCAAGCATCAGCGGCAAGGCCCCAAACACCGGCAGCGCCGCCCAGACCCCGGTGGTCAGCAGGAAAGTCTGCTGGATCGACAGCCCGTCGCGCGGGCTGTTGGCGCAGCTCAGCGCGGTCAGCCCGCCCGCCAGAATGGTGATGATCCCGGTTTCCAGGAACACCGGCCACTCACCGCGTCCCTCGATGATGTCCGCCAACAGCGGAAACACCATCGTGACGCCCAGCAGCGCGACAAGCAGGCCAATCACATATCCGACGGGACGCGGGTCAATCATGAGCCGCAGCGTTGGCGCGGCGCGCCCGGACTGTCAAGCCACCAGCGCCCGGCACCCGCCCCCGGACCGGCGTTCAGCTTTCGCTCGTGGTTTTCGTGTCCGGCAGGCCTGGCGGGGTGGAGGGCGCGCGCGAACGGCGGGCACGCGGTTTGGCCGGGGCTTTGGCCGGGGTTTTGGTCGGGGTTTTGGTCGGGGTTTTGGCCGCCGCCTCGGGCGCGGCGGGTTTCGCCGCCGGTTTAGCCGCAGGTGTTGAACGTCGGCGCGGTTTCGGGGCCGCTGTCGGCGCGTCCACAGTTGCCGCCGCAGCCGGTTTCGGGGCGGGATTCGAGGCCGCCTTAGCCGCCGGTGCGGCAGCAGCCGGGGCCGGTTTGGCCGAAGCTGGTTTTGTCGGGGCGACCTTCGGCTCCGCCGCAGCAGGTGCCACCTTGGCCGGCTCTGCGGCGGGCTTGGCAACTGCCTTGCCGGCCGGCTTCCGGGTCGGCGCGGGTTTCGCCGGGGCAACGGCAGGCGCGGCCACCGCGGCCTCGGCGCTGGCGGCGGTCTCGGGCACCGTGTCCTCTGGCGCGTCGTCCTCTGGCGCGTCGTTCTCTGGCGCGTCGTTCTCTTCGGGCGGCATCAGCGGAAAGGGCATCAGCACCGGCGGCAGCCCCGCTGCGGCATGCAACGCCTGGGCATGGCGCACCGGGCCTTCGATCGTGGCCCGCGCGACCGCTTCCAGCAGCCGAATATGTGATGATACGGCGAATCCGGCCAGACGCAGCGCGGCGGCCTGTAGTTCAATGGGGTTCGTAATCGGGGTCATCGTGTCTACTCCGTCGTATGGAATTGCATGGGCGGTCCGGCCACCTTGCGCCGGACCCGCTACGTCAGCCACCAAAGATCCGCATGCCGCGACTGGCCAGACGGGCGCGATTCGCGCGGGCTTTGTCGGAAATCGGATCGATCGTTGCCAGCATCACCCGCTCCGGCGCGTGCCCCCTGAGCGCGGACATCGCGCCCGAGATCGCGGCCTCGATACAGGCCGGACCCTTTTCACTGAGCATCTGTTGCGGTTCGCTGGATGGCACAGACCACAGGCCAGTAAACCCCAGCAAACGCATGGCAATCACTTGCTGGCTGTCACTCAGCGTATGGGCCACGGTCCACCACAGGCGGGCAAGTTCATTCTGTCTGGTATCACTGACGGCTGGCATCTTGGGCGGCCTCCGTGGACCCCGGCGGACATGATGACCATGCCAACAAGGGGCCTGCTGCTTGATAAAACTCAGTATAGCGCAATTACCACGCGGACGCAGCACAAAATGCTGCAGTGCGGCAATTGCGGCTGATTTCGGCCAGAAGCCCCTGTTTTGATGCAACAAACACGCGACGACCGCGCATCAACGCCGCGGCAGGGCCGCGCCGCCGCCCGCTTAGCCGTGGTGAATCAGCGAGGCAAAAAGGCGCGGATCCAGACTCGCCTGCTCGAACGTCGGCCCCTCGGTCAGCAGGCTGACCGCGTCGTGGCTGTGCAGGCTCTCCTGGTGGCTCGCTATCACCCGGAAATCACCGATCCGGTGTTCGGCCTGCAGTTCCGCGCAAAACAGCCGCACCGCATCCTCGACAAAAATCGGATTGGCCGCGTTCAACTCGGCAAAGGCCTGTTCGTCCTCGCGCTTGACCATGACCTGGGTTTCAGTCGGCACCGCCCGGCGGCAGGCGTCGATAAGGTCCTCGAACCACAGGCACTGCGCGTCGCAATCCAGCACCACCGACACCCGCGCCACCGACCGCTGCGAATGCGGCGTCGCCAGCTGCCCGCGCGACGCCCGCGCATGTTCGCTCAGCTCCAGCGAACAGGGGCAGGTGGAGCTGTAGACATAATCCAGATGCAGGATCTTCAGCCGCTCGCCGCCCTGCTCCACCAGTTCCAGCGCGATGTCGTAATACTGGTACCCGGCCAGGCCCGACCGCAGGCTGTCCACCTTCATGGGAAAGGAGAACCGCATCATGATCCGCGCATCGAAACTGTCCAGATCGCTGATGTAGTCATCCAGCGCCGCCTCGATCACCTCGAAGCTAAAGGTGCGCTCGGCATGCTTGTAGAATGACCGCATGATCCGGGACATGTTGATGCCCTTCTTGTCGGCCTCCAGGCTGACGGACCCGGTAACGCTGGTTTCCAGCGTCAGGTCATCGCCGTCGCGGGTGTGAAACCGGATCGGCAGGCGAAAGTTGGAAATACCCACGTGCTGGATCTGCCGGCTGGCGCCCCGGATCAGGCTTGCGGGTCCGTTTTGCAGGTCCGGCAACCCGGCCTTGTAGGCCGCGTCGACCGTGAATTCCTCGGGATAGCTGCGCGACAGATCCGGATAATTGGCCACCGCGCGATCGGGCAGCAGACGGGCAATCGCCGGGTCCAGCGTGGCGATCTCGGTCTCGGACGCGGATTGCGCCCAGGCCCGCAGCAGCTTGAGCGCGGCATCCGCCTCGTCCCGGTCCGGGGCCCGGTCCATGTCCCGGCTGAAAATATTCATCGCTGCGCGTCCTCCGCTTGTCCGCCGCACCGCTCAAGATAGGGTGACGGGCACCTCGTTTCCAACAGATAACTCTGTTATGCGAAAATTTCGGTACCAGATCACTCTTGGCGCCCGCCGCCATAGCGCACCCTATCCGGTCAGCGTGCTATCCAGCGCCTGACCGATGTCGCCGATCAGGTCTTCGGTGTCCTCGATCCCCATCGACACCCGCACCAGCCCCGGCGTGATACCCAGTTCGGCGCGCTGCTCCTCGGTCAGCCGCGAATGGGTGGTGGTCGCGGGATGGGTGACGATGGTCTTGGCGTCGCCCAGGTTGTTCGAGATCTTGCCGATCTTCAGCGCGTTCAGAAAGGTAAACGCCGCCGGCTGCCCGCCCTTGAGGTCCAACGAGATCACCGTACCGCCCTTCTCCATCTGCGCCAATGCCAGGTTGTGCTGCGGATGGCTCGGGTGGCCGGGATAGATCGCGCGCACCAGCGCGGGATGCTCGCGCACCGCCTCGATGGTGCACAGCGCGTTTTCCGCCTGCGCATTGACCCGCAGGCTTAACGTTTCCAACCCCTTCAGCATCACCCAGGCCGTAAACGGGCTCATCGAGCCGCCGGTGTGCTTCATGTAGGGTTCCAACGTCTTGCGGATGAACTCGCGGGTGCCCAGGATCACCCCGCCCAGCGTCCGCCCCTGCCCGTCGATGTGTTTGGTGGCAGAGTAGATCACTACGTCGGCCCCCTGCGCGATAGCATCCGAGAACACCGGCGTGGCAAAGACGTTGTCGACCAGCACCAGCGCACCGACCTCATGGGCAATCTGCGACACCGCGCGGATGTCGACGACTTCCAGCGTTGGGTTCGACACCGATTCAAAAAACACCGCCTTGGTATCGGGCCGGACCGCCGCGCGCCACTGCTCCATGTCGGTGCCGTCGACGAATGTCACCTCGACCCCGAACCGGGTCAGAACATCCTCCAGCACATAGAGGCAGGACCCGAATAGCGCCTTGGCCGAGACCACATGGTCGCCCGCCTTCAGCATCGCGGTCAGAGCGCCCGATACCGCCGCCATGCCGGACGCGGTGGCAAAGGCATCCTCGGCCCCCTCAAGCGAGGCGATACGCTCCTCGAACATTTTCACCGTCGGGTTGCCGTAGCGGGCATAGATGAACTCGTCATCGCCCGATTCGATGAACCGCGCCTCGGCGGCCTCGGCGCTGTCATAGACAAAGCCTTGCGTCAGGAAAATCGCCTCCGACACTTCGCCATATTGGCTGCGGCGGATGCCGCCATGGACGGCGCGGGTACGGGAATTCCAAGTCTTGCTCATCTTATCCTCCGGCCCCATTCGGGCACAAAAAAACCCCAGACGCGGCCAAGCGAAAGGGGTCTTTCATCCTGACCTTTTAGCGGAATCTTTAACGTGGCCCGCAATCCGGTAACAAATCGCCACAACCCGCCTGATACTCCTCCGCCCCGCGCGCGTCAATGGCGTTTGCAGCCCGCAAGGGGGCCAAAACACCGACCGTCACGCAGGTTTAACCTCGCTTTCATATTGCCGTCATAGCCTCGCCCCATAGCAGAGACACAATATCTTGTGTGGGGCACAGCCATGCCGGTCATCAGGATCAATAGCGTCGAAAGCAGCCCGCAACTGCATGGAACATCCCGGCCCGCCTGGCCCCTACTGCACCGCCTCGGCCGCGGCCCAGGTCCGGTCATCGTGATGATCCACGGCTACAAATATGAACCCGGCCACGCCCGCCACTGTCCGCACCGCCATATCCTGTCGCTGCACCCCGCCGCCCAGCCCGACGCCTGGCCGCGCCCGCTCGGCTTCGGCGCCAACCGGCCCGCCGCCGACCACCACAACCCCGACGGTGAAGGCCTCGGCATCGCCTTTGCCTGGAACGCCCGTGGCGCGCTGTGGGCGGCACAGGCCCGCGCCCGCGACGCCGGCCGCGTGCTGGCCCGTGTGATCGGCGAACTGCACCGGCTCGCGCCCACCCGCCCCGTCCATATCGTGGCCCATTCCATGGGCACCGAGGTGGCGCTTGAGGCGCTGCACCACCTGCCCGCCGGCGCGGTCAACCGAATCGTGTCGCTGACCGGTGCCTGCTACCGCTCGCGCACCGCCGTGGCTCTGACCACCCCGGCGGGGCAAAGCGCCGAGCTCATCAACATCACCAGCCGCGAAAACGACCCTTTCGACTTCCTCTTCGAACGGCTGATCACCCCGCCACGGCCCGGCGACCGGTCGATCGGCCAGGGCCTGGACGGGCCCGGCATCGTTACGCTGCAGCTCGATTGTCCCGGAACGCTCGATCATCTCGACCGGATCGGCCTGCCGGTCGCCCCGCCCCAGCGGCGCATCTGCCACTGGTCCTCCTACACCCGCCCCGGCGTTCTGCAGATGTACAGCGCCCTGCTGCGTCGGCCCGCGGCCTTTCCACTGGACGCGCTGCGCCGCGGCCTGCCGGCCACGCCTGCGCCGCGCTGGTCGCGGCTCATCACCCTGCCCGCAGGCCCCGGTGGCCTGCGGCTGACCCAGAATCCTAGCTAGGGGTCAACCCAGCCGGGGGTCAACGCGTTCAGAACATGCCGTTGGGGTTGGCCGATTGCGTCGGCATCACCTGGAGCACGTCCCAGTGCCCCACCGCGCGGCCGGCGTCATCGCGACGGAAAATGTCGATCCCGGCATAGTCCTCGCCGCCCGGCCAGTGCTGGTGGCAATGCAGCACCACCATATCGCCCTCGGCGATGACCCGCTTGATGTCGACCCGCTCGCCCGGCCACTCCCCCGCCATGCGCGGATCGCAGTCGTTGAACATCCTCTCGTAAAAGACCACTACGTTCGCCTTGTTACGGTCCAGGTCGCTCATCCCGCCCCTTTCATGCCGAATCGCGATCTGTTTACCGCTTGCCCCCTTGCCCCGCGCGCGCAAACCGCGATGATCGCCGCAACAACAGGGAGGCGGGACATGACCGACGCCATCGACCTTTATTACTGGCCCACGCCCAACGGCTGGAAGATTTCCATCGCCCTCGAAGAGATGGGGCTGCCCTACGAACTGCACCTTATCGACATCACCGCCGGCGACCAGTTCGATCCCGAATTCCTGAAGATCGCGCCCAACAACCGGATGCCGGCGATCACCGACCCCGACGGCCTCGACGGCGCGCCGATCTCGATTTTCGAATCCGGTGCCATCCTGCAATACCTCGCCCGCAAGACCGGCCAGTTCTGCGGCGCGACCGAACGCGAGCGGATCGCCGTCGACCAATGGCTGATGTGGCAGATGGGCGGGGTCGGCCCGATGGCCGGACAGGCGCACCATTTTCTGTTATATGCTCCGCTGATGGATCCGCCGCAGGACCTGCCCTATGCCAAGAACCGCTACCGCGCCGAGGTCGGGCGGCTTTATAGCGTGCTGGACCGTCAGCTGGCGGACCGGGAGTTTGTCGCCGGCGATTTCTATTCCATCGCCGACATGGCGATCTGGCCCTGGGCGCACCTGTGGAAACGCCAGGAGCAGGATATCTCGGACAAGCCACATTTCGCCCGCTGGGTCGAGTCGGTCGGCCAGCGCGACGCGGTCCAGAGAGGCCGCGCGCTGGCGCTGGAGAAACGCGGCGGCGTTCAGGTCAGCAAGGACGCCCAGGGACTGCTGTTCAAATCGAAATAGCGCGGCGGCAGGACGGTCCGGCGGCAAATAGCCGGCGCACCGCGACCGCCGCAGCCACAACCGCAACCGCACCGGGCATTCAGCCCGGCTGATTGACCGCGACCAGCCCCAGCTTGCGCGCGGCGGCCAGCGACAGGATGCCCGAATCCAGCCCCTGCGGCGCCTGATAGCGCCGCACGGCGGCGCGGGTGCGCGCATCCATCTCGCCGGTCACCGGACCACGGTACAGATACCGCGCCGCCAGCGCCCGCTGGACCGAGGCGATGAACTCCGGTGTCATCTGCTCCGCGCAGGGGGTCTGGAACCATGTCTCGCGCCGCTCCTGCACGATTTGCTGCATGGTCTCGGTCTTGAAGATCGCCGGGCTGGTGACGGTCCCGTCGGCCATGACCTGCGCCGGTTGCAGCATCACCTGGTTGGTGACCGTCTCGATCACCGCCGGGGTCACCTGCTTGCCCCAGCATGTGCCGGGTTCCGCACCCGGCGGCCCGACCTGGTTCTGCCGGGTCACGTCCGGTTCGGTCAGCGCAGCCAGATCAATGACCGACGGGCCGCAGGCGGCAAGCGCGCACAACGCCAAAGCGCCGAAGGAAATACGCATCAATGTCATGCCCGGGCCCCAGTACGGTGTCGCTATGCGGTGGTCTGCGTCGTGTTTTGCGTCGTGTTTTGCGTCGTGTTTTGCGGGCACCATACCGCAGATCCCGGCACCGCGCAAAGCCTCGGCCTTACGCCCGCTCCTGCACCAGCAACCGGTCCAGCATCGCCGAGATGTCCTCGATCTCCTCGGCGATCACATGGGTCACCGAATGGGCCCGCTGCAACCGGCCCGTCACCCGCAGCAACCGCCCCGAGATCACCGCCCGGCGGAACCGTTCGTAGATCTTGCGCCAGACGATCACGTTCACCACGCCGGTCTCATCCTCCAGCGTGACAAAGATCACCCCCTTGGCCGTGCCCGGCCGCTGCCG
>JBFHMM010000111.1:0-12052 GCA_041594355.1 Paracoccaceae bacterium | reverse complement strand
ATGTGCTGTTCATCGACGAGATCCACCGGCTGAACCCGGCGGTCGAAGAAGTGCTGTACCCGGCGCTGGAGGATTTCGAGCTGGATCTGGTGATCGGCGAGGGGCCGGCGGCACGCACGGTGCGGATCGAGCTGCAGCCGTTCACGCTGGTGGGGGCGACGACGCGCATGGGTCTGCTGACGACGCCGCTGCGCGACCGATTCGGCATTCCGACCCGGTTGCAGTTCTACACGGTGGAGGAGTTGCACGAGATCGTCAGTCGCAACGCGCGGCTGCTGGGCATCCCGGCCGAGGACGACGGCGTGCGCGAGATTGCGCGCCGGGCGCGGGGCACGCCGCGGATCGCCGGGCGGCTGTTGCGCCGGGTCGTTGACTTCGCCGTGGTCGAGGGCGGCGGACGGATCTCGCGGGCGCTGGCCGACAATGCGCTGACCCGGCTGGGGGTCGATCACCTCGGTCTCGACGGGGCCGACCGGCGATACCTGACGTTGATCGCCGAAAGCTATTCCGGCGGACCGGTGGGGATCGAGACGCTGTCGGCGGCGCTGAGCGAGAGCCGTGATGCGCTGGAAGAGGTGATCGAGCCCTATCTGCTTCAACAGGGGCTGATCCAGCGCACGCCGCGGGGCCGGATGCTGGCGCAGAAGGCCTGGACCCACCTGGGCAAACCGGTGCCCAAGGGGCAGGCGGGGCTGTTCGACTGATGCGGCCGCTCTAGGTCAGGATGTCATCCGACAGCTGGGTCACGGTGATGTCGGTGACCAGCAGGACCTGCCCGCCGCCGAGATCGAAGCGGACATGTCCGTCGACTGTGTCGGTGGCTGCGGCAATCGCAGCGGCGGCATTGGCGAATCCGTAGTCGCGCAGGACCAGCCGGTCGATGTTGTCCTGAAAATCGACGATGCGGGTTTGCGACCCGGCGGAGGCGCGGATGACAAAGGTGTCGGTGTCGGTCCCGCCAGAGAGCCGGTCGTCGCCACCCGTTGACACCAGCCGGTCCTGGCCGCCGCCGCCCCGCATGTCGTCATCGCCGCTGCCGCCAATCAGGACGTCATTCCCGGCCCCGCCAAAAAGGGAGTCGTCGCCGTGTCCGCCGATCAGCCGGTCATCGTTGTTCTCGCCGTAAAGCGTGTCGTTGTCCGCCCCGCCAAAGAGCCAGTCATTTCCGGTGCCGCCGTGCAGGGTGTCGTAGCTGCCGTTGCCGCGCAGGGTGTCGTCGCCCCGGTCACCGGCAAGGTAATCGGCCCCCCAGCCGCCCAGAAGAACGTCGTTGTCGCGCCCGCCGTACAGCGAATCGTTGCCCGATCCGCCCTCCAGCGTGTCGCTGCCGTCGTCGCCATAGAGAATGTCGTTGCCCGATCCGCCAAACAGCCAGTCGCGCCCGTCGCGGCCATAGATCCGGTCGTTGCCAAGCCCGCCGTACCCGAAATCGTCGCCGCCGTTCAGGGTGATGCCATCGTCGCCCGCCCGGCCAAAGATGATGTCGTCGGCGACCCCGCCGTTCAGCCCGTCGCCACCCTGATAGCCGTAGAGCGGGCCGCCGGAGTAATTGGTATGCGAGAAATACTCGGCCGTCCAGCTGGCCGTGACCAACTGGGACGCAGCGCGCCAGTTGCCGCTGTCGAACAGGTTGAAGGCGGCGTTCAGTTCGGCAAAATCGAGCAGATCGAAGTTGGACGACACGATCACCTGTTGGTTCGCGATGGCCACGGCGCCGGAATACACCCGGTATTCGTCCAGCGTTCCGGCGGTCAGGGTATTGGCAGCGTCATAGGCGAACCCGGTGCCGGAAAAGACGATGGTGATGGCGCCGAGCTGGGTTCTGAATTCGTTGTCGGACACCGGTGTGATGGAGGTGCCGCCGAGAAAGAGCGAATCGGCAATGTCGCGATAGGCCATCCGCTGCAGTTGTAGAATACTTGGCATTTAAAACATCTCCCTCTGAAACCTGAATGAAATGCCGACGAGATTGGGCCGTGCGGGGCGGGCTGGTCAAATGATTTTCTGAACACAACGCGGGATGGCCCCCGTTTCGCAGGCTTGATAAGACGGGGCCATGACACAAGCAGAATTGACATCCGACGATGTTCTGGCGCTGTTTTCCGGCGCGGACGGCGATTTTCACTTTGCCCGCTGGGGGCGGCCGATTGCTCCCATCGTGTTTGGCGTTGAGGATCAGACCCTGTCCGTGGTCAAGGGTGCGTTCGAGGCGGTGGCGGCGGTGGCAGGCCATCATCTGGCCGAAACCGACCCGGAATTCGGCAGCAATTGCATGATGTTCTTTTTCCGCGAATGGTCGGAGCTGCTCGCGGTGCCGGACCTGGACCGGCTGGTGCCGGACCTGGCGTCGCTGGTCGCGCGGCTGGAGGCGGGCGACGCCAGCCAGTACCGGGTGTTCCGGTTCGACGATACCGGGGCGATCAAGGCGGCCTTTGTGTTCCTGCGGATGCAGGGCGCGCTGGCCGAGATGCCGGCCGAGACGCTGGCGCTGGCGCAAGTGGCGCAGATCATGCTGCTGTGGTCGGAGCGGGCATTCGCCGAGCGCTCTCCGCTGGCGATCGCCGGCGAAACGGTCATTTTGCGGCCAGAGATCGCGGGGGTTCTCAAGGCCGCCAATGATCCGGTGCTGCCGCCGGTTTCGCGCGATGCGACCACGGCGCTGCGGCTGGCGGCGCGGCTGGGGGTTGCGATATGAAACATACATTTAATGTCCGCGTCTATTACGAAGACACGGATATGGGCGGCATCGTCTATCACGCCAACTATCTGCGTTACATTGAACGCGCCCGGTCTGACTGGGTCAGGCGGCTGGGCAATGACCAGAACGCCATGCGCGAGGCCGGCATCGTCTGGGTGGTGCGCAAGCTGGAGGCCGAGTATCTGGCGGCCGCGAAATTCGAGGACGAGCTGACCATCGAGACGGAAATGGTCAATCTGAGCGGTGCCCGCCTGACCATGTCGCAACTGGTCCGGCGCGGCGATACGCTGATTTTCAAGGCTACGGTGCAGGCGGTTTGCATGAATGCGGCGGGCAAACCGGTCCGCTTGCCGGCAGAGATTCGCGCATTGTTGCGGAAAACCCCCTGAAACGCGCGGTATCATTGGCAATCGCGCGCGGACTGCGGTATTCTGTCGGCCATTCAAGGCCGAAAGAATACGGCCCAAAACATAGAGCAGGCAGATGGAAGCAGAAACTCTGGCGCTGGCGCAGGAGATAGATTTCTCCCTGTGGGGCCTCTTTGCGCGCGCAACGCTGATCGTAAAACTGGTCATGGGGCTGCTGATATTCGCCTCGTTCTGGGCATGGTCGATCATCATTCAGAAACACATCAGCTATCGCGCCGCGCGGCGCGAAGCGGCGGCGTTTGACCAGTCGTTCTGGTCGGGAGAGCCGCTGGACGGGCTGTTCGAGGAAATCGGGGCGACGCCTTCGGGAAGCTCGGAAAAGATATTTGCCGCCGGGATGGTCGAATGGCGGCGGTCGCACCGCAATGACGGCGGGTTGATCGCCGGGGCCCAGGCGCGGATCGACCGGTCGATGGACGTGGCGATCAACAAGGAGGCCGAGCGCTTGCAAAAGGGGCTGCCGGTGCTGGCGACGGTCGGATCGACTGCGCCTTTCGTGGGTCTCTTTGGCACCGTCTGGGGCATCATGAACGCCTTTATCGAGATCGCAGAGCAGCAAAACACGAACCTGGCCGTTGTCGCACCGGGCATCGCCGAGGCGCTGCTGGCGACGGGTCTGGGGCTGTTGGCCGCGATTCCGGCGGTAGTTTTTTATAACAAGCTGAGTGCCGACGGCGACCGGATCATCGCGGGTTACGAAGCCTTTGCCGATGAGTTCGCGACCATCCTGTCGCGCCAGCTGGACAGCTGAGCCGTGGGCGCGGGCGTTCAGACATCGGACACCGGCGGCGGACGGCGCCGCAGGCACCGGCGGAGCAAGTCGCGGCCGATGGCGGAGATCAACGTCACGCCCTTTGTCGACGTGATGCTGGTGCTATTGATCATCTTCATGGTGGCCGCGCCGCTGCTGACGGTGGGGGTGCCGGTGGAGCTGCCCAAGACGGCGGCGAATGCGCTGCCGGGCGACCAGGAAGAGCCGCTGACGGTGACGATCACTGCGGACGGCACGGTGCAGATCCAGACCACCACGGTGGCGCGGGGCGAGCTGGTGGCCAAGCTGCGTGCGATCGCGGCGGAACGCAAAACCGATCGCGTTTTCCTGCGCGCGGATGGCGCGATCGCCTATGCCGAGGTGATGCAGGTGATGGGCGCGCTGAACGCGGGCGGTTTCTCGAACGTGGGACTGGTGACCGATACCGGCGGGCCGACGCTGGACGGCGACGGGTGAGGCGACCGGGTGCAGACAGGCACAAAAATCTCGGCCATCGCTCACATCGGGCTTTTGGCCGCTGCGTTTCTCGGGGGGGCGTTCCGCTCTGAGCCCCTGCCGTTCGAGGTGCAGGAGGTGTCTGTCATCACGGCCGAGGATTTTGCCGCGCTGACCGGGCGGACCGGTGTGCCTGAGATTGCCATGGAGCCCGTGGAGCCGGAGGCGCCGCAGCAGCCCTCCGAATCTCCGGAGGCGCCCGAGATCTCGACGCCGCCCGAATCCCGCCCGGACCCGGTGGTGCCGGATGCCGCGGCGCAGCCCGAGGCCGATCCGACACCGGAACCGCTGCCGGAGCGGCCGGTGCCGGACACGCAGGCGACCGATACCGTCGCGGTGCTGACCCCGCCCGCGCCCGATCCGGTGATCCAGCCGCAGCCGCCGCAGCCACGCCCCCGCCCGCGTCCTGTCGAACGGGTCGCGCCGGAGCCGGTCGCGCCGCCGCCGCCCGATGCGCAGCCCGACCCGCAGGTCGCCCCCGAGGTCGCCCCGCAGGAGGGGGCGGAGAGCCCGCAGGAAGTGCAGGAAGCGACCGCGCCCGAAGAGGCTACCGACCGGATCGTGCCGGACGCGAAAGAGAGCGCCGTTCTGGCACCCTCACAGTCGCCGCGGCCACCGGCCCGGCCCGCCGCGCGCCGGAGCCCGCCGCGCGAGACGCAGACCGAAACCGCCGCTGCGCCGACACCGGACCCGGCCCCGGCAGAGACCCAGAGCGCGGTCGAGGCCGCGCTGGCCGCCGCGCTGGGCGGCGGCGCGGACCAGGCGCCGACCGGGCCGCCGATGACGGCGGGCGAGAAAGAGGATCTGCGGGTCGCGGTCTCGGCCTGCTGGAACGTGGGCTCGCTGTCATCGGAGGCGATTGCGACAACGGTGGTTGTCGCGGTGTCGATGGAGCAGAATGGCACGCCCCGGATCGAAACCATCCGGATGCTGTCCAGTTCCGGCGGCAGTGCGGACGCGGCGCGGCAAGCCTTTGAGGCCGCGCGGCGCGCGATCATCCGCTGCGGGACCAGGGGCTATGACCTGCCGGCGGAGAAATATGGCCACTGGCGTGATATTGAGATGACATTCAATCCTGAAAGGATGCGAGTGAGATGAAGCAGATCCTGTTGATGATACTGGCGGTTTGCGCCGCCTGCGCATCCGTGGCCAGCGCGCAGACCGGCCCCTTGCGGATCGAGATCACCGAGGGTGTGATCGAACCGCTGCCCTTCGCGGTGCCCGATTTCGTGCCTGACAATTCCGCCGCCTCCGAAGTCAGCGGCCAGTTGGGCCGGGTGATCGCCGCCGATCTGGCCGGCACCGGCCTGTTCCGCGAGATCCCCGCCAGCGCCCATATCGGCAAGATCAACAGTTTCGAGGCGCCGGTCCAGTTCGCCGACTGGAAGGCGATCAACGCGCAGGCGCTGGTCACCGGCGCGGTCAGCGTCTCGGGCAACCGGCTGACGGTGCGGTTCCGGGTGTGGGACGTGTTTTCCGGCGCCGAGCTGGGCAACGGGCTGCAGTTCGTCGGATCGACCGATGGCTGGCGGCGCATGGCGCACAAGGTGGCCGACGCGGTCTATAGCCGGATCACCGGAGAGGGCGGGTATTTCGACAGCCGGGTTGTCTTTGTCTCGGAGAGCGGCCCCAAGGACGACCGGCGCAAGCGGCTGGCCATCATGGATTACGATGGTGCCAACGTGCAGTACCTGACGGACAGCGCCTCCATCGTGCTGGCGCCCCGGTTCTCGCCCACCGGCGACCGGGTGCTTTACACCAGCTACGAGAGCGGATTTCCGCGCATCTACGTGTTGGACGTGGGCAAGGTGCAGCGGCGGGTCCTGGAGAGCCAGGACGGCACCATGAGCTTTGCCCCCCGGTTCGCGCCCGATGGCAAAACAGTTGTCTATTCGCTGGCACAGGGCGGCAATACCGACATCTACGCGATGGACATCGGATCCGGCAAAAGCACCCGTCTGACCACTGCGCCCTCGATCGAAACCGCGCCCAGTTTCTCACCCGACGGGCGGCAGATCGTGTTTGAAAGCGACCGCTCCGGCACGCAGCAGCTGTATATCATGCCCGCGCGCGGCGGCGAGGCGCGGCGGATCAGTTTCGGGCAGGGGCGCTATGGCACGCCGGTCTGGTCGCCGCGCGGCGATCTGATCGCCTTTACCAAGCAGAGCAAAGGACGCTTTCACATTGGCGTGATGCGCGTGGACGGCAGCGAGGAGCGCCTGCTGACCGCGTCGTTCCTGGACGAGGGGCCAACATGGGCGCCCAATGGCAGGGTGATCATGTTCACCCGCGAAAGCCAGGGCGCGCAGGGGCGTTCGATGCTCTATTCGGTGGACATCACCGGGCGGAACCTGCGGCCCGTCCGGACACCGGACGGCGGTTCGGATCCGTCGTGGTCGCCGCTGCAAGATTGACGGATCGTGCGGCGCGCGTTCACATGCACCTGCGGCTATGGTAGAATACAAGCAAATAACCGAGCATTTGAGGGCAATTGGCATGAAACGACCGGCAATAGTGGTTCTGGCCTGCGCGGCGCTTGCGCTGGCGGCCTGTTCCAACGCGACTGATTATGACGACACCAACGCGGTCAACCTGAACGGATCGGGTGCTGCGGCGGCGGGCTCGGCGGGGGATCCCACGTCACCGGCCTATTTCCAGCAGGCGATCGGCGACCGGGTTCTGTTCATGGTCGACCAGTCGACGTTGACCGACGAGGCGCGCGTCATCCTGACGGCCCAGGCCGATTGGCTGATCGCCAATATTGACTACAACGCGGTGATCGAGGGGCACGCGGACGAACAGGGTACGCGCGAATACAACCTCGCGCTGGGCGAGCGGCGCGCAAACGCGGCGCGCGAATTCCTGATTTCGCGCGGCGTGGCGGGAACCCGCCTGAAGGTGGTGAGCTTTGGCAAGGAACGGCCCATCGAGATTTGCAGCGACGAAAGCTGCTATGCCAAGAATCGCCGCGCGGTGACGGTTCTGTCCAGCGGTCTGACGGGGTAAGGCGGATGCGATTTGCGTTTGCAGCCGTGATCATGGCGGCCTTTCTGGCCCCTGTGCCGCTGGCCGCGCAGAGCAGCCAGACGCTGGCCGACATCCGGCAGGAGCTGACCGTGCTGCATGTCGAGATCCAGCGCCTGAAACGGGAGCTGTCCACCACCGGTGCACCGGGCGGGGTGACGACGGGCGCCAGCGTGCTGGAGCGGGTTTCGGCGATCGAGGCGGAGCTGCAGCGGCTGACGGCGCAGACCGAACAGATGCAGTACCGGATCGACCGGGTGGTGTCGGACGGAACCAACAGGATCGGCGATCTGGAATTTCGCCTGTGCGAATTGGAAATCGACTGCGATATTTCCAAACTGCCCGAGGCCAGCACCCTTGGCGGGGGCACGGCGGTGACGCAACCGCCGGTCACTGATCACACCGGCGGCACGGAGCTGGCGGTTGGCGAAGAGGCGGACTTCAAGGCGGCGGAAGCCGCGCTGGAGGCCGGTGATTTCCAGCGCGCCGTCGAACTCTTTGCGGCGTTCGACCAAAGCTATCCCGGCAGTCCGCTGGCGGCACGGGCCAACCTGAACCGGGGCCGAGCTCTGGATGGACTCGGTGACACGCGCGAGGCGGCGCGGGCCTACCTGGCGAGTTTCTCTGGCGACAGCACCGGGCCGGTGGCCCCGGTCGCGCTCTTTGAGCTTGGGGCGGCGCTGGGGCGTCTGGGGCAGGTCAGCCAGGCCTGTGTGACGTTGGCGGAGATCGCCACCCGATTCCCCGGCGCAGCCGATCCGATCGAAAGCGCGCGCGGGGAAATGACGGCCCTGGGGTGCTCTTGAGCGAGACCGACGAGGATATTCTGGCCTCGGTCCGGGGCAAGTTTCCTGCCATGGTACCCAAACGTCTGGGTGTGGCGGTATCCGGCGGCGGGGATTCCGTCGCCCTTTTGCATGTGTTGTCGCGGTGTTTCGAACCCGGACAGGTCGAGCTGTTTGCGGCGACGGTGGATCATGGGCTGCGGCGAGAAGCGACCCGCGAGGCCGAGGGGGTCGCCGAACTCGCGGCCAAGATGGACATCCCGCACGAGATCCTGACGTGGTCCGGCTGGGACGGGACCGGCAACCTGCAGGATCAGGCGCGCCGCGCGCGGTACAAGTTGCTCGGCAGCTGGGCGCGCTCCAAGAATATTGCCGTACTGACAACCGGTCACACAGCCGACGATCAGGCGGAAACCGTGCTGATGCGGCTGGCCCGGTCCGCCGGGGTGTCGGGGCTGGCGGGTATCCCGGAACGGCGCACGACCGAAGGCATCACCATCTTGCGCCCCTTTCTGAATCAGACCCGGGCCTCGTTGCGGCAGTACCTGGTGCGCAACGACCTGACCTGGGTCGAGGACCCGTCGAACCAGGACGTGCGGTTTGAGCGGATCCGGATGCGCCGCGCGCTGGAGGCGCTGGAGCCGTTGGGGCTGACGGTGGACCGGTTGTCGACCGTTGCGCAGCACATGGCGCAGGCACGCGAAGCGCTGGATTGGTACACCTTTCTGGCAGCGCAGGACCTGTCGAGCGTTCGGGGCGGCGACATCGTGCTGGATCAGCGCCAGTTCCGGACCCTGCCCGGCGAGATCGGCCGCCGCCTGCTGGTGCGGGCGATCAACTGGGTCAGCCATTCCGATTGCCCGCCGCGCAGCGCGCCGTTGCGGGACCTGATGGATGCGGTCCGGCGCGGCCGGACGATGACGCTGTCGGGGTGCCTTGTCCTGCATCAGGGTGGGTCGGTCTGGATTGCGCGCGAGTATAGGGCGGTGGCCCAGATGCGCTGCAAACCGGGCGAGATCTGGGACAACCGGTGGCGCATCGTGGCCGAGGATGGCCACGATACCAAGGGGCTGGACGTGCGGGCATTGGGCCGCGCCGGTTTGGCGCGTTGCCCCGATGCTCGCGCGACCGGGCTGCCGGTGCCGGTGTTGCAGGCGTCGCCGTCGGTCTGGCGCGGCGGTGAACTGGTGGCGGCACCGCTGGCCGGAATGTCTGCCGGGTGGACGGCGCAATTGATCTATGGTGGCGAGGAGTTCTTTGCATCGCTTTTATCGCATTGAACCTCACTCAAACCTCTCTATTTTAGAAGCTTACGCAGGCCGCACCGCGGCCCGCCTTGTATTTTGGGAGATTTGCCTTGGGCAACGCACGCAATATCGCCTTCTGGGTCGTGCTGTTTCTGCTGATTCTGCTGCTGTTCAACCTGTTCAGCGGCTCGGGCAGCACACTGCAAAGCCGTGAAGTCACGTTCTCTGAGTTCGTGGGGGCCGTCGAAGATGGCGAAGTCAAACAGGTCACGCTGGATGGCGAACAGATCCGGTTCCGTGGGACCGACGGGCAGGATTTCGTCGCGATCAAACCCGAAGACGCGGAAATCACCGGTCTGCTGATCGAAAACAACATCCCGGTGCGGGCCGAGAAACAGCAGCAGTCCGGGTTCCAGTCGTTCCTGGTCACGCTGTTGCCGTTCCTGCTGCTGATCGGTGTCTGGGTCTATTTCATGAACCGGATGCAGGGCGGCGGAAAAGGCGGGGCGATGGGCTTTGGCAAATCCAAGGCCAAGATGCTGACCGAGAAACATGGCCGCGTGACCTTTGACGATGTCGCGGGTATCGACGAGGCCAAGGAAGAACTGGAAGAGATCGTCGAATTCCTGCGCAACCCGCAGAAATTTTCGCGCCTTGGCGGCAAGATCCCCAAGGGCGCGCTTCTGGTGGGCCCGCCGGGTACCGGTAAGACGCTGCTGGCGCGTGCGATTGCGGGCGAGGCCGGTGTGCCGTTCTTTACAATCTCCGGCTCTGACTTCGTGGAGATGTTCGTGGGTGTCGGTGCGTCCCGTGTGCGCGACATGTTCGAACAGGCGAAAAAGAACGCGCCCTGCATCGTCTTTATCGACGAGATCGACGCCGTGGGCCGCCATCGTGGCGCCGGGTACGGCGGCGGCAACGACGAGCGTGAACAGACGCTGAACCAGCTGTTGGTCGAGATGGACGGGTTCGAGGCCAACGAGGGCGTGATCATCCTGGCCGCGACCAACCGCAAGGACGTGCTGGACCCTGCGCTGCTGCGCCCCGGCCGGTTCGACCGTCAGGTCACCGTGGGCAATCCCGACATCAAGGGCCGCGAAAAGATCCTGGGCGTGCATGCGCGCAAGACCCCGCTGGGCCCGGATGTGGACCTGCGCATTATCGCGCGCGGTACGCCGGGGTTCTCGGGGGCGGACCTGGCCAACCTGGTGAACGAGGCGGCGCTGATGGCGGCGCGCGTGGGGCGGCGATTCGTGACCATGGAGGATTTCGAAAACGCCAAGGACAAGGTGATGATGGGGGCCGAGCGCCGCTCGATGGTGCTAACCCAGGACCAGAAGGAAAAGACCGCCTATCACGAGGCCGGTCACGCGGTGGTGGGGCTGGCCCTGCCGCAGTGCGACCCGGTCTACAAGGCCACGATCATCCCGCGCGGGGGCGCGCTGGGCATGGTGGTGTCGCTGCCCGAAATGGACCGGCTGAACTATCACCGCGACGAATGCGAACAGAAGCTGGCGATGACCATGGCGGGCAAGGCCGCCGAGGTGATCAAATACGGTGAGGACCACGTGTCGAACGGGCCGGCCGGTGACATCATGCAGGCCAGCCAGTTGGCGCGTGCCATGGTGATGCGCTGGGGCATGTCGGACAAGGTCGGCAATATCGACTATGCCGAGGCGCACGAGGGCTATAGCGGCAACACCGCCGGGTTCTCGGTTTCGGCCCATACCAAGGAGCTGATCGAGGAAGAGGTCAAGCGCTTTATCCAGGCGGGTTACGAGCGTGCGTACCAGATCCTGACCGAGCGCAAGGAGGAATGGGAACGTCTGGCCGAAGGGCTGCTGGAGTACGAAACCCTGACCGGCGACGAGATCAAGCGCGTGATGAAGGGCGAGCCGCCACATTTGGACGACGATGGCGAGGACAGCTCGGATTCGGGCAGCATGGTCAGCGTGACGGCCATTCCGAAGACCAAGCCAAAGAAGTCCCCGCCAGAAGGCGGGATGGAGCCCGAACCTTCGGTTTAGGATCTGCAAGGGAACCAGTCGAAATGGCCACGCCGCGTGCGTGGCCATTTTCGTTTTAACGGCGTTTCCGCTTGGCATTCTGTGGTATGCAGTTGCAAGTGAAGGAGAACGCCAATGCAGACCCCCGACTGGCAGCCTGACCTGTATGCCCGTTTCGCCGTTTCCCGCCTGCAACCGGCGCTGGACCTGATGGCCCGCATCGGACCTTTGCCCGAGGGCGACGTTATCGACCTGGGTTGTGGAACCGGTGCCGCGTCTGGCGATCTGCGCGCCCGGTTTTGTGGCGAGAGGCGACGGCTGGTCGGCGTCGACAGCTCGGCAACCATGCTGGATCAGGCGCGCGCGCGGGGGACCTATGACAGGCTGGATCAGGCCGACGCCACGCTTTGGTCGCCGCACGGGACCGCAGCGCTGATTTTTTCGAACGCGCTGCTGCACTGGCTGCCGGATCACCCGGCGCTGTTGCCGCGCCTTGTGGGCACGCTGGCGCCGGGCGGAACGCTGGCCGTGCAGGTGCCGCACCAGAACCCCGCGCCGTCGCACCGGCTGTGGCATACACTGGTCGAGACGCATTTT
>JBFHMM010000110.1:0-12061 GCA_041594355.1 Paracoccaceae bacterium | reverse complement strand
TGTTCACATGCGCCACACCTGCGGCGATGTTTTTACGTTCTTTGCGCTTCATACGAGTCTTATCGCGTGCCATAAGTCCTGCCCTCCCTTATTTCTTCTTGCCGGCGATCGGCTTGGCCGGGCCCTTGCGGGTACGAGCGTTGGTGTGGGTACGCTGACCGCGCACAGGCAGGTTGCGGCGATGACGCAGACCGCGATAGCAGCCCAGGTCCATCAGGCGCTTGATGTTCATCTGGGTCTCGCGGCGAAGGTCGCCTTCGACGGAGTAGTTGGCGTCGATGTGCTCGCGGATGGCCAGAACTTCGGCATCGGACAGTTCGTTCACCCGGCGGGTAAGTTCGATTCCCACGGCTTCGCAGATCGCTTTGGCCGAGGTGTTGCCGATTCCGGTGATATAGGTAAGGGCGATGGGGACCCGCTTGGCAGTCGGGATGTTTACGCCGGCAATACGTGCCACGTGTCACTTTCCTTTTCGTTGCGGTTCCGTAATGCCGGAACCTTTTTTCACAACGCTCGGACCTTGGCAGTGGCGCCAGCGAGCCCAGCAGTTTGCGAGGTGATCCGCGCGGAACGAGCGAATCCCGCCCACGCGTTTGATTCCCTTGCGGGATGGGGGTCGATATGGGGTTTTCGGGATAGGGTCAAGACCCCAGGACGCGGTTTTGTCGGGAACCTTCGAAAACCCGTGCCGGGCCCCCTTGGCCCACCCGACCGTTCGGCGCCTGTATGATGGGGTTTCCCCCCGCCGCGCCGCAACGCCGCGCAACTCCCCTCTTGGCTGTACCCTGCGGATCGGTTGAGCGCGGCGCCTTTCCTAAACGCCGTGCAGATCGTCCGCGTTTGGGCGCAACGCTGCCCAGGCGAACACCTTCTTCGACGTCAGCAGCCCGGAAAACAGCGTCCGGATTCTTCGCGCCTTGGATCTGGAGCGCCTGACCGATGTGGAGACAACGCCCAGCCCGATGGTCCGCCCCCAAGATCCAAGTCAGCGCGTGGGGTACATCGCGCCAAGCAGGGCCGCCGCCGCCGATATCTGGATGACGCCCGTCTAGAAGCGGTATCTGTGGATCGTGCTTTCGATGTCCCGCAGGTCCGAGCGGGCGGGCTCGGTGCTATCGCTTGGGCAGGTAAAACCGGCCTAGCCCAGAACCCCGGCAATCGCCGCTTTGACCTCGGCGATCTCGCCCAACCCGTCGATCGAGGTCAGGTTGCCCTTTGCGTGGTAATAGCCGATCAGCGGCGCGGTCTTCTTGTAGTATTCCATCAGGCGGATGCGCACGCTGTCTTCGTTGTCGTCCGCGCGCACCGGCTGCCCTGCGGCGGCGGCCTCTTTGGCGCGGTTCACGATGCGCTTGACCAGCGTTTCGTCATCAACCTGCATTTCGATCACGGCATCGAGGGTTTCACCCTTTTCCGCCAGCAGATCACCCAGCGCGTCGGCCTGGGCCAGGGTGCGCGGGAAGCCGTCGAAGATAAAACCGTTGCCTTCCGCAGTGTCCAGCTGTTCGCGGATCAGGCCAATCACGATCTCGTCGGTCACCAGTTCGCCGCGATCCATGACGTCGGCGACGATCTTGCCCATCTTGGTGCCCGAGGTGCGGGCCGCGCGCAGCATGTCACCGGTGCTCAGCTGCACCATGCCGCGTTCTTCCACCAGCATCCCGGCCTGGGTGCCCTTACCGGCCCCCGGGGGCCCCAACAGAATAATGTTCATCGGCGTGCTGGCCCTCGCTTGCCCCGTTTCTTGCTGCCCTTGCCGCGCAGCTGTGATTTCTCGATCAGACCTTCGTACTGGTGCGCCAGCAGGTGGCTCTGGATCTGCTGGATGGTGTCCATGGTCACGGACACGATGATCAGCACCGAGGTGCCGCCGAAGTAGAAGGGAATGGCGAACTGGCCGCGCAGTATTTCCGGCAACATGCAGACGGCGGCCAGATAGGCCGCACCCAGGACCAGAACGCGGTTGACCACGTATTCCAGGTATTCGGCCGTCTTTTTGCCCGGGCGAATGCCGGGGACGAAACCGTTCTGGTTCTTCAGGTTGTCGGCCACGTCATCGGGTTTGAACGACACGTTGAAGGTATAGAAATACGCGAAGAACACGATCATCGAGGCGAAGAACAGCAGGTAGAGCGGCTGTCCGGGGCCAAAGTTGGCCAAAAGCCACGACATGACCGGACCCGAGGCGCTGCCCTGGCTGAAGGTCGAGATGGTGACCGGCAGCAGCAAGAGCGAGCTGGCGAAGATCGCCGGGATCACGCCGGCGGGGTTGACCTTGACCGGCAAGTGGGACGATCCGCCGTCATAGACCTTCATGCCGACCTGGCGGCGCGGGTACTGGATGTGGATCTTGCGCAGGGCGCGTTCCATGAACACAACGAAGGTGATCACGGCGATCACCATCACGATCACGCCGACGATCACCGCCGGGCTGATCGCGCCAGAGCGGCCGGAGGCGAAGAACTGGGCGATGGCGGCGGGCACCTCGGCGATGATGCCGACAAAAATGATCAGCGAGATGCCGTTTCCGACGCCGCGCGCGGTGATCTGTTCGCCCAGCCACATCAGGAACATTGTGCCGCCCACCAGGGTGATCATGCAGGAAAAGCGGAAGAACATGCCCGGATCGGTGGCCAGATCCCCCGTTTCCAGCGAAACCGCAAGGCCGTAGGCCTGCACCGTGGCCAGAGCAACCGTGCCCAAGCGGGTGTACTGGTTGATCTTCTTGCGGCCCTGTTCGCCCTCTTTCTTGAGCTGTTCGAGCGAGGGCACCATGGCCGTCAGCAGCTGAACGATGATCGAGGCAGAAATATAGGGCATGATACCGAGGGCAAAGATGCCCATACGGCCGAGTGCGCCGCCGGTGAACATCGACACCATGCCACCGATGCCCTGACCCGCCTGTTCCATGAATTCACGCAGCGCGATCCCGTCGATCCCCGGCACCGGGATAAAGGTGCCCAACCGATAGACGATCAGGAGGCCGAGGGTGAAGAAGATGCGGTTACGCAGATCTGTGGCTTTGCCCAGGGCGGCCCAGCTGGTGTTTGCCGCCATTTGTTCTGCTGCTGATACCATGAAACGCGGTCTCTTTTGTGAAAACACCGCCCGAAGCCGTTTTCCGGCCGGGGCGGCGTTTGGGAAAACTGGGGTCTATGTAAGCGGCGCGGAGGCCGCTCACAACCCGTTAGTCTGCAGCAGCTGCCGCAACCGTCAGCGCGCCGCCCGCCTTCTCGACCGCGTCGATCGCGGATTTCGAGGCGCCGGTGACGTTCAGCGTGACCTTGGCGGTCAGCTCGCCCTTGGCCAGAACCCGAACGCCGTCCAGCTTGCGGCGGACCAGACCGGAGGCAACCAGCGCGTCTTCGGTGATCTCAGAACCGGCGTCCAGCTTGCCCAGGTCGATGAATTTCTGGATCAGGCCGAGGTTCACCACGGCAAAGGATTTGCGGTTTGGCTTGTTGAAGCCGCGCTTGGGCAGACGCTGATAGAGCGGCATCTGGCCGCCCTCATAGCCGTTGATGGCAACACCCGAGCGGGATTTCTGACCCTTGATACCACGACCGGCGGTCTTGCCGGTGCCAGAGCCGGGGCCGCGCCCGACGCGCTTGCGGGATTTGGTTGCGCCTGGATTGTCGCGCAGTTCGTTGAGTTTCATTTCGCTTCTCCTGAGCCGGATGTGCCCCTCGAAGCGTATTGAGGCAACCACGGCGTTTCTTGATGTTGATTCTGCGGAGCCAAAGCGGTCCACCGGGCGCGTATAGACGGATGGCGGGGGCGATGCAAGAACGCAGAACAGTTCGCCTGCGGCGGGCGGATCGGATCGCCTGCGGCGGGCGGGGAGCGAGGGGCAGCCCTTCGTCGCCATTGTCGACTGGCCCAATGGCCAATTCAACGCCCCCCCCGGAGTATCCGCGAAGAGATGAAAGAGGCGCGGGGTTGACTTGGGGCGGGGCGGGGTCCATATGCCCCTTTATTGCCGCACCCGCCGCGTGAGCGGGGCAGCCGGGCAGACCGGGCGCCGAGCGCCCGCAGGACAAAAGGCCCGCACGGCAGACTACCCTACATTGGTTCCCATTTCACGCGGGGGTCCGGCGCTGTGACGGCTCGGAGGCAATACGGCCCCCCTGTCCGGGTCATCGCGTAACCCACGAGTGACGCCCCGATGGCCCGAAGCGGCCCGGAGCCCGCTTGCCCGTGGCCGGTTTCGGACCGGTCGCGATACGAAGGACTAGAATTTTGGAATTCAACATGCTGGGGCTGCCGCCCCGACTGATCGCCAACCTCGAAGAGGCCGGCATTACCGATCCAACACCGATCCAGAAAAAGGCCATTCCCCATGTCATGAACGGACGTGACGTAATGGGGCTGGCGCAGACCGGCACCGGCAAGACGCTGGCCTTTGGCCTGCCGCTGCTGTCCACCCTGCTGCGGATGGAAGGCAAGCCAGAGGCCAAGTCGATGCGCGGCCTGATCCTGGCGCCGACGCGGGAACTGGCCAAGCAGATCGTCGACAACCTGAAAATCTATGCCGCCGGCACCCCGGTGAAGATCGCGCTGGTGGTCGGCGGCGTGTCGATCAATGGCCAGATCAACGCGATGAAACGCGGTGTCGACCTGCTGGTGGCGACGCCGGGCCGGCTGATCGACCTGATGGACCGCCGCGCCGTGCGGCTGGACCTGGCGCGGTTCCTGGTGCTGGACGAGGCCGACCAGATGCTAGACATGGGCTTTATCCATGCGCTGCGCCAGATCGCACCGCAGCTGCCGAAGGACCGCCAGACCATGCTGTTTTCGGCGACCATGCCAAAGCTGATGAACGAGATCGCGGCGACCTATCTGACCGACCCGGTGCGGGTCGAGACGGCGCCGCCGGGCAAGCCGATCGAGCGGATCACCCAGCAGGTGCATTTCATCGCGCAGGCGGAGAAGACCGGGCTGCTGATCGAGCTGGTCGGGGCGCATCGCGATGATCTGGCGCTGGTGTTCGCGCGGACGAAGCACGGCGCCGAGCGGCTGATGAAGGCGCTGGACCGCGCCGGGTTCGCCACCGGCTCGATCCACGGCAACAAGTCACAGGGTCAGCGCGACCGGGCTCTGGCGGCCTTTCGCGAGGGCTCGCTGAAGGTGCTGGTGGCCACCGATGTGGCTGCGCGCGGCATCGACATTCCCGACGTGCGCCATGTCTACAACTTTGACCTGCCCAACGTGCCCGACAACTACGTGCACCGGATCGGCCGGACCGCGCGGGCGGGCAAGGAAGGCGCCGCCGTGGCATTCTGTTCGCCGGACGAAATGGGGCTGCTGCTGGATATCCAGAAAGTGATGAAGCGGGACATTCCGGTGGCCAGCGGATCGCCCTGGGAAGGCGCCGCGAAGCCCGCGCAGGGCGGCAGGGGGCGGGGCGGCAAGCCCGGTGGACGCCCCGGCGGCGGCGTAGGGTCCGGCGCAGGTGGGGGCGCGGGCAAGCCCGGTGGCCGCCGCAGGCGTCCGAACCGGTCGCGAAACCGCTCTCGGGCGGCGTGATAATCAAACCCGGTCGAACGACCGTCACAGGGTCCCGCAGCATTGCGGGGCCCTTTTTTGATGGTCAATGGCAGCGGGCCGACGGTGGGCCGGACCCTGTGGAAGTGGCGCAAGCGAACGGCAATTGACCCGTTGCCCCGACGAATGCCACATTCAGCGCAGAGAAAGAGGGCGCGCTATGGAAATGATGACGACCGAGAACCCGCTGCTGGTCACCTATGTGATCGCAGTAGCCCTGACCGTGATCAAGGTCATGGGACAGGGCTGGATGACGGTGCACCGGATGATGAAGTCGAACGCCGGGCTGGTCAACCCGGAGGACCTGCGGCCGGGGGCGTTCAACAAGGCGCCCTCGCCCGAGCAGTTGGAGCTGAACGACTATGTCGAACGCTCGCGGCGGATGCACCGCAACGACCTGGAAAACATCCCCGCATTCTGGGCGGCGGGGCTGATCTTTGTGTTGGTGGCGCCGCCACTGTGGCTGGCGCAGGTGCTGATGTACGGGTTTGTCACGGCGCGGGCCGCCCATACGGTCGCCTATGCCACGGCGCAGAGCCACGAAGTGCGGGCCACCTTTTATTCCATCGGCTCGCTGATCGTGATCTACATGGCGCTGCACACGCTGGCGGTCGTGGTGTTCTGACGCCCGGCACCTGGTATCGGGCACACGACACGGGCCAAAAAGAAACGCCCCCCGGCATGCGGGAGGCGTTTTGAAGGTCTTGTCAGAGTGCGACGGGGTCAGTCGCGCTCTTCGATGATCTCGACCATGTGCGGGATCGAGGCCACCATGCCACGGATCGAGGGGGTATCCTCAAGCTCGCGGGTCTTGTGCATCTTGTTCAGGCCCAGGCCGATCAGCGTGGCGCGCTGTTTGGCGGGGCGGCGGATCGGGGAGCCGATCTGCTTGACGACGATGGTTTTTGCCATGGGTGCGTCTCCTTACGCTTCTTCGACCACTTGGACCGATGCGGCAGGGGCTTCGTCCCGCTTGGGCAGGATGTCGGCCACTTTCTTGCCACGACGCTGGGCCACCGAGCGAGGCGACTGTTCCTTGGTCAGCCCGTTGATGGTGGCGCGGATCATATTGTACGGGTTCTGCGAGCCTATCGACTTGGACACCACGTCCTTGACGCCGAGCATCTCGAAGACGGCACGCATCGGACCACCGGCGATGATCCCGGTCCCTTCCGGCGCGGTGCGCATGACCACTTTACCGGCGCCGTGACGGCCCTCGATGTCGTGGTGCAGGGTCCGGCCCTCGCGCAGCTGCACGCGGATCATTTGACGCTTGGCCTGTTCCGTCGCCTTGCGGATCGCCTCGGGCACTTCCTTGGCCTTGCCCTTGCCAAAGCCGACGCGGCCTTTCTGGTCGCCGACAACGACGAGCGCGGCAAAGCCAAAGCGCTTACCGCCCTTGACGGTTTTTGAAACCCGGTTGATCGCAACCAAGCGATCGGCGAATTCCGGCGTTTCCTCACGGTCGCGACGGTTGCCGCGGCGGTTTTCACGTTCTGCCATGCTGGCATTCCTTTATCTGGTGGCGCGTCTGGCGCCGATTGTCTCGATCGCAGTGTCCCGCAGGTGCGGGGCCCCGATCATCGAGGCGGGCCTGCCCGCCTTCGCCTTGGTTCCCGCGCGGCGGGGTGAAAGCCCACCCGACGCGATGTTGTAGGGTGGGGTTTCACCCCCACCCTACCGATCACAGTTTCAGACCGCCCTCACGCGCGGCGTCGGCGAGCGCCTTGACCTTGCCGTGATAGAGGAAGCCGCCACGGTCGAAATAGGCCTCTTCGACGCCTGCTTTCTTGGCACGCTCGGCAATGGCCGCGCCCACCTTGGAAGCTGCGTCTATGTTGTTCTTTCCAACAACACCGAGATCTTTTTCCAGCGACGAGGCCGCTGCCAGGGTCACACCGTTGACGTCGTCGATCAGCTGAACGCTGATGTTCTTGTTCGAACGGTGCACGCTGAGCCGCATGCGGCCGGCGTTGACCTTGCGAAGTTTGTTCCGGACGCGCAGGCGGCGCTTCAGAAACAGGGTTCTTTTGCTGTTTGCCATTGTGCTGGTCCTTACTTCTTCTTGCCTTCCTTGCGGAAGATAAACTCACCCTTGTAGCGAATGCCCTTGCCTTTGTACGGCTCGGGCTTGCGCCACTCGCGGATGTTCGCGGCGACCTGGCCAACGAGTTGCTCGTTGATGCCTTCGACCACGATCTCGGTCTGTTTCGGAGCGGAGATCGTCACGCCTTCGGGGGCGATGTAATCAACGTCGTGGCTCAGGCCGAGGTTCAGTTTCAGCGTGTTGCCCTGCATCTGGGCACGGTAACCGACACCCTGGATCTCCAGCTCTTTCTTGAAGCCGGTGGTGACACCGGTGACAAGGTTGGCGATCTGGGTGCGGGACATGCCCCACTGCTGGCGGGCACGCTTGGACGAGCCGCGCGGCGTAACGGTGATCACGTTGTCTTCGACAGCGATGGTCACATCGTCGGTTGCGCTGAAGCTGCGGGTCCCTTTCGGTCCCTTCACTTCCACGGTCTGGCCGGACACGGTTGCGGTGACGCCGCTGGGCAGGTCGACCGGTTTCTTACCAATACGAGACATCGGTTACCTCCTTAGAAGACGGTGCAAAGCACTTCGCCGCCAACGTTTTGGCTGCGTGCGTTTGCGTCCGACATCACACCCTTGGGGGTGGAGACAATCGACACGCCCAGGCCCTGACGGACCGAGGGGATGTCCTTGACGCCCATGTACACGCGACGACCGGGCTTCGACACCCGCTTCAGTTCGCGAATAACAGGTTCGCCCTCGTAGTATTTGAGGCTGATCTCGAGAGCCGGGTGGCCGTCGGCACCGGTGGTTTTCTCGTACCCCCGGATGTAGCCCTCGTCGGCGAGCACATCCAGAACCCACGCCCGCAGCTTGGACGCCGGGGTCATGACGGTGGATTTGCCGCGCAGCTGAGAGTTACGGATGCGGGTCAGCATATCTGCGATAGGATCGTTCATCTATGTACCCTCCTTACCAGCTCGACTTGACCAGACCGGGGATCTGGCCGTTCGAGCCCAGTTCCCGCAGCGCGATCCGGCTGACCTTCAGCTTACGATAATAAGCGTGCGGACGGCCGGTCAGCTGGCACCGGTTGTGCAGACGGGTTGCCGAGCTGTTGCGCGGCAGTTTCGCCAGTTTCAGACGCGCTTTGAAACGCTCTTCCATCGGGCGGCTTTCGTCATTCGCGATTTCTTTCAGCTCGGCGCGCTTTGCGGCGTATTTGGCCACCAGACGCTCGCGCTTCTTCTCGCGTTCGATCATGCTTTTCTTAGCCATGAAATATCTCTCCCAGGCTTAGCTGTTGAACGGCATGTTGAAATGCTTCAACAGCGCCTTGGCTTCAGCGTCGGTGCCCGCCGTAGTGGCGATCACGATGTCCATGCCCCAGGTTTCGTCGACCTTGTCGAAATCGATTTCCGGGAACACGATGTGCTCTTTCAGACCCATGGCATAGTTGCCGCGGCCGTCGAAAGATTTGCCCGACACGCCGCGAAAGTCGCGGATACGGGGCATTGCAACAGTGATCAGGCGGTCGAGGAATTCATACATCCGGTCGCCGCGCAGGGTCACTTTCGCACCCAGCGGCATGTCCTCGCGGACGCGGAAACCGGCGATGGATTTCTTGGCCTTGGTGGTCAAGGCCTTCTGGCCGGCGATAGCGGTCAGGTCTTCCTGGGCCGACTTGGCCTTCTTGGAATCCTTCACGGCCTCGGCGCCACAGCCAATGTTCAGAACGATCTTTTCAAGACGCGGGATCTGCATGTCGTTCTTGTAGCCGAATTCCTCTTTCATGGCAGCGCGGATGCTGTCCTTGTAGAGAGTCTTCAGGCGCGGCGTATAGGTTGCAGCATCAAGCATCGATCACGTCCCCCGTGGTCTTGGCGAAACGCACCTTCTTGTCGCCTTCCATGCGAAAGCCGACGCGGGTGGGTTTGCCGTTTGCATCGACATAGGCCAGGTTCGACAGGTCGATCGGCAGCGCCTTGGGGATGCGGCCGCCCTGTTCGTTCTGGCTCTGGCGGACGTGACGGATGGCGATGTTCAGGCCATCGACAACGGCCTTGCCGGCTTTCGGGTCAACGGAAGAAATGGTGCCTTCCTTGCCCTTGTCCTTACCGGCCAGCACGACGACCTTGTCGCCTTTGCGGAGTTTCGCAGCCATTACAGCACCTCCGGAGCAAGCGAGATGATTTTCATGAAGTTCTTGGCGCGCAGCTCGCGCACGACCGGCCCAAAGATACGGGTGCCGATCGGCTCCATGTTGTTGTTCAGGATGACGGCCGCGTTGCGATCGAAACGGATCGCGGTGCCGTCGTCACGGCGCACTTCCTTGGCGGTGCGAACAACGACAGCCTTGCGAACGTCGCCCTTTTTCACACGGCCGCGCGGGATGGCTTCCTTGACCGAGACGACGATGATGTCGCCCACGGACGCGTATTTACGCTTGGAACCACCCAGCACCTTGATGCACTGAACACGGCGCGCGCCGCTGTTGTCAGCAACATCCAGGTTGGTCTGCATCTGGATCATTTGGTTTCTCCCGACCTATGGGGGGCGATGCACTGCCTTGTCCCCAGGGTTTCGAATAATGCCGAAAAGCTCTGGCGGCTTACGCCTCCAGCACCTCCCAACGTTTGGTCTTGGACTTGGGCGCACATTCGATGATGCGCACGCTGTCGCCCACCTTGTACGCGTTATTCTCATCGTGCGCCCGGTACTTCTTGGACTTACGGATGGTCTTCTTCAGAACCGGATGCGTAAAGCGGCGCTCCACCGAAACGGTCACGGTTTGGGCGTTGGCGTCGCTGGTCACGGTGCCTTGCAGGATACGCTTGGGCATGGGATTAAGCCTCCGATGCCGCTTGCGCGGCCTTTTCGTTCAGAATCGTCTTCACACGGGCCGCGTTGCGGCGGGCCGCCTTGATACCGGCGGTATTTTCCATCTGGCCGGTGGCCTGCTGGAAGCGCAGGTTGAAGCTTTCTTTTTTCAGATTGGCCAGTTCCTCACGGAGCTGATCCGGCGTTTTATCACGCAGTTCGTTGGCGTTCATCGCCTCTTCCTTTTCTCAAAACACCAGAAGGCCCCGTGGCCGGGTCACCTTTGACCTGGTGGATGAATGACAGACATGCGAATCCCCCGTCCTGGGCCGGGCGATCGCAGGATGCCGTTCTATAAGGGGTCAGTCTGCGGGGGGCAAGGGAAAGTTTCACACCATGCGCGATCCGCTTGCGCCGCCGCCCGCCCGCCCCGGTACAGGCCCGCGCTCACTTGACGACCAGCTTGCCGGAAACCGTATTGGACACCGCAACCGCGCTGCCGCACCTGTAACGCACCCGCGCCGTCAACCAATAGGGGTTGGGATTGCCGGCACGAAGTTCGGCCAGGATATAGCCCCTCTTCATCTTGTTCCGAACCGGCAGGTGGAACGGCCCTTCACCGCTCCACGGCCTTGTTCCATAACTCACGCTGGGGATTCCCCTCGTGAATCCAGCGTGATAGCTGGCAGGCTTAAGCGGTTGGCCCCCTGCGAACGACCAGGCAAGGAACCGGCCTTTATATAACGCAGCCCTGAAACAACGCGGTCCGGTTTCAATCTGGCTTGACGCGGATATGGTTTGGATCCCGCCGCCGACTGGTAAGCGGGGCCGACGGCGGGAGTTCAGGTATGAGGCCATCCAGAGCTGTCTGACCCTGAACGTCATGTTTGGCGTGCCACTGCGGCAAACCGCGGGTTTCGTCGGAAGCCTGTCCCAACTTGTCGGGCCGGACTGGGCTGTTCCTGATTTCAGCACCCTGTGCCGTATCGCGGTGGAACCGGCCCGCAGAATCTCCTTGTGGATAGCACCGGTTTCAAGTCTGAGGGGGAATGGAACGCCCGCAAGCATGGCGGCCCCAAGGCGGCCCCAAGCGCCGGATTTGGCGCAGGATACATATCGGGACCGACGCAGATACGCCGGAGGTGCGGGCGGTCGAGGTCACCTCCAGCAATGTTGCCCCCTCTCGGCCGCATCCTGCGGATGCGCCTGCCGGGCAATGGATGGAGCGGACATCACCGGCGAAGCCGCGTCGAGACCGGGATGCATTGCGTGAAATTGATGGGTCAATCGCTCATGGTGCGAGACTTCGGCCGGCAGGCCGCGGAAATCCAAATCCGCGTCGCAGCACTCAACCGTCACACCACTCCCGGCATAGCTGTCACACAGCCCGGAGGATGAGTCTGTCCGGGGTAAGGGGGGCCTCGGTCGTTGCCCGATTTGTGCAACAGAGTTCATCGGCGGCGTAGTTAAAAAGACCCTCGATCGGGGCAAATTCGGCGTGGAGCTGGCAGGCAATAGCCCCCGCGCCACAGCGTCAGGCCTTTTACCTGGCTCATATCGTGACACGAATATCCCGAGAACGCCAAAGGCGTGACAGGATGGTCGCGTCTCAAGTTCAAGGCCGGGCGCTTTGGGAAGGCTTCACCGCTGGTTGGCTGCATGC
>JBFHMM010000109.1:0-12150 GCA_041594355.1 Paracoccaceae bacterium | reverse complement strand
CTGGGGGGGGTGTTCAGCCCGCTCTGGACAGCCGGGCGCTGCAGGAACCGCTCCAGGTAACGCTGCGCGTTGCCGAAGTCATCCCAGCCGACCACCGCGCGCGCGCCGTAGAAATCCAGCGCCCGGACCCACGGCGCGATGGCGATATCGGCGATGGAATAGGCACCGCAGACCCAGTCGCGCCCCTCCAGCTGCCGGTCCAGAACCGACAGCAGCCGCCGCGCCTCGGCGATATAGCGGTCGCGCGGGCGCGGGTCCTCGATCTGGCTCCCGGCGAACTTGTAAAAGAACCCGAGCTGGCCCAGCATCGGCCCCAGCCCGCCCATCTGCCACATCAACCACTGGATCACTTGGGCGCGCTCGGTGGCGGTCGTGCCGATGAACCGGCCGGATTTTTCCGCCAAGTAGATCAGGATCGCGCCGCTTTCGAACAGTCCGACGGGGGTGCCGTCGGGGCCGTTCGGGTCGATGATTGCGGGGATCTTGTTGTTGGGGTTCAGCGACAGGAACTCGGGGCTTTGGACATCCGCGTCGCTCAGCGTGACGCGATGCGCCTCATAGGCCAGCCCGGTCTCTTCCAGCATGATCGATACCTTGACCCCGTTGGGGGTGGGAAAGGCATAGAGCTGGATCACGCCGGGATCGGCGGCGGGCCACCTGGCGGTTATCGGAAAGTTTGAAAGGTCGGTCATGGACGGCTCCCGTGTAGATGTGCCGCGACAGTACCCGCCCCTGGGGCGGCGTACAGGGCACAGGCTGTGCGCTGATGCTGGTGCCCATGTGCACGCCGCGATGCGGCCGAAACGCGGGGAAAGCAGGTCGGGCAGGCAGGCGAGACATGCAGGCGGGGCATGGCGATACTGGACGCGCGGGGCAAAATCCTGGATGGTCCGGAGAATAATCATTGCCGTGCCCGACGCGAACAGGGGCCAGGAACAGGAGCTAGGTATGAACGAAATGATATCCGACGCCGGGGCGCTCGCGCCGCTGGCGATCAACGTGGTCAAGGCGCTGGTGGTGCTGATCGTCGGTTGGATCGCCGCCGGCATGCTGGCGCGGATGGTGCGCAACCGCGTGAACGCCACACCCCGAATCGATCCGACGCTGGGCAACTTCTTTGCCAGCATCGTGAAATGGGCGATCCTGGCCATCGTTCTGGTGGCGGTGATGGGGGTCTTTGGCATCCCGGCGACCTCGATCGTGGCCATTCTCGGCGCCGCCTCGCTGGCCATCGGCCTGGCGCTGCAGGGCACGCTGAGCGATCTGGCGGCGGGCGTGATGCTGATTGTGTTCCGGCCTTACAAGCTGGGCCAGTTCGTCGATATCGGCGGCACCGCAGGAACGGTCAAGGATATCTCGCTGTTTACCACCGAATTGGCGACCCCGGACAACGTGCAGATCATCGTTCCGAATGGCCAGGCCTGGGGCTCGGTCATTTTCAACTACTCAGCCCATGACACCCGCCGCGTCGATCTGGTGTTCGGCATCGACTATGGCGACAGCGCCGACGCGGCGATGAAAATCGTGCTGGAGGCGGCCCAGGCCGATGGCCGCGCGCTGGAGGATCCGGCCCCCTGGGTGCGGGTGACCAATCTGGGCGACAGCTCGGTCGATATCACCGCGCGGATCTGGTGCAAGGCGGCGGATTACTGGGACCTGAAATTCGATCTGACGAAGACGATCAAGGAAACTTTCGACACCTGCGGGATCTCGATCCCCTATCCGCATACGGTGGAAATCCAGAAAAAAGCGTGAGGAACGGGTTTTTGTGTCGAAACCGTGAAAATGCGGTTTGACTCGGGCGCGGGAGTTGGGTAGCTCAGCGCCCGTGGTTGCGGCGTGATAGCTCAGCTGGTTAGAGCACAGCACTCATAATGCTGGGGTCGGCGGTTCAAGTCCGCCTCACGCTACCACCCATTTTTCCCCGATCGTAAAAGTCCCGCTATTACAGTGTCCGGCCTTTTACCTGACTCATATCGTGACACGAATACCTCGAGAACGCCGAAATCGTGGCCGTGGTGTTCGTGTCTCAAGTTTAAGGCCGGGCGCTTTAGCCTGTTGTCCGGCGCGTGTCGTAGTCCGTCCGGAGCCGAGTGCTCCCGCCCGCCGTCCCAGCCCCCAGGGGGGCGTCCGCCGGTTGGGCGTGACGCCGCGCGCCCCGCGGGCACGCGGCGCGGCTGCGTCTTGGAGCGGGTGCGGGGGCCGGGCGGCAAGGCTGCAGGGCGACCGCGCCGCGCCGCAGGCGTGGCGCCGGGCCCAACCCCGGCGAGCCCGTCAGGGCCGGGCCGGGGGCGGGAGCCCGTATCGTCAGCCCCTGACGACAACCGATGGAGACAGCACGTCGATGCCCAGCGCCCGGCCCACCGCGTAGTTGGTCAGCTGGCCGGCGTGGACGTTGAGCCCACCCAGCAGATGCGGGTCGTCGCTGCAGGCCTGTTTCCAACCCTTGTCGGCCAGCGCCAGCAGGAAGGGCATCGTCGCGTTGCCCAGCGCGATGGTCGAGGTGCGCGCCACCGCCCCCGGCATGTTGGCCACGCAATAATGCATGATGCCGTCGACCTCGTAGATCGGATCCTGGTGGGTGGTCGCCTTCGAGGTCTCGAAACAGCCGCCCTGGTCGATCGCCACGTCGACGATGGCCGCGCCGGGTTTCATCGTCGCCAGCTGCGCCCGTGTCACCAGCTTGGGTGCCGCCGCGCCCGGAATCAGCACCGCGCCGATCACAAGGTCGGCCTCGGCCACCAGTTCCGCCGTATTGCCGGCGCTGGCAAAGGAGGTCTTGAACACCCCGCCAAAGACATCGTCGAGGTAGCGCATCCGCGGCAGCGATCGGTCCAGCACCGTCACATCCGCGCCCATGCCCGCCGCAACCCGCGCTGCGTGGGTGCCGACCACGCCGCCGCCGATCACCGCCACACGGGCCGGGCCGACACCGGGCACGCCGCCCATCAGCACGCCGCGCCCGCCATTGGCCTTCTGCAGCGTCCAGGCGCCGACCTGCGGCGCCAGCTTGCCCGCCACCTCGGACATCGGTGCCAGCAGCGGCAGACCGCCCGCCACATCGGTCACCGTTTCGTAGGCAATCGCGGTACAGCCCGAGGCCAGCAGGTCGCGGGTCTGGTCCGGGTCCGGGGCCAGGTGCAGATAGGTGAACAACAGCTGCCCCTCGCGCAGCATCGCCCGCTCCACCGCTTGCGGTTCCTTGACCTTTACGATCATGTCTGCAATTTCAAAGATCTCGTCGGGGCTGTCGAGGATATGCGCGCCGGCGGCAATGTAGTCGGCATCCTCGAAACCGGCGCCGCGGCCGGCGCCCGCCTCGACGATGACCTCATGGCCGTGGGCCACCGCCTCACCGGCCGCGTTCGGGGTCATGCCGACCCGGAACTCCTGCGGTTTGATCTCTTTCGGACATCCGATCTTCATGGTGTCTCCTCCTCATATTCCCGCGTTCAGTCTGCCGCGTTTGCGCCGCAAGTTTAGTGTTTTTTCGCTCGTCACAGCCTTCCAATGTCGAATAGTCTTCGAAGAATTAATCCAAAACTGCAAAGGATGTGCGCACATGGCCCTCGACACGACCGACCGCCGGATTCTGGCTGCGTTGCAGCGCAAGGGGCGGATGTCCAACGCGGAACTGTCGGAAAAGGTAAATCTGTCGCCCTCGGCCTGCCACCGCCGGGTGCAGCGACTGGAGGCCGAGGGCTATATTCGCGACTATGTCGCCCTTCTGGATGCCCGCAAGCTCGGCATGCCGACAACGGTCTTTGTCGAGATCACCCTACAGGGGCAGGCGGACGATCTGCTGGAGGCCTTTGAAAAGGCGGTGGCGCGGATTCCGGACGTGCTGGAATGCCACCTGATGGCCGGCACCGCCGATTACATCCTCAAGGTGGTGGCCGAGGATACCGAGGATTTCGCCCGCATCCACCGCCAGCACCTGGCCCGGCTGCCGGGGGTGGCCCAGATGCAGTCGAGTTTCGCTCTGCGCACGGTGTTCAAGACCACGGCGCTTCCGGTGGAGTTTTCCTAGAAACTGACACAGATTCAGGGCCCGGACGTGACGGTTCTATACCGGATGTTCAGCCCCCCGATGGCACCAAGTTCCGGTTCAGGAAACGGATCTCATGTCGGCCATTACCTTTTACGCTGATGACACGGAATTCGCCGGAGCCACTGGCAGCCATGGCAATTTTGCCCCGGACCATTCGGTGTTCGACAACCCGCCCGGCGCCTTTCTCGACCTGGCGATCAACAGCAACCCCGATGACGATGATCCGCGGCTGTTCAAAGTGGGCGATACCTATGATCTGGACTGGGGCGGTTTCCGTGGCGGCTGCACTTTCGAGGACGCGATGGTCGTGCGCTCGGACATGGCGCCGGGTGACGGTGGCATCATCGTGTTCGAGAGCACCAACCAGTCCGGCGCGCTGACCCAGATCATCTGGACCCCGGACTTCAGTCTCGAAGGCTGCTACAGGGACAACGATAACCCCAGTGCCGAGCCGCAGTTACACACGGTCGACCAGAACAGCTCTTACGATCACATGTTCATGTGTTTTGCCGGCAGCGCGCGGATATCCCCCGCCATGGGTCTGGTCGCGGGTGACGAGCTGCGGGTGGGCTATCGCATCGACACACTGGATGCGGGCGCGGGTCCAATGCGCCGGTGCATTTCGCACCCGGCTCGATCGGCAATTTCGCCCCCTGCGCCTCAGCCAGCAGCACCGCGTCCTGATCCGCTCGCCGATGGCCGAGCTGATGTTCGGCCAATTCGAGGTGCTGGTGCCCGCGATATCTCTCGTCTACGGGGGCAGCATCTGCCTGTGACCCTGCGCGCGCGTCGAATGGGTGCAGCTGCTGCAGGATCATCACATCGTGTGCGCCGAGGGGGTGCCATGCGAAACCCTGCTTTATGGCGACATGACCCAGAGAATCATGCGGCAGATGCCAAACCTGCCCGGCATCGGCACCCGCGCCGCGCGGCCGGTCCTGAGCTATGTCGAGGCGCTGACGCTGTTGAACCGGCGAACCGGCCCGCCATACGCCCCGCCATACGCCGCGCCAGCCCCCCCCCGGTCTCGCCACGCCCGAAGATCCCCGGTCAACTGTCTGTGAGCTAGCGCCGCGGGTTTGCGCTATGCGAATTCGCCCTTGCATGCAAAGGCTTTAGGCTGAACTCTGCGACGCGATTGACGCGCGAAGAGTTCGGGGGGACGCCAGATGCAGTGGGACCATATCATTGTCGGGGCCGGCAGCGCCGGATGCGTGCTGGCCAAACGGCTGAGCGAGGCGGGGCATCGGGTGCTGCTGCTCGAGGCCGGCGGCAAGGACAATTACCACTGGGTGCATATCCCGATCGGCTACCTCTATTGCATCGGCAATCCGCGCACCGACTGGATGTACCGCACCGCACCCGAACCGGGGCTGAACGGGCGGTCGCTGATCTATCCGCGTGGCAAGGTGCTGGGCGGCTGTTCCTCGATCAACGGCATGCTGTACCTGCGCGGGCAGGCGGCGGATTATGACGGCTGGCGGCAGATGGGCAACATGGGCTGGGGCTGGGACGACGTGCTGCCCTATTTCCTGAAATCCGAAGACTACGTCGACGGAGCGTCAGAGATGCACGGCGCGGGCGGCGAATGGCGGGTGGAAAACCAGCGGCTGCACTGGGACGTTCTGGATCACTGGATGGAGGCCGCCGCCGCCTGGGGCCTGCCGAAGGTCACCGATTTCAACACCGGCGACAACGAGGGTGTCGGCTATTTCCGCGTCAACCAGCGCGGCGGCTGGCGGATGAATACCGCCAAAGCGTTCCTGCGCACCACCACCGGCGACCGGCTGAGGGTCGAGACCCAGGCCCAGACCCGCCGCGTGCTGGTCGAGAACGGCCGCGCCGTCGGGGTGGAATACGAACAGGGCGGGCAGGTGAAAACCGCCCGCGCGCAGGGCGAGGTGATCCTCTCGGCGGGGGCCATCGGCAGCCCGCAGATCCTGCAGCTGTCGGGCTTTGGTCCCGGCGCGCTGCTGCAGCAGCACGGCATCGCCGTGCAGGCCGACATGCCCGGGATCGGGGCCAATCTACAAGACCACCTGCAGCTGCGCTGCGCGTGGCGGCTGGAGGGCGCTAAAACACTCAATACGCTGGCGGGTTCGCTGCTGGGCAAGGCGCGGATCGGGCTGGAATACGCGCTGACACGGTCAGGCCCGATGTCGATGTCACCCAGCCAGCTGGGCGCGTTTTCGAAATCGCGCCCCGATCTGGCCACGCCGGACCTCGAATACCACGTGCAGCCGCTGTCGCTGGATGCCTTTGGCGAGCCGCTGCACGATTTCCCGGCGATAACCGCCAGTGTCTGCAACCTGCGCCCCGAAAGCCGGGGCCATGTGCGGATCACCTCGCCCGACCCGCGCAAGGCCCCCGAAATCGCACCCAACTACCTGTCGACCGAGGGCGACCGCCAGGTTGCCGCCGACGCGATCCGCCAGTCCCGTGCGATCATGGCGCAATCGTCGATGCAACGCTATGCCCCGGCAGAGATCAAACCGGGCATCGACAGCGACGATACCGCCGACCTGATCCGCGCCGCCGGCGATGTCGGCACCACCATCTTTCACCCCGTCAGCACGGTGCGCATGGGGGCGGATGACGCCGCGCCGCTGGACGACCGGTTGCGGCTGCGTGGTGTCACGGGCCTGCGCGTGGCGGACGCCAGCGTGATGCCGACGATCACCAGCGGCAACACCAATGCGCCCACGATTATGATCGCGGAAAAGGCAGCCGACATGATTTTGCACGACGCGGGCTGAGATGTGACACAGATCATTTACAAACGGTGTCTAGGCGGAGACAGACTGTAACGAGTTGAGAAAGACTTGTTGGAACCGTGTAAGGAGTGAATTTTGACCGACGACACGCACGACGATAACCAGAATGCGATGGACTGGCTGGAGGCGGAACTTCAGGACACTTTCGACGAGGATCTGGAGATCGAATTCTCCGAGCCGATGCTGTCGCTGGAAATCCGCAAGATCTACCGCGACCAGCATCCCGACATGCTGGACCGGCGGGTGTATTTCCGCAATCTGCTGCGTCTTCAGGCCGAACTGATCAAGGTACAGGACTGGGTGCAGGAAACCGGGGCAAAGGTCTGTATCCTGTTCGAAGGCCGCGATTCAGCGGGCAAGGGGGGCGTGATCAAACGCATCACTCAGCGGCTGAACCCGCGCGTGGCCCGCGTGGTGGCGCTGCCGGCGCCGAACCGCCGGGAACAAAGCCAGTGGTATTTCCAGCGCTACGTGCCGCACCTGCCGGCGGGAGGCGAAATCGTGCTGTTCGACCGGTCGTGGTACAACCGGGCCGGGGTCGAACGGGTGATGGGCTTTGCCACCGAGGACCAGGTCGAACAGTTCTTTCAGGACGTTCCCGAATTCGAACGGATGCTGGTGCGCTCGGGCATCATCCTGCTGAAATACTGGTTCTCGATCTCGGACGAGGAACAGCAAATGCGGTTCCTGATGCGCATCCACGACCCGATGAAACAGTGGAAGCTCAGCCCGATGGACCTCGAATCCCGGATCCGCTGGGAACAGTATACCAAGGCCAAGGAAAGCATGTTCGCCCGCACCAACATCCCCGAGGCGCCCTGGTATATCGTCGAGGGCAACGACAAGAAACGCGAACGCCTGAACTGCATCGAGCACCTGTTGACCAAGATCCCCTATACCGAGGTGCCCTCCGAAAAGGTCACGCTGCCCGAACGCAAGTATAACCCCGACTACGAACGCCAGGTTCTGCCGGACGAGCTTTACGTACCCAAGATCTACTGATCGCACCGCCCCCGCCCCCGCTCCCGCAACCGGCCTTCGGGCCGGGCACGCTTGACTTGCGCGCAAAACTAGGACAATTGCCCTAGTGACTCAGGGGGCGGCATGACACGGGTTTCCAAACGCGACCAGATCGTAGAAGCGGCGGATGACCTGTTTTACCGGCAGGGGTTCGACACCACCTCATTCGCCGACATCGCCGGGGCGGTGCGGATCTCGCGCGGGAATTTCTACCATCATTTCAAGACCAAGAATGACATCCTCGATTCCGTCATCGCCGCGCGGCTGGCCAATACCCGCGCCATGCTGGCCGATTGGCAGGTGCGGGGCGACAGCCCCGCCGCGCGCATCGGCGCCTTTATCGATATCCTGCTGACCAACCGGGACAAGATCGAACGCCACGGCTGTCCGGTGGGCACGCTGGCCACCGAACTGGCTAAGCTGAACCACGGCGCGCAGGCCGATGCCGCCGCCATTTTCACCCTGTTCCGCACCTGGCTGCGCCGCCAGTTCGACCAGATGGGGCAGGGCGCGCGCGCCGACGATCTGGCGCTGCACCTGCTCGCCCGCAGCCAGGGCATCGCCACCATGATGACCGCCTACCGCGACCCCGACTTCCTGCGGCGCGAACGCGACGCGCTGCACGACTGGCTGGATGGCCTCGCGCCACCGCCCACCCACCGCTGACCGCACGAGGACCCGCGCATGTTTACCGTCTTTCTCAAATTCTCCGCCAACCGGGCCGCGGCCCCCGCGCATCTGGAAGGCCACAAGGCATGGCTCCGGCAGGGTTTTGACGATGGCGTCTTCCTGACCTCGGGCAGCCTCGCACAGGGCGGCGGCGCGATTCTCGCCCATGCCACGACCGAGGCCGAGTTGCGCGCCCGCCTCGCCGCCGACCCCTTTGTCGAACACGGTGTGGTCACGGTCGAGCTGACCGAATTCACCCCGTCGCTGACCGACCCGCGCCTGACCTTCCTGACCGAGGCCGCCTGACCATGGCGAAAACCGTTCCCGGCCCCGACGGCCGCCCGCGCTGCGGCTGGTGTTCCGCCGCCCCCGAATTTTTTGCCTACCACGACCGCGAATGGGGCTACCCGGTGGGCGACGACCGGCTGCTGTTCGAAAAACTCTGCCTCGAAAGCTTTCAGTCCGGCCTCAGTTGGCGCACCATCCTGGCCAAGCGTGACAACTTCCGCGCCGCCTTTGACAATTTCAACCGCGAAAAGGTCGCCCGCTACGGTCCCGACGATGTCGCCCGCCTGCTGGGCGATGCCGGGATCGTTCGCCACCGGGGCAAGATCGAGGCGGTGATCAACAACGCGGCGCGCGCCTGCGAACTGGCCGAGGAGGAAGGCTCGCTCGCCGCCTATATCTGGCGCCACGAACCCGCGCCCGAGGACCTCGCCGCGCCGCAGACGCTGACCACCTCGCCGATGTCGGTGAAACTGTCCAAGGATCTCAAGAAACGCGGATGGAAATTCGTTGGCCCCACCACCGTCTTTGCCTTCCTGCAGGCGATGGGGCTGATCAACGACCACGCCGAGGGCTGCGTCATGCGCGGGGTCGCGGCACAGGCGCGGCGCGACTTCACCCCGCCGACCTAATCCGTCAGCAGGCCGCGATTGACAGCCGCCGCGCGCACATATTCCTCTTCCCGCGACGCCCAGCAGCGGAGTCTCCATGTCCGACGCCCCCATCTATGATATCGACCCGGCCGCCTTCTGGGGCGATCCCTACCCGGATCTGGCCGCGATGCGCGCCCGCGCGCCCATCGCCCATGTGCCGCAACTGGGCGCGACCCTCATGACCCGTCGCGATGACATCTTCGACAACGAGAAACGGATCGAAGTGTTTTCCTCGGACCAGCCTGACGGGCTGATGACCGTGCTGATGGGCCAGAACATGATGCGCAAGGACGGGGCGGACCATATTTCCGAACGCAAGGCGATCTTTCCCACTGTCAGCCCCCGCACCGTGCGCGATACCTGGACCGCGCAGTTCCGCGCCGTCGCCGCCCGCATCCTAGACGACCTGACCGGCCGACCCGGCTTTGATCTGGTGGCGGACTACGCCATGCCGGTCAGCGCGGAGGCGCTGAAGGCGATGACCGGCCTCACCAACATGACCGTGCACGAGATGAACCGGGTCAGCCAGGGTATGATCGACGGCTGCGCCAATTACGCGGGCGAGCCGGCGGTCGAGGCCAATTGCCACGATTGCACCGCCTCCATCGACGCCCATATCGACGCGATGATCCCGGTGCTGGACGCCGCCCCGGATCACTCGCTGTTATCTGTGCAGCGCAGCGCCGGACTGTCGGACGCCCAGACCCGCGCCAATATCAAGCTGGCGATCTCCGGCGGCCAGAACGAACCGCGCGACGCCATCGCCGGCACGGTCTGGGCGCTGCTGACGCATCCTGACCAGCTGGCCCTGATCCGCTCCGGCGCGGCCACGTGGCTGCAGGCGTTCGAGGAATACGCCCGCTGGATCTCTCCCATCGGCATGTCGCCGCGCCGGGTGGCGCGGCCCTATACTCTGCACGGCGTCACCTTCGCGCCCGAAGACCGCGTGTTCCTGATGTTCGGCTCGGGCAACCGCGACGAACGCGTCTTTGCCGCGCCCGACCGCTTCGACATCACCCGTTCCACCGGCCCGGCCATCTCCTTTGGCGCGGGTCCGCATTTCTGCGCCGGGGCCTGGGCGTCCAAGGCGCTGATCGCCGATGTCGCCCTGCCGATGCTGTTCGAACGGCTGCCGGATCTCGCACTGGACGGCGACACGCCTTTTGGCGGCTGGGCCTTTCGCGGGCCGCTGGCCATGCCGGTGCGCGGCATGACGCGGCTCTTGTGACCCAAGGGAAGGGTTGCCGCCCCGCCGCACGTCCTGTCAGATGTCAGTCGAACCGGAATGTGCCGGGTAAACCTATCGCAAGGACTTTTCAATGAGCCGAACCGACGTCCTTTTCCAGCCCGTGAACCTGGACAAGCTGACCCTGAAAAACCGGATCGTCATGGCCCCGATGACCCGCACCTACTCCCCCGGCAACGTGCCCAACGACCTCAACATCGCCTATTACCGCCGTCGCGCCGAAGGCGGCGTCGGGCTGATCATCACCGAGGGCACCTGCGTTAACCACATCGCCGCCAGCGGCTATCCCAACGTGCCGATGTTTTATGGCGACAAGGCACTGGCGGGCTGGAAAAAGGTCGTCGATGCCGTCCACGCGGCGGGCGGCAAGATCGCGCCCCAGCTCTGGCACGTCGGCGCCATCCGCCGCCCCGGCGTCGACCCCGGCGGCGACACCCCCGGCCACAGCCCCAGCGGCATGGCCCGGCCGGGCAAGGTCTCGGGGCACGCCATGACCCAGCAGGACATCGACGACGTGGTCGCCGCCTTTGCCCAGGCCGCCGCCGACGCCAAATCCATCGGCTGCGATGCGGTGGAACTGCACGGCGCCCATGGTTACCTGATCGACCAGTTCTTCTGGGAGGGCACCAACCACCGCGATGACGCCTATGGCGGCGACCTCGCCGCGCGCTCGCGCTTTGCGATCGAGATCATTCGCGCCGTGCGCGCCGCCGTGGGTCCCGATTTCCCGATCATTTTCCGCTACTCGCAGTGGAAACAGCAGGACTATGCCGCCCGCCTGTGTGACACGCCAGAAGAGCTGGGCGTCTTCCTCAACCGCCTGTCCGAGGCTGGCGTCGACATCTTCCACTGCTCGACCCGCCGCTTCTGGGAACCGGAGTTCGAGGGCAGCGAGCTCAATCTCGCCGGCTGGACCCGCAAACTGACCGGCAAACCCGCGATAACCGTCGGCAGCGTCGGGCTGAACGCCGATTTCCTGCCCGAGGACGGCACCGCCAACTTCAAGGCGGCCGAACCCGCCAGCATCGACAACCTGCTCGAGCGGTTGGAGCGCGACGAATTCGACCTCGTCGCCGTCGGTCGCGCCCTTATCGCCAACCCCGACTGGCCCGACCAGGTCGCCGCCGGAAATTTCGACAGCCTAGCGGCCTACGAAAAGGACATGCTGCAAAAGCTGGCCTGACGGTGTACGGGTGTAGGGGGTGCCGGCGCGAGACACGGCCCTGCCAGGCCCTTGGCGCATGTCCGCTTCGCGAACAAACTGGGCGTTCGACTGGACGCGCCGAATGTCTGCATGCCATTAACCAACATTGCCTTTTTTCGAAGAATGGTTGGTCGCTTCTATGGTCTTTTTTGACAAATGGGGTCAGGGATTCATCTCGTGAATCCAGCATGATAGGCGGGAGGCATGAGCAGATGGGCCCCAGGAATTAAAAGACCACGAACCGGTCG
>JBFHMM010000108.1:0-12227 GCA_041594355.1 Paracoccaceae bacterium | reverse complement strand
GCCAGCGCCCCGCCGCAGATCAGCAGGCCGACGCCGATGCCGATGGGGGCCAGCGGCCAGCCGGTCATTGCGGCGGCATGATGGGCCAGACCGGGTGGGATTTCCGTCGTGACATCAATCTGTTCGAAAAAGAAATTGCGCAGCGGTGCCAGCGGCCCCGACAGCACCACATAGGTCGACACGCCCATCACCAGAACGATGACAAAGGACCGCAGATCGCCGCCGCCCAGCCGCGCAATCGCGCCGTAACCGCAATTGCCTGCCAGCGCCATGCCATAGCCGAACATCAGCCCGCCCAGAATCGACGCCAGCGGCATCCAGCGGATCGACAGGTAAAAGCTCTGGTCGGGGTTCAGCAGCCCGGCGCCGATCAGAGCGAAACTGCCCGTCACTGCGGTGCCGATCGCCAGCGCCCACATCCGCATCCGCAGGTCGCTGCCACCATAGAGCATGTCTTCGATCGCGCCCATGGTGCAGAACCGGCCCAGCCGCGCGGCCAGCCCCAGCAGCACACCGCCGAACACGCCCACAAGGGCGACAATCTGGTGATCACTCAACCAGCCGGGCATACGCTACCTCCCCAATGGCATGGCATCCGCCACCGCCAGATTGGGTGCTTTTGCCGATGGGATCAAGGGTCAGTCGTTCTCGCCGCAGAACAGGTCATAAACCACTTCGAGGATCCGGCGCGGCCGTTCGTCGGCGAGCCGGTAGTAGATCGCCTTGCCATCGCGGCGCGGCACCACCAACCCTTCGAGGCGCAGCCGCGACAGTTGCTGCGATACGGCTGCCTGACGAGCCGAGAGCAGTTCTTCCAGTTCGGTGACCGATTTCTCACCGGTCACCAGGTGGCACAGGATCATCAGCCGGCCTTCGTGGCTGATCGCCTTGAGGAAATTCGACGCCGTGGTGGCGTTGTCGACCATCTTGTCCAGTTCGTCATCGGACATGTCGGTTGAGAATTTCGGAAGTGCCATCTTTCTGTTTCCCTGTTCCCGTCCGTACCGGGTTTCCTAAAATGCAATCCGGTCTTCGACCGCAGCGAGACCTGCCGCGGCGCATTCATCGTCAAGTTGCGGTTCCGGCGCGCCGGATACACCAATACCTGCCACAATGCTACCTCCGCCTTCAGAAACAACCAGACCGCCGCCCAATGGCAACGCTTCGCTCAGGTGGCGGATGCCGGAGGACGGTTTGCCCTCCAGCGTGGCCTCGGCCAGCTCAGAGGTGCCGGTGCGAAAGCTGATCGCGGTCCAGGCCTTGCGGCGCGAGGTTTCATAGACATGCGGCCCGGCAAAGCGGTCGCGCAGGAATACCTGCGGCAGGCCAAACCGGTCCACCACGGTGACCCCCACCTGATACCCGGCCTCGCGGCACGACATCAGCGCCGCCTGCGCCATCTCTAGCGCGATTTCGGGTTTCAGGACCTGGAATTCGACAAAGGCGCCGCCATCGTCGGCCATCGCCGCCGGGGGCGCCAGCAGGGCCGCCACCACAATACCGTGGATATGTTTCATCCGTTTTCCCCTCCCTCTGGTTTGAAACCGGCGTGTTTGATCAGCAACTGTTCCAGCACCGGCCAAAAGAAATCCTCGCCCGGATACCCCTCCAGCCGGGCGATTTCGCGCCCGTCCTCGACGATCAGAAAGGTCGGCGTGAAAACAACCCTGCGCGCGATCTCCAGATCGCCGGGCAGGGCGCGCAGCTGCACCCGTTGCAGGGGGGCAAAACGACCCTCGGCGGTCTTGGGGTAGGCCGGCGCGATCTCCGCATCCCAGCGGGCGCACCAGGCGCAGCCGGGCTGTTCGACCATGACCAGATCGGCAGCAAAAGCCGGCAGCGCCATCATCAGCACCGCGCATAAGGCCAGAGGTTTTGCGACTGTAGCCATGGTTTCCCCGTTGACGACATTCCCACCAACAACATAATTTGAATATGTGAATAAAACAAGCTGTGTGCTAGATTTCGTCTCGAAACGCTGCGGCAGAAAGGCGGATGATGTTGGAAATCTCCTACTTCGGGGCGCTGGCGGCCGGGCTGCTCAGCTTTTTCACGCCCTGCATTCTGCCGATGGTGCCATTCTACCTGTGCTACATGGGCGGGCTCAGCATCGCCGAGCTGCGCGGCGACGGCGAAATCGCGCCAGGGGCGCAGCGGCGGTTGCTGCTGTCCTCGGTCATCTTTGCGCTGGGGGTGACCACGGTCTTCATGCTTCTGGGCATGGGGGCCACCGCGCTGGGGCAGCTGTTCGGCCAGTACCTTCAGCCGCTGTCCTACATTGCGGCCGCCATCCTGGTGGTCTTTGGCCTGCATTTCCTCGGCGTGATCTGGGTGCCGCTGCTCTACCGAGAGGCGCGGCTGGAAAGCCGTGCCGAGGCCAGCACCGTGCTGGGCGCTTACCTGATGGGGCTGGCCTTTGGCTTTGGCTGGACGCCCTGTGTCGGTCCGGCCCTGGCCTCGATCCTGATGATCGCCAGCGGCATGGGCGACATCTGGCGCGGGGTGCTGCTGCTCTTTGTTTACGGGGTGGGAATGACCGCGCCCTTCATAATAGCTGCCGGTTTTGCCAGGCCGTTCCTGGCCTGGGTGCAACGCCACCGCGCCGCCTTTGCCTGGGTGGAAAAGGGCATGGGTGTCATGCTGATCCTGTTCGCGGTGCTGATCGTCACCGGTGGTGTCACCCTGATCGCAGATTTCATGATTCGCTGGGTGCCGGGGTTTTCCAACCTCGGCTGATTTTGGGAGGAGGAGAGACAATGAAACATCTGACAGGGGCGCTTGTGGCGCTCGTCATGGCCGCGCCGGTCATGGCGGCCGAAATGGGCGACGACGGGCTGCACAAGGCGGCCTGGTTCCGCGATACCTTCAAGGACCTGAAGGAGGACTTCGCCGAGGCCGAGGCCGAAGGCAAGCGCCTCTTGGTGATCGTCGAACAGCGCGGCTGCCTATACTGCCGCGATATGCACGAAAGGACCTTTCCCGATCCGCGCGTCAACGCGATGCTGACCGACCGCTACTTTCCGGTGCAGATCAACCTGCACGGCGATACCGAGATCACCGACACCGACGGCGAGGCGCTGTCCGAGAAACAGGCGGCGCGCAAATGGGGCGTCCTGTTCACGCCGACGATGATCTTTTTTCCGACCGAACTGGATGACAGCCAACCGGCCGGCGCACAGGCGGTGGCGATCATGCCGGGGGCGTTTTCGCCGGGCACCACGCTCGATCTGCTGACCTGGGTGGCCGAGGAACGCTACCTCGACCAGTCCGAAGAGGATTTCCAGCGTTACCACGCCAGAATGATTCGCGAACGCGATGACGGCGACACGCGGTAGCTATTGAAAACACGCGCCGAACAGCGCGGATTTTTCCATATCCGGTGGCGGCCTGCGATAAAGCAATCCAAAAATTCACAGTTGTGAATTTGTTGTTGCGTTTCGCCTGTCCGGTAGCCTACGGTATGCAGAGCAATCTACGCCGCGCCTTGACGCGCGGCAGCCAGCGGGAGGAACCATGAAGCTTACATCTCTGACATTGGCGGTGGCCGTGTTCGGCGGCGCGGCGGTCGCAGCCGAGGTGGGCCCGAGAGAGGTCCAGTTCAACGAAGACGGCGGTGTCGAGGCCTCGTTGTCCGACACGCCCGGCGATCCGGCCAAGGGCGCCGAGATCATGGCGACCAAATCCATGGGAAACTGCGTGGCCTGCCACGCGATCTCGGCCCTCAGCGACACGCCGTTCCACGGCGAGGTGGGACCCGAGCTTGACGGCGCGGGCGACCGCTGGGACGAGGCGGCGCTGCGCGGCCTCCTGGTCAACCCCAAGATGATGTTCGAAGGCACGGTGATGCCGGCCTTTTACGTGATCGACGGCTTCACCCGTCCGGGTGACGCCTACACCGGCAAGGCCGCGCAGGGGGATCTGGATCCGCTGCTGTCGGCACAGGATATCGAAGACGTCGTCGCCTTCCTGATGACATTGAAGTGAACAAAACAGGCGGGTCGCGCGGGCGGCCTGCACCGACTTGCAAAGGAGAGAGAAGATGGAATTCTCACGTCGCGAAACCTTGGCGATGGGTCTGGGCGCTGCGGTTCTGACCGTTCTGCCGTTCCGGGTCTCGGCCACGGCCGATGACAAGATCGCGGAATTCACCGGCGGGGCCGACATGGCGGATGGCGGGGTCACCCTGACCGCGCCGGAAATCGCCGAAAATGGCAATACCGTGCCGATCGAGGTCAGCGCACCGGGCGCCACCGCGATCATGATCCTGGCCACCGGCAATCCGACGCCGGGCGTCGCCACCTTCAACTTCGGTCCGCTGGCCGCATCGCAGTCCGCCTCCACCCGGATTCGCCTGGCCGGCACGCAGGACGTCGTCGCCATCGCCAAGCTGGCGGACGGCAGCTTTGCCAAGGCGTCATCGACCGTCAAAGTCACCATCGGGGGCTGCGGCGGCTAAGGCCGGTCCGGACCACCACCCGAGATAAGGAGAGTTAGATATGGCATCTGGTGTTAAGCCCCGCGTCAAAGTCCCGAAATCCGCCGCCGCCGGCGAGGCGATCACGATCAAGACGCTGATCAGCCACAAGATGGAAAGCGGTCAGCGAAAGGACAAAGAGGGCAACGTGATCCCCCGGTCGATCATCAATCGCTTCACCTGCGAATTCAACGGCCAGCTGGTCCTGGATGTGACCATGGAGCCGGCGATTTCGACCAACCCGTACTTCCAGTTCGACGCGACCGTCCCCGAAGCGGGCGAATTCAAGTTCACCTGGTACGACGATGACGGCTCTGTCTATGACGAGGCGAAGTCCGTCGCAATCGCCTGATCCAGCTTCGGATCCCAAGCAGCCTCCTGACCCGGAGTAACGGGTCAGGGCAGCCACTTCAGGGAGGAAACACAATGAAATACAAGGCAATCACCGCCATTGCGGCGCTATTGGCGCTGCCGATGTCGGCACAGGCCGGGCCGGACGACGACAAGCTGGTCATCAACGAAGAGATCGAGATGGTGACCAAGACAGCGGCCCCCGCGCACATGCAGGATGCCATGGATGAAATCATGTCGGGCTGGCATTTCCGCTCGGACGAAACCCAGGTCATGGAAGCCGACGATTTCGACAATCCCGGCATGGTGTTTGTCGAAAAGGCGCTGGGCGCATGGGAAACCGCCGAAGGCTCCGAGGGCAAGTCCTGCGCCGATTGTCACGGCGCCGCCGAGGATATGGCCGGTGTCAAGGCGACCTATCCAAAGTGGAACGAAGCGGCTGGCAAGGTCCGCACGCTGCAGATGCAGATGAACGCCTGCCGGACCGAGCGCATGGGCGCCGAGGCGTGGAAATACGACGCGGGCACCGCGATCGAGATGGAGGCGATGTTGTCGTCGGTCTCGCGCGGTCTGCCGGTGAACGTGGCCATCGACGGCCCCGCCCAGGCGACCTGGGAGATGGGCAAGGAGCTATATTACACCCGGACCGGTCAGCTGGACCTGAGCTGCGCCTCCTGTCACGAGGAAAACTACGGCAACATGATCCGCGCCGACCACCTCAGCCAGGGTCAGATTAACGGTTTCCCGGCCTACCGTCTGAAAAACGCCAAGCTGAACGGTGTCCACAGCCGGTTCAAGGGCTGCGTGCGTGACACTCGCGCGGAAACCTACAGCCCCGGCTCGGACGAGTTCGTGGCGCTGGAACTCTATGTCGCCAGCCGCGGCAACGGTCTGTCGGTCGAAGGCCCGTCGGTCCGCAACTGAATATGAACTGCCCCGCGCCAGCCATGGCGCGGGGTTTCTTATGATAAATAAATTCACACATGCGAATGTGTGGTGCATAGTGGAAAGCTGATCACCATGATTTCACGCCGTGATTTCCTGCAGGTCTCGATGGCGGCCTCGGCAATGGTCGGGGCCTCGGGCTTTGGCAACTGGGCCCGTCTGGCCGCGCAACAGGCGCTGACACAGGAGCAGTTGCTTGAATTCGATACATTCGGCAATGTCAGCCTGATCCACATCACCGACATTCACGCCCAGCTTAAGCCGATCTATTTCCGCGAACCGGAAATCAACCTCGGCGTGGGCGAGGCGCGCGGCCGGGTGCCCCATGTCACCGGCGCCGAATTCCGCAAGCTCTATGGCATCGACGACGGCAGCCCCACCGCCTACGCGCTGACCTATGACGACTTTTCGTCGCTGGCCAAGGGGTATGGCCGCGTCGGCGGGCTGGACCGGGTCTCGACCGTGGTCAATGCGATCCGCGCCGACCGCCCCGACGCGCTGCTGCTGGATGTCGGCGACACCTGGCACGGCTCTTACACCTGCTACCAGACCAAAGGGCAGGACATGGTCAACGTGATGAACGGGCTCAAGCCCGACGCGATGACCTTTCACTGGGAATTCACGCTGGGCACCGACCGCGTGACCGAGATGGTAGAAAACCTGCCCTTTGCGGCGCTGGGCCAGAACATCTTTGACGCCGAGTGGGACGAGCCCTCGGAACTCTTCAAACCCTACAAGATGTTCGAACGCGGCGGTGCGAAAATCGCCGTCATCGGTCAGGCGTTCCCCTATATGCCCATCGCCAACCCGCGCTGGATGTTCCCCGAGTTTTCGTTCGGCATCCGCGACGAGAACATGCAGCTGATGGTGAACGAGGCCCGCGCCGAAGGGGCGGACTGCGTTGTCGTCCTGTCCCACAACGGCTTCGACGTCGACCACAAGATGGCCACCCGTGTCACCGGCATCGACCTGATCCTGTCGGGGCACACCCATGACGCGCTGCCCGAACCGGTGGTGGTGGGCGATACCATCATCATCGCCTCCGGGTCGAACGGTAAATTCGTCAGCCGCGTCGACCTCGACGTGCGCGATGGCAAGATGATGGGCTACCGCCACAAGCTGATTCCGATCTTCTCGGACGTGATCACGCCTGACCCGGCGATGACCCGGCTGATCGACGACCAGCGCGCGCCCTACAAGGCCGAGCTGGAAGAAGTGATCGGCCAGACCGACTCGCTGCTCTACCGCCGCGGCAACTTCAACGGCACATGGGACGACCTGATTTGCGACGCGCTGATTTCCGAACGCGAGGCCGACATCGCCATGTCGCCGGGCGTGCGCTGGGGGCCGTCGATCCTGCCCGGTCAGGACATCACCCGCGAGGACATCTGGAACGTCACCTCGATGACCTACGGCAAGGCGTACCGCACAGAAATGACAGGCGAATTCATCCACGTCATCCTCGAAGACGTGGGCGACAACCTGTTCAACCCCGATCCCTACTACCAGCAGGGCGGCGACATGGTCCGCATCGGCGGGCTTGGTTACCGCATCGACATCACCAAGCCGCAGGGCGAGCGTATCTCGGACCTGACGCTTCTGAAAACCGGGGAATCGATCGACCCGGCCAAGACCTACGTGGTGGCCGGCTGGGCCAGCGTCAACGAAGGCACCGAAGGGCCCCAGATCTGGGAGGTGGTCGAAAGCCACATCCGCAAGCAGGGCACCGTCACCGTCACCCCCAATACATCCGTCAAGGTCGTGGGCGCCTGAGCCCGCACCCGACCCAATTCAACGTTTGATATTCTCAAGGAGGCAAAACGCAATGACGTTTGGTTTCAAGGGCAAGAAACCCTCGCGCCGCCAGTTCCTCTCCGGAGCGGCCGCCGTGGGAGCCGGGGCGCTGACCGCCACCGGCGCAAAGGCGGCGGGCGATCCGCTGATCACGCAAGTGCAGGACTGGGCGTCCGGCACCGGCGACGGGGTGGATGCCAGCCCCTATGGCTTGCCTATAGAGTTCGAATCCGACGTGCGCCGCCGCAACGTCGAATGGCTGACCGCCGACACCATCAGCTCGATCAACTTCACACCGATCCACGCGCTGGACGGCACCATCACCCCGCAGGGCTGCGCGTTCGAGCGGCATCATTCGGGTGCGATCGAGCTGAAGAAATCCGACTACCGGCTGATGATCAACGGCCTGGTGGACACGCCGCTGGTGTTCACTTACGCCGATCTGGAACGCTTCCCGCGCGAAAACCGGGTTTATTTCTGCGAATGCGCCGCCAACACCGGCATGGAATGGGCCGGCAGCCAGCTGAACGGGGCGCAGTTCACTCACGGCATGATCCACAACATGGAATATTCCGGGGTTCCCCTGCGCACCCTGCTCGAAGAGGCCGGGCTGACAGCGGCGGGCGATCTCAAGGACAAATGGGTCTATGTCGAAGGCGCGGATGCGTCGTCGAACGGCCGCTCGATCCCGATGCAAAAGGCGCTGGACGACTGCCTGGTCGCCTTCAAGGCCAACGGCGAGGCGCTGCGCAAGGAGCACGGCTATCCCGTCCGCCTCGTGGTGCCGGGCTGGGAAGGCAACATGTGGGTCAAGTGGCTGCGCCGGATCGAGGTCACCGATCAAGCCATCGAGAGCCGCGAGGAGACCTCGAAATACACCGATACGCTGGCCGATGGCACCTCGCGCAAGTGGACGTGGGAGATGGACGCGAAATCCGTGGTCACCTCGCCCAGCCCGCAGGCGCCGATCCGGCATGGCCACGGCCCGCTGGTGATCACCGGCCTGGCCTGGTCGGGACGCGGCGCGATCACCCGCGTCGACGTGTCCAAGGACGGCGGCAAGACCTGGGAAACCGCGCGCCTGGCGGCGCCGGGCGAACAGATGGCGCTGACCCGCTTCTATCTCGATACTGCATGGAACGGCGAAGAGATGCTGTTGCAATCGCGCGCCATGGACGAAACCGGCTACGTCCAGCCGACCAAGAACGAACTGCGCGCGGTTCGCGGGCTGAATTCGATCTACCACAACAACTGCATCCAGACCTGGTGGATCAAAGCAGACGGAGAGGCAGAGAATGTCGAAGTATCGTAAACTGACGGCGACCACGGCTCTGGCCGCGACTCTGGCCACAACTCTGGTCGCCAGCCCCGCCATGGCCGAGAAACTGGGCCTGGGCCGCCCGGCGCTGCCCGACGAAATCGCCGCATGGAACAAGGACGTGTCGCCCGATGGCACCGGCCTGCCGACAGGGTCGGGCAACGTCGAGGACGGCGAGGTGCTGTTCGCTGACTACTGCGCGATCTGTCACGGCGATTTCGCCGAAGGCGTTGATAACTGGCCGAAACTGGCCGGTGGTGCCGATACGCTGGACCACGAGGACCCACTCAAGACCGTGGGCTCCTACTGGCCGTACCTGACCACCACATGGGATTACGTCAACCGCTCGATGCCCTTTGGCAATGCCCAGACGCTGACCAATGACGAGGTCTTCGCGATTGTCGCCTATATCCTCTATTCCAACGATCTGGTGGACGAGGATTTCGTGCTGAGCAACGAGAACCTGCTGGATGTCGAGATGCCCAACGCCGACGGTTTCATCATCGACGACCGGCAGACGTCAGAGGCGCATTTTGTCCGGGACCCCTGCATGAACGACTGCAAGGACAGCGTCGAGATCACCATGCGCGCCGCCGTGCTGGACGTGACCCCGGAAGAGACCCGCGCCCGCAAGGTGCAGGAACTGATGGATAAAACCAACCCGCGCGTCAAACCTGCCACTGCCGCAGCCGAGGCACCGGCGGCCGAACCGGCGGCAACCGAACAACCCGCCCAGGAAGCCGCCGGGCAGCCCGCACCCGAGGCCATCGCCGCCATCGACCCCGAACTGGTCGCCGCCGGTGAAAAGGTTTTCAAGAAGTGCAAGGCCTGCCACCAGGTCGGCGACGGTGCCAAGAACAAGGCCGGACCGGTGCTGACCGGTATTGTCGGCGCTCCCGCGGGCGCGGTGGACGGCTTCAAGTACTCCGGCGCGATGTCGGAGGCCGCCAGCGGCGGTCTGGTCTGGACCCCCGAGGAACTGACCGCGTTTCTGACCAAGCCCAAGGCGTACATGAAGAAAACCAAGATGTCCTTTGCCGGTCTGAGGAAAGACTCGGACATCGAGGCGGTAATCGCGTATCTTCAGGCCAACGGAGGCTGAGATGCGCCGCTTGGGAGGAGCCATACTGGCCTGGGGCGTGTTGTTCGGCGCGGCCCAGGCAGAGGAAACCGCCACCGCGATCGGTGACGCCCATCGCGGTGAGCGGCTGTTCCAGCAGAAATGCGGCGGCTGCCACCAGGTGGGCGAGGGGGCCAAACACGGCACCGGCCCGCATCTGAACAACATTTTCGACCGCAAGATCGCCCAGTTCGGCGATTTTTTGTATTCCGAGGGCATTTACCGCGCCCGCCGCGACGGCATGGTCTGGGATCTGGACAATCTCGATGCCTACCTGACCAACCCCAAGGTTCTGGTCTCGGGCACCAACATGGATTTCCGCGGACTGCCCAAGGCCGGGGACCGGGGCGACATCCTGGCCTACCTGCGCGGCTATTCGTCCAGCCCGCAGGACATTCCCGAAGCCGCCCCGACGGCCCTGAAACAGGACGAGGAACTGAGCCCCGAGATCCTGGCCATCGTGGGCGACTCCGATTACGGCGAATACCTGTCCACCGAATGCACCACCTGCCACCAGCTGACCGGTGGTTACGACGGAATTCCGGTGATTACAGGCTGGTACGAGGAGGACTTCGTGCTGGCGATGCATGCCTACAAGCGCAAGCTGCGCCCGCACCCGGTGATGCAGATGATGGCCGGTCGGCTGTCGGACGAAGAGATCGCCGCATTGGCGGCCTATTTCGGGACATTCGAATAACGCGTTTTTTTTGACGGGAGGAGGAATCCCATGACTCTGAACAGACGGACTTTTCTGGGAACCGGCGCCGCCGTGGCGGCCACGCTGAGCGCGCCGATGGTTATGAGCGCGGGCAAACCCCGCGTCGTGGTCGTCGGCGGCGGCGCGGGCGGGGCCACGGCGGCGCGCTACATCGCCAAGGGATCGCAAGGCGCCATCGACGTGACGCTGGTCGAACCCACCCGCAGCTACTACACCTGTTTCTTCTCCAACCTCTACATCGGCGGTTTCCGCGAACTTTCCAGCATCGCCCACAGCTATGGCAAGCTGGCCGCCGGCTATGGCATCAACGTCGTGCATGACTGGGCCGTGGGCATTGACCGCGATGCCCGCACCGTCGCGCTGGCCGGTGGCGGCTCGCTGCCCTACGACCGGTTGATCCTCAGCCCCGGCGTCGATTTTGTCGACGGCGCGGTGCCTGGCTGGGATGCCAGCGCGCAGAACGTGATGCCGCACGCCTACAAGGCCGGGTCGCAGTCCGAACTGCTCAAGGCGCAGATCGAGGCGATGCCGCAGGGGGGCACCTATTGCATGGTCGCACCGCCGAACCCTTTCCGCTGCCCGCCCGGTCCCTACGAGCGGGTCAGCATGGTGGCCCATGTGCTGAAGGAGAAGAACCCCACCGCCAAGATCATCGTCGCCGATCCCAAGCCGAAGTTTTCCAAGATGGCGCTGTTCCAGGAAGGCTGGGGCAACCACTATGACGGCATGATCGACTGGATCGGCCCCGATTTCGGCGGCGGCAACGTCCAGGTCAACCCCGACGAGATGACCGTCAGCATCGACGGTGAGGTGATATCGGTCGATGTCTGCAACGTGATCCCGGCGATGAAAGCGGGGCGGATCTGTGAAATGGCGGGCATCACCGAGGGCAACTGGGCGCCGGTCTCGGGCCATACCATGCAAAGCCGCATGGACGAGAACATCCACGTGCTGGGCGATGCCTGCGCACAGGGCGACATGCCGAAATCGGGTTTTTCCGCCAACAGCCAGGCCAAGGTCGCGGCGATGGCGGTGCGCGGCGCGCTGACCGACAGCAAGGTCTTCCCGGCCAAGTTCTCGAACACCTGCTGGTCGCTGATCGGCACCGGCGACGGCGTCAAGGTGGGCGCCACATACGAGGCCACCAACGAGAAGATCGCCAAGGTGGACGGCTTTATCTCGGCCACCGGCGAGGATGCCGAACTGCGCGAGGCGACCTATGAGGAAAGCCTCGGCTGGTACGCCGGCATCACCTCGGACATGTTCGGCTGAGGCGGGATGCGAAGGCGGCGCGTTCCGCGCCACACCTTTTTTTGTTTAGCGCCCCCTGCCGGGGGCGCGGGTCTCCGGCGGGAGTATTTGCCAAAGAGATGAAACAAGGGGCGGCCGCGCCGAATGTTCCGCCGCCCCTTGCAGCCCTTCCAAGGCGACACTAAGACTCCTGTAACGCATACCCGGGTATGGTCCCGGAGCACTTTCAGAGAGCAGGCCGCCGATATGTTTGATC
>JBFHMM010000107.1:0-12241 GCA_041594355.1 Paracoccaceae bacterium | reverse complement strand
TGGCGCGGGATGGTGGCGTCCGGCGAATGGGGTGACCCGGCCGCCAGCCTGCTGGCGGCCTTTCGCGCCCTGCGGGATCTGCTAGCTCTTTTGGACACGCTGCGGTGACCCCGCCGCTATTTCAACCGGGAAACGGGATGCAACGCGGTCCCCAGGATGTGGTCGGAGCGCTGGATCACATGGTGCGCCTGCCCCACGATCAGCGGGTCGGGATGACCGACCAGGTCGTGGTCCTTGTCGGGGTATTCCAGCGTCGACAGGAAATGCCGCATACAGTTCAGCCGAGCGCGTTTCTTGTCGTTGGATTTGACAATGGTCCAGGGCGCGTCGGCGGTGTCGGTGTAAAAGAACATCGCTTCCTTGGCCTCGGTATAATCGTCCCACTTGCTCAGGCTGGCCTTGTCGATCGGGCTCAGCTTCCAGCGTTTCAGCGGATCGGTCGCACGGCTGTCGAACCGGCGTTTCTGTTCCGTCCGGGTGACCGAGAACCAGTATTTGTAGAACCGGATGCCCGACCGGACCAGCATCCGCTCCAGTTCCGGCGTCTGTCGCATGAATTCCAGGTAATCGCCGGGCTCGCAAAAGCCCATGACCCGTTCGACGCCGGCGCGATTGTACCACGAGCGGTCATAAAACACCATTTCGCCCACGGTCGGCAGTTCCTGAATGTAGCGCTGGAAATACCATTGTCCCTTCTCTTCCCATGTCGGCTTGTTCAGCGCGACGACGCGCGCCGCGCGCGGGTTGAGATGCTCCGTGAACCGCTTGATCGTACCGCCCTTGCCCGCCGCATCGCGGCCCTCGAACAGCAGCACGAATTTCTGGCCGGTCTCTTGTGCCCACAGCTGCACCTTCAGCAGTTCGGCCTGCAGTTTTGCCTTGTCGGCCTCGTAGACCCGGCGCGCCATCTTGCGGCGATAGGGGTAGCGGCCGCTCTCAAAACCCGCGCGGATCCGCTCCGGTGTCACCGCGACGGAGGCGGCACCCGGTTTTGCCGGCGGTTCAACCGCGACCTCGACCGGGGTCTCTACCGGCAACGCGCCGTTTCCGGACACATCGTGTCCTGCGGCGACGGGATCGCGGGCTGGTTGTGGGACATCATTCACGGGCGCGCTCCTGCTATTCTGGAAATTCTTCCCCCTCATAGAGAAGACCGGTTAACCACGCTTTGATCCGCGTCAAAAACCTGTCACAAACACAGCGGACATTTGTCAGGAAGCGACCGGTGGTCCCGCCGCAATACGAGGAACTCGATCCATGCACACCGAAACCAGACCGCTCAATGGCAACCCTTTTTACCTGCGCCGCTGGGGCGATCCAGACAAACCCCTGTTGCTTATGCTGCACGGGTTTCCCGAATATGGCGGCGCGTGGGAGGAACTGGCGCCGCTGCTGGCCGAGCACTACCACTGCGTCGCCCCCGACCAGCGCGGCTATGGCCGCAGCTACGCGCCCGAGGGGGTGGAAAACTACGCCGTCGGGCATCTGGTCGGCGACATGGCGGCGCTGATCGACGCCTTTGGCGGCAGCGCCATCGTGCTGGGCCACGACTGGGGCGCGGCGGTGGCCTACGGTCTGGCGATGCGCCACCCCGACCGGGTCAGCCGACTGATCGTCGCCAACGGCGTTCACCCGGTGCCGTTCCAGCGCGCGCTGGCCACCGGCGGCGCGCAATGCAAGGCCTCGCAATACATCCACTTCCTGCGTCGCGACGGGTCCGAGGACATCATGGCCGCCGATGACTACGACCGCATAATGGCGACCTTTTCGGCCAAGATGAACCTGAGCTGGATGACACCCGAACGCCAGGCCGCGTACAAAGCCGCATGGGGGCACGACGGCGGCCGGCTAAAAACGATGATCGACTGGTACCGCGCCTCGCCCTTGGTTGTCGGCACGCCGGGCGAGCCGCTGACCGACCTACCCGAGTTCCCGCGCGCGGCGCTGATGGTGCGCTGCCCGCATCTGCTGTTGTGGGGCGAAGGTGACACCGCGCTCCTGCCCGAGGCCACAGAGGGGCTCGAAGAGTTTGCCCCCGACCTCACCCGCATTACCATCGCCGGGGCCGACCATTGGGTCGAACACCAGAAACCCGAAGACATGGCGCGCCATATCCTGGACTGGCTGCGCACCAAGGAGACCGCATCATGATCACCGTTCACCACCTCGGTCAGTCCCGCTCGCTGCGCATCCTGTGGCTGCTCGAAGAGCTTGGCGTCGCCCATGACGTCGTGCGCCACGAACGCGACCCGAAAACCCGCCTGGCCCCGCCCGCCCTGCGCGACATCCACCCGCTGGGCAAATCGCCGGTCATCATCCTTGATGGTCAGGTGGTGGCCGAATCCGGCGCCATCGTCGAAATCCTCTGCGCCCGCCACGGGCCCCATCTGGTGCCCGACCCCAACAGCGCCGCCCATATCCAGCACCTCGAACTGATGCATTTCGCCGAAGGCTCGGTGATGACCCCGATCCTGCTGAACCTCTATGTCGGCATGCTGGGCGAGGCCGGCAGCCCGCTGCACCCGCGCATTAACCAGGAGCTCGACACCCACTTCGCCTATCTCGAAGAAGTGATCCGCCCCTCCGGCCATTTCGTGCAGGACGAGCTCTCGGCCGCCGACATCATGCTGTCCTTCCCTGTCAGCACCCTGAAACGGCTGGGCCGGGCCCAGCACTTCCCCAAGCTCGCCGCCTTTAACGAGATGGTCCAGAACCGTCCCGCCTTCCAACAGGCCCTGTCCCGCGCGGGCGGCGACTGATCTGGGGGCAGCGCCGGACCGATGGTTAAAATATCGTGCATTCAAGTATACATTTGAATGCACGGTACAGGAGACATTCCAATGAGCCGGCTGCTCACCAACCTGATCTGCACCATGACCGAACTGCGCGAACCGCAAAAGGTGCTCGACCGCGCAAGCGGCAAGCCGGTCGCGATCCTCAAGAACTCCCGCTGCGCCGACAACCTCGTCCCGGTCCAGCCCCCCCCGAGGACGAACCGCGTTATGCCACGTTGGAGGAACTCATGTCCGCCTTCAAGGACACCCGCGCACAATCCGCACCGGCCCTTGACTACCTCAAGGACAAATGAACCTTCTCCTTATCTCCGCGGATCAGGTGGAAGCGCCACACGATCTGGTGCTGAACCCAGGAGAATTGCCCGGCCGCGCGCTCGACAAATCCTCGAAGACGCGCTGTCGCGGGTAGATAACCGGCTGGTTTACGGCATGATCGGTGATGTCTTGGACCTGGCCGCGGGTTAGGCCGCGGCCATCGCCCAGGGCCATTGCTTCAACGATGGCAAAAAAACGCACCGCTTACCGCACGGTGATCGCCTGCCTTGCGCTCAATGGCGTGCGCATCACCCACGACACCGAAGACGCCGGCAACCGCATCATCGCCCTCGCCCAGGGCCCGATCGGCGACGACAATCTCGCCGCCTGGCTGCGGACCAAAGCCGACACCTGACCCATTGCCCAACCGCGCCGGTCCTGCCACAATACACTCCAACACCAAAAACAAGAGCAGCCGATGCCCGACGATCTTCTCACCGAAGCCGCTTCCACGGCCTATGACGCCTCTTCCATCGAAGTGCTCGAGGGGCTCGAACCCGTCCGCAAACGCCCCGGCATGTACATCGGCGGCACCGACGAACGGGCGCTGCACCACATGGTCGCCGAGGTGCTCGACAACTCGATGGACGAGGCCGTCGCCGGCCACGCCAACCGGATCGAGGTCGAACTGCACGCCGATTACGCGATCACCATCCGCGACAACGGGCGCGGCATCCCGATCGACCCGCACCCGAAATTCCCCGACAAATCGGCTTTGGAAGTCATCCTTTGCACCCTGCACGCCGGCGGCAAGTTCTCGGGCAAGGCCTACGAGACCTCCGGCGGGTTGCACGGCGTCGGTGCCTCGGTGGTAAACGCGCTCTCCGATTCCATGGTCGTCCAGGTCGCCCGCGACCGCGAGCTCTTTGAGCAACGCTTCTCGCGTGGCCTGCCGCTTGGCCCGGTGGAAAAGATAGGCGCCGCCCCCAACCGGCGCGGCACCACCGTCACCTTCCACGCCGACGAGGACATCTTCGGCCACCACCGCTTCAAACCCGCTCGGCTGTTCAAGACCATCCGGTCCAAGGCCTACCTCTTCTCCGGCGTCGAAATCCGCTGGAAATCCGCCATCGACGACGGCGAAACCCCGCATGAAGCCACCTTTCACTTCCCCGGCGGCCTCTCCGACTACCTCACTGAAACACTCGGCGCCGCCTCCACCTACGCCGAAACCCCCTTCGCCGGCCTCGTCGACTTCCGCGAGAAGTTCAACACACCCGGCAAGGTCGAATGGGCGATCAACTGGACCCCCTCGCGCGACGGTTTCATCCAGTCCTACTGCAACACCGTTCCCACCCCCGAGGGCGGCACGCACGAGGCCGGCTTCTGGGCCGCCATCCTCAAGGGCGTCCGCGCCTATGGCGAGTTGGTCAACAACAAGAAGGCCAGCCAGATCACCCGCGACGACCTGACCACGGGTGGCTGCGCGCTGGTCTCCTGCTTCATCCGCGAACCCGAATTCGTCGGCCAGACCAAAGACCGGCTCGCCACCGTCGAGGCACAGAAACTGGTCGAAAACTCTGTCCGCGACCATTTCGACAACTGGCTCGCCGCCGACACCAAATCCGCCGGCGCAATCCTAGACTTCCTCGTGCTGCGGGCCGAGGAACGCCTCCGCCGCCGGCAAGAGAAAGAGACCCAGCGCAAATCCGCCACCAAGAAACTGCGCCTGCCGGGCAAGCTGGTGGACTGCTCCGCCACCAACCGTGACGGCACCGAACTGTTCATCGTCGAAGGTGATTCAGCGGGCGGCTCCGCCAAGATGGCCCGCGACCGCAAGACCCAGGCCCTCCTGCCGCTTCGCGGCAAGATCCTCAACGTGCTGGGGGCGGCCTCCTCCAAACTCGGCTCCAACGCCGAAATCTCGGACCTCTCCCAGGCGCTCGGCGTCGGGCTGGGGACGCGCTTCAACGTCGATGACCTGCGCTATGACAAGGTCATCATCATGACCGACGCCGACGTTGACGGCGCCCATATCGCCTCACTTTTGATGACCTTCTTCTTCACCCAGATGCGGCCGATGATCGACGCCGGCCACCTCTACCTCGCCTGCCCGCCGCTCTTCCGCCTGACCCAGGGCGCGAAGCGGGTCTACTGCCTGGACGAGGCCGAACGCGACATGTGGCTGGAAAAGGGCCTCGGCGGCAAGGGCAAAATCGACGTGAGCCGCTTCAAGGGCCTGGGCGAAATGGACGCCAAGGACCTCAAGGACACCACCATGAACCCCGCCACCCGCAAACTCATCCGCGTCACCATCGACGAGGACGAACCGGGCGAAACCGGAGACCTCGTGGAACGGCTGATGGGCAAGAAACCCGAACTGCGCTTCCAGTATATCCAGGAGAATGCAAAGTTCGTGGAGGAGCTGGATGTTTGAGGGGATTGGCTATTCAAGGCCGCCCGGAAAACTCCACCCGGAAGGTGTTGATCTACTTCCAATTCGGTAGACAACCTGAAATTCTTGCGGATGTACTCTACGAGCTTTTGATGCCCGTTCTCCGCCAAAGGCACCGCATTTAGCAGCAGTCGGCGCAGATGGCTTTCAATGTCCTGAATGCGTTGTATCCACTTCATGGATGTTAAAGCGCCCGGCCTTCAACTCGAGACACGAACACCCTGCCACGCCTTCGGCGTTCTCGGGATATTCGTGTGACGATATGATTCAGGTAAAAGATCGGACGATTTAGATGGCGTGGTAACCGCTGGCGACGTTGGTTTCGATCCCATCGGCCTCGTGCAGGGTCTCGCCGATCAGTTCCGGCGTGATCGCGCTGGCGTCGACGGTGCCGCCCTAGAATTCGAGGCCGAGGTTGGCCACCACATTCAGAACCGCCAGTGGGTTGTCAGCGGTCGGTCCGCTACAGGCGGCATCGACATAGTCGATTAGCGCCTCGTCCAGCGGCCAGGTGTCCACCTTGCCCTCCCAGTTGTCGACGATGGCATTCGCGAACCGAAAGACCTCGGTCTGCTGATAGGGCACCCGCGCCGCCAGCAAGGCCGATTTCGCCGCCTGCAGGTTTTCCGCAGACGGCTCTGCCACCAGCGTCCCGACCGCTGCCTCCAGTCGCAGCGCGGTGATCAGGCTGTCGCCGTATTTGGCAGCCGCGATGTCGGCACAGGTGCCGGCGACATCGGATTTCCCGACCGCCGTGGCCATCGAACCTGCCATCGGACCAATCGCGGCGGTGGTCACAAACAAGCTCTTTGTGTCGCTTTTCCTCGTGTTCAGGCACTGGCGGCGCGGGGCATCGCCGCGCGCGCCGGGTTATTTTGTCAAGATCAGCTTTCCGGCCCGGGTGATGCGCAGGTAATAAACCTGCCCGTTCAGCAGGATCTGCGCCTGCGTGCCGCCATCGGTCAGTTCGGTTGCCGAATGCACCGGACAGCGCTGCTGTGCGCCGGTGCTCGATGTGCCGGGATCAGTCATTGGCGTGCGGCGTCCCGCCGCCACCAGTCGCAGCAATCCAGCCAGTCGCGCTGACCGCCATCGCCACCTGCGGCCTCGGTCTGGGCAACCCAGTCCAGAAGCTCGGGTTTACCAAACGGTCGATTCTCGGGAAGGGGGAGAGGCGCGAATTCCTGCCGCATGACGCGTTTCCATATCCGTTTCGGGGTATCGGGCTTCCCAGGACAAGGCAGGGTGGCTGGAGCTCTCAAATAGTTGATAGAAAAAGTAAGGTTTGTCAAGCAACCCCGGCCTGGAACAAAAAAACCCTTGCCGGGGCGGGGCTTTCCGCATCGGGGATGATCGAAACCGGGGCGGTCCTTGCCCAATTACCCACTACAGGCGCCACCATGCGAGGCCAGATCGCGCAGGATCGGGCAGTCGGGCCGGTCGTCACCGGCGCATTCAGCCACCAGATGCGACAGGGTTTTGTGCATCTCCTGCAACTCTTCCAGCTTGCGTTCGATACGGGCCAGATGATCGCGCGCGATCTCCTTGACCTCGAAACTGGTGCGCGACCGGTCCTCGTACAGCGCCATCAGGCTGCGGCAATCCTCGATTGAGAACCCCAGCGACCGCGCCCGCCCCAGAAACGCCAGCTTGTGCAGGTCCGACTCGCCAAACCGGCGGTACCCATTCGTGTCACGGCCCGGCTGCACCAGCCCGATGTCTTCGTAATAGCGGATGGTCTTGGCCGGCAGCCCCGAGCGCTCGGCGACATCTCCGATGTTCATCAATCTCTCCTTTTCTCTGCGGGCGCCGTTCCCACCGGGGCCGGGGCGGGTCCGCTGCCACCCTCGTCCATCGCCTGCCGCACGAACCGCAGCCGCAACGCATTCGACAGCACAAAGACGCTCGACAGCGCCATCGCCCCCGCCGCCAGCACCGGCGACAGCAAGATGCCAAAAGTCGGATAGAGCACCCCGGCGGCCACCGGGATCAGCGCCGTGTTATATGAAAACGCCCAGAACAGGTTCTGCCGGATGTTGCGCATGGTCGCGTCCGACATCCGAAAGGCATTGACCACCGCGCCCAGATCGCCCGACATCAGCACCACGTCCGCCGCCTCGATCGCCACATCCGTACCGGTGCCGACGGCGATGCCCACGTCGGCCTGTGCCAGCGCCGGCGCGTCGTTGATGCCGTCGCCGACAAAGGCCACGCGCCCGCCCGCCCGCAGGCTCTCCAGCGCCGCGACCTTGCCATCGGGCAGCACCTCGGCCACCACGTGGTCGATGCCCACCTGCCCGGCAATGGCCTCGGCCGTGCCGCGATTGTCGCCGGTAATCATCGCCACCTTCAGCCCCAGTTCGTGCAGCGCCCGGACCGCCGCCCGGGTCGAGGATTTCAGCGGATCCGAGACCGCGATCACCGCTGCGATCCGCCCGTCGATGGCGGCATAGAGCGGCGTCTTGCCCGCCCGCCCAAGCGCCGCTCCGGCCTCGGCCAAAGAACCCATATCGACACCTTCACGCCGCATCAGCCGATCCGCGCCGACCAGCACGAACTGCCCATCGACCTCCGCGCTGACCCCGTAACCCGTGATCGAAGTAAACCCCCGCGCCGCGCCCAGCGACTCGCCCGCCGCCCGCACGATCGCCTGCGCGATCGGATGCTCCGAGTGGCGCTCGACGCTGGCCACCAGCCGCAGCACCTGCGCCCGCTCGAACCCTTCGGCCAGCGTCAGGTCGGTCAGCTCGGGCCGCCCATGCGTCAGCGTCCCGGTCTTGTCAAAGGCCACCACCTCTACCCCCTGCAACGCCTGCAGGGCATCGCCCTTGCGGAACAGCACGCCCAGCTCGGCCGCGCGGCCGGTCCCCACCATGATCGAGGTCGGCGTCGCCAGCCCCATTGCGCAGGGGCAGGCGATGATCAGCACGGCCACCCCGGCCACCAGCGCATGGCTCAGCACCGGAGACGGGCCGAACAGCAACCAGACCAGCACGGTCAGCCCCGCCGCCGCCATCACGGCAGGCACGAACCACAGGGTAATCCGGTCGACCACGCCTTGAATCGGTAGCTTGGCCCCCTGCGCCTGTTCGACCATCCGCACGATCTGCGCCAGCGTGGTATCGCCGCCGACCCGCGTTGCGTGGAACCGGAAACTGCCGGTGCCGTTCACCGTACCGCCCGTGACCGCGTCGCCCGGTGCCTTGGCCACCGGCACCGGTTCGCCCGTGATCATGCTTTCGTCGACAAAGCTCGCGCCGTCGCTGACCTCGCCATCCACCGCGATCCGGTCACCGGGGCGCACCAGCAGCACGTCGCCCGGCGCGATGTCCTCCACCGCTACCTCGACGACCGCGCCGTCACGCAACAGATGCGCCGTGTGCGCCTGTAAGTTCAGCAGCTTGCGGATCGCCTCGCCCGTCCGCCCCTTTGCGCGGGCCTCCAGGTAGCGGCCCAGCAGGATCAGCACGACGATGACTGCAGCAGCCTCGAAATAGACCGCGCGGGTCCCCTCCGGCAGCAGCCCCGGCGCAAATGTGGCGACCACCGAGAACAGGTAGGCCGCCGATGTGCCCACCGCGACCAGGCTGTTCATATCCGGCCCCCCGCGCAGCAGCGCCGGAAACCCCTTCGCATAGAACTGCCTGCCCGGCCCGATCAAAACCAGCGTGGTCAGGAAAAATTGCAGGACCCAGCTGGCCTGCATCCCGATCGTGCGGGCGATCCAGTGATGCAGCGCGGGCACCGCATGGCCGCCCATCTCCAGCGCGAAAACCGGCAGCGCCAACGCCGCCGCCAGCAGGACCTGACGCCTCAGGTCCTGGGCCTCGGCCTCCTTGCGCGCGCCCATGTCCAGCGCCGCGCCGCCCTGCTGCACCGTGGCGGGATAGCCCGCGTCGGTCGCCGCCCGGATCAGCTCAGCCGGGCCAACCTGCCCTTCCAGATAGCGTACCGTGGCGCTTTCCGAGGCCAGGTTCACCGCCACCTCCAGCACCCCCGGCACCGCCGTCAGCGCCCGCTCAACCCGTCCGACACAGGATGCGCAGGACATCGCCGAGATTGCCAGCGTCACGCTCTGCACCCGCGCCGGATAGCCCGCCGTCTCCAGCGCCGCGACCAGCGCCGCCGGGTCCGGCGCGCTATCGAACGCGACGCGGGCCGATTCCGAGGCCAGGTTGACCTGCGCCTGCGCCACCCCCGGCACCGCCGCCAGCGCCCGCTCGGCGCGGCCCACGCAGCTCGCGCAGGACATGTTTGATATCGAGAGAGTCAGATCGTGTTCGGCGGACATGGGAATCGCCCCAAGGCAAAGGAAATTTCGCTTCGCCCCCCCATATAGGGCTTCCATCAACTGGAAGGTCAAGAGCCCCTATTGATCTTTTGCCGCACCCCTCCGCCAGCGTCAGAAACCGCTTGACCTTCCAGCACTGGAAACCGCCACAACCTGCGCAACACAGGACATACCCCAGGAGACCCCATGACCCGCTTCACGGTTCCCGACATGAGCTGCGGCCACTGCACAGCCGCCATCGAAAAACAGATCAAGAGCGCCGACAGCGCCGCACAGGTGACCTGCGATCTCGACGATCACTCGGTCAGCGTCACCAGCACGCTGGACAGCGCCGCGCTGATCGCCGCGATCAAAGAGGCCGGATACGCCGCGACCCCCGCCTGAGGCTCAGTCCTGAGGCTCACTCGGTCTCGATCCGAAACCGGCTGTGACAGGCCGAACAGCTGCGCCCGATCTTCACAAAGACCTCGTTCGCCGGCTGCTCGGCCAGAGGTTGTGACGGGATGCCCGCGCCCAGCCCGTTGTCCGCCGCCAGACGCAGCGCCGTCGCCCGCGCCTCCAGCTCCGCAGCCATTTCCGAAAACGCCTGCCAGTCCCGCCAGACCTCCGGCTTCACCTCCGAGGGCGCATGGCCGCTGCCCTCGGGAAACAGACGGGTCATTGCGTCGCCCCCATGCGCCGCGATCCGCGCCGCGCCTTCGCGCACCGAGGCCGCATCATAGGGCGCCTGCCCGCGCATCATCGGTGCCATCGCCTTCATTGTAGCGGCCAAGTCCTTCATCGCGGTCATGCGGTCCTTGACCACGCCCTTGGCCCCCGAATGCGCCAGCGCCACCGTGGCCACCAGAGCCAGCGCGCAACCGGCGCTTACCGCTTTCCATTCCATCATCAGAAGATCCCGTTTTCCCGCTGCAACTCGCGCACATAGCGCGTGATCATGACCACGTCGCCCTCGGTCAGCCCCTCGACTGGGGCCATGTCGCCAAACCGCCAGTGATGCGCCTTCACCCCGAATTTCACCGCGCGCTGGAACGACAGGTCGCCGTGGTGGCCCGGCTCATAGATCTTGTGCACCAGCGGCGGCGCGACCCCCTCCTGCCCCACCGCGTCGACCCCGTGACAGGCGGCACACTTCGCCTCATAGGCCCGCTTGCCGATCTGCGCGTCCTCCGACAGCTGCGCCGGCAGCGCCACGGTGACGATCGGAGCACCCGGCGCGGCGGTGGCGGCCTCATCCGCTGTCTTGCCCAGCATCAGGTAGCCGCCCATGGCGGCGGCGCCCGCAAGCGCGGTCAAAGCAACGGCATATGTTGTCTTCATGTCCCCAAACCTTCATTCATGCGTCCGGCGGCCCGAATCGCTCGCCCCCCGGTTTCCCGTGTTCCCCTCCCGTTAGACCGACTTCCAGCGCTGGAGGGTCAAGACAGAACCGCCGACTCAGCCGGGATCCGACACCACCGGCGGCGCGGTTTCCGACACCGTCGCCCGGATCATGTCGCGGAACCACAGATTGGCCGGGTCGGCCTCGGTATTGGCGTGCCAGTACAGGTAGATATCGACCACGGGTGCCGGAAACGGTGTCGGCAACAACTGGTGGTTGAACAGCAGGTTGGCCCGGCGCGCCAATGTCTCGGACATCGTCAGCAGCATGTTCGACGTCCCTACCAGTCGCATCGCGGAACTGATCTGCTGGCAGCGCGCCTGCACCCGGCGCGCCTGCCCCTCGCGCGCCAGCGCCAGATCCTCGGGGCCCAGCCCCTGCCCGCGCGAGGTGACCAACACATGGTCCGCCGCCAGGTAGCGGTCGATATCGACATCGCCGTCGATCCGCGGATGACCGCGCCGCGCCACCACAACCGAGGGCGAGGCCGCCGGCAGATGCTCGCGCCGCACCTCGTCAGACAGCGGCAGGAAGATGTCGATCACTGCGTTCAACTCGCCCGAGGCCAGCGCCGTCTCCATGCGGCGGCGGTCGAACGGGGTCGACGCCACCGAAGCCCGCGGCGCGCTCCGGCTCATCAGCACCGCCAGCGGCAGGAAATAGGAGTCTTCCAGCAGCGACCGCATCCCCAGCGAAAACTGCATCTCCGCCGTCGCCGGGTCGAACCTGTCCAGCTCGGCCAGGGTATGTTCGAACAGCCGGAGCGCCTGACGCACCGGCCCGATCATCCCCTGCGCCTGCGCCGTCGGCACCAGCTTTTGACCGCGCCGCTCGAACAGCGGGTCGCCGATCCGCTCCCGCAACCGGCCAAGCGCATGGCTGATCGTCGGTTGCGACAGGTTCAGCATCTCGGCCGCACGCGTCACCCCGCCCTGGGTAAAAATCGCCTCAAACACCACGAAGAGGTTCAGATCGGTTCTCGATACATGCACAGTGTTTATGTCCAATCATAGCTAACATTCATTTTACTTATGCCTAGGGCAGGGTGCAAGACCATGCGCAGG
>JBFHMM010000106.1:0-12269 GCA_041594355.1 Paracoccaceae bacterium | reverse complement strand
CCGCACGCGCCGCGACCAGATAGGCCACCAGACCGATCGCAACGGCTGATAGAACTCGGATCACTCCGCGCACCACGCGCCCCGCCCCGGCTCATATACGCGCATCCTGCCATGATCGGAACCGGCGTGCCAGCGGGCCGGATCGCCGCCGCCCCTCGTCGGTTTGTCGTCAAACCCAGGGCAAAGCGGGATTGCCGGATGTGCGGCGCATCAAGCGTCGCCGGTCCGGATCAGGCCGTCGCCTGGTGGTCCTTGTGGACATACTTGCAGTCGCAATAGCCGCATTCGACCCAGCCGGTGTCCTCGGGGATCTGCAGCCAGACACGCGGGTGCCCCAAAGCTCCCTCGCCGCCGTCACAGGCGACACGGTAGCTGTCCACAACCTTGGTTTCCGGCGCTTCGATGGTCATCCTGGGCTGTCCTTATGCTGTCTGACGCTTGCGTTTATGAGCCAAGCGTTTTGCAGGAGCAAGAGCCGCGATGCCGCGCCCGGAGCAAAATTCCTTGAAAGAATTTTATCAAGAATTTTTCGAAAATTCTTGTCGCCGCGGGACGGGAGGAAGGACTCGAAATGGGAACAAAAAGTGAATATAATCCGGGCGCCATGTATGCCGAACTCTCGATTACCTCCAATTTCACCTTTCTCACCGGGGCCGCCCACCCCGAGGAATACATGGAACGTGCCGCGTTTCTGGGTTTGTCCGCCATTGCCATCGCCGACGACAATTCGGTGGCGGGCGTCGTGCGCGCCCATGCAAAAGGCCGCGAAATCAGGCGCCTGGTGGCCGAGCGCCGGGCCTGGGACGCTATGAACGACCCCATCGGCCCGCCACGCCCGGACCATATCCCGCCGCCGCCCTCCTTTCCGGTCCACGCCGCGCCACGGCTGATTCCCGCCGCCCGGCTGGTGTTTTCCGATGCGCCGCCCGTCACCGTGCTGCCGCAGAACCGGGCAGGCTGGGCCAGCCTCTGCCGAATCCTGTCGGCAGGCCGGTTGCGGGCCGAGAAAGGCGCCTGCCATCTCACGCTCGCCGACCTGCTCGAGCGCGCGGAGGGTCTCCACCTGCTGCTTTGGCCACAGGCGCAGACGGTGCCGGGCGGCGCGGGTGGATGGGCGCCGCATGCGCAGGCCCTGACGCGCCGCTTTGCAGGGCGGATGCACCTGCTGCTGACCCCCCGTTACGACGGCACCGACAGCACCCGCTTTGCCGCCCTCGCGGCGGAGGCATCCGCGCTGGACCTGCGCCCCCTTGCCAGCGCCGCGCCGCGGATGCACCACGGGCGGCGGCGCCGTTTGGCCGACGTGCTCAGCGCGATCCGCCTGCGGTGCCGGGTTGACGATCTGGGCCGCGCGGCCCTGGCCAACGGCGAACAGCGCCTGCGCTCGGAGGCCGAGATGCGCCAGATCTTCCACGGCTTCGAGACGACCGTCGACCGCGCCCATGCGCTGGCGGGGCAGCTTACCTTCTCGCTCGACGAACTGCGCTATGAATACCCCAGCGAGATCACCGGCCATGAGACCGCCGCGCAACGGCTCTCGCGGTTGGCCCACGAGGGGCTGCGCTGGCGCTATCCCTCCGGCGCGCCGGCCAAGGTGCAGGACATGCTGGCCCATGAACTCGCCCTGATCGCCAAGCTCAACTACGAGCCCTACTTCCTCACCGTCCGCGACATCGTCCATTTCGCCCGCTCCCGCGACATCCTCTGCCAGGGCCGCGGCTCGGCGGCGAATTCCGTGGTCTGCTACTGCCTCGGCGTCACCTCGGTCTCCCCCGAAATCGGTACCATGGTCTTTGAACGTTTCGTGTCCGAGGCGCGCGATGAGCCGCCCGACATCGACGTCGATTTCGAGCACGAACGCCGCGAGGAGGTGATCCAGCACATCTACGACCGCTACGGCCGCCATCGCGCCGGGCTCTGCGCCACCGTGGTGCATTACCGCGGCAAACGCGCCATCCGCGAGGTCGGCCGCGCCATGGGCCTGACCGAGGACACCATCAGCGCGCTCTCCTCGCAGCTCTGGGGCTTCTTCAGCGCGGCGGGGCTGGAGGCGCAGCGCATGCGCGAAATCGGTCTCGACCCCGACGACCGCCGCCTGAAACAGACGATGGCGCTGGCGGCTGAGATCAATGGCTTCCCCCGCCACCTGTCGCAACATGTCGGCGGTTTCATCATCACCGAGGGCCGGCTCGACGAACTGGTGCCGATCGAAAACGCCACGATGGAGGACCGCACCGTCATCTGCTGGGACAAGGACGACATCGACAGCCTTGGCATCCTCAAGGTCGATGTGCTCAGCCTCGGTATGCTCACCTGCATCCGCAAGGCCTTTGACCTGATCGACCAGCACCACCAGACCCGGCACACGCTCGCTACCCTGCCGCCCGAGGATCCGGCGGTCTACGACATGCTCTGTGCCGCCGACAGCATCGGCGTGTTCCAGGTCGAAAGCCGCGCCCAGATGAACTTTCTGCCCCGGATGCGCCCGCGCAACTTCTACGACCTGGTGATCGAGGTGGCGATCATCCGTCCGGGTCCGATCCAGGGCGACATGGTCCACCCCTACATCCGGCGGCGTAACGGCGAGGAAGAGGTGTCGTTTCCCTCCGACGCGCTGGGCACGGTGCTGGGCAAGACGCTGGGCGTGCCGCTGTTTCAGGAACAGGCGATGCAGATCGCCATCGTCGGCGCCGGCTTTGCCCCCGAACAGGCCGACCGCCTGCGCCGCTCGCTGGCAACCTTCAAGAAACACGGCAACGTCAGCGAATTCCGCGCCCTGTTCCTGCGCGGCATGGCGCGCAACGGCTACGACCGGGACTTTGCCGAACGCTGCTTTTCCCAGATCGAGGGCTTCGGTTCCTACGGCTTCCCTGAAAGCCACGCCGCCTCCTTCGCGCTCCTGGTCTATGCCTCGGCCTGGATCAAATGCCACCACCCCGGCATCTTTGCCTGCGCCCTGCTGAATTCCCAGCCGATGGGGTTCTATGCCCCGGCCCAGATTGTGCGCGACGCCCGCGCGCATGGGGTCACCGTGCGGCCGATCTGCGTCAACGCCAGCTACTGGGACAACGTGATGGAACCCGACGGCCACGGCGGGCTGGCGCTGCGGCTGGGGTTCCGTCAGATCAAGGGGTTCAGCGACGAAGACGCCGCCTGGCTGACGGCGGCGCGCGGCAATGGCTATACCGAGGTCACCGATGTCTGGCGCCGCGCCGGGCTGGGGCCGACGGTGATCGTCCGTCTGGCCGAGGCCGATGCCTTTGCCGCCCTCGGCCTCAGCCGCCGCGAGGCGCTCTGGGCCGCCAAGGCCATCGCCACGCCGCAGCCCCTGCCGCTGTTCTCGCAGGATATCGAAGGCGAGATCATCGACGAACCCGCCGCCCTGCTGCCGCAGATGACCCTGGGCGAAGAGGTGGTAGAGGATTTCGTCGCCATGCGCCTGTCGCTCAAGGCGCACCCGGTGGCGCTGCTCAGGCACCTGCTGACGCCGGGGTAGCCGGAATTTTTGAAAACTTCCGCCTGTTTTCTTCGCAAGAAAACGGCCGCCGCCGCCGGCGTCGCGCCCGTCACTCGGCCGGTGTTACGCCTGTCACGTCCTTGGTGTCCTTGCGCCGGAACAGATGCGCATAGGCGCGCGGCCGGAACGCATAGGTGAACTGTGACCACAGCGTCGGTTCGATGTTATCGGTCACCCCCAGCGGGCTGTCGCAGGGGCCGGGCACGTAATGGGTGCCAAAGACCCAGTCCCAGATGCCAAAGACGGTTGCGAAGTTGCTGTCATAGGCCACCTCGTCGGCCGAATGGTGCCAGCGGTGCATGGCGGGCGACACGAACAGGATGTTCCATTTGCCATAGGTCCACGGCAGGTCCGCATGGATGAAGAACCCGTAGTAATGGCGCACCAGGAAATTCGCCACCACCGCATAGGGCGGCAGACCCAGAAGCAGCAGTGCGCTGGAATCGATGGCAACGGTGGTGATCCGGTTGATCGGATGGAACCGCTCCAGAGACAGCCAGGTCATCTCCGTGTCGGAATGGTGCACCGCGTGCGACGGCCACAGGATCGAATGATGCTCAAGCCGGTGTCGCCAGTAACCGACGAAATCGCCCAGCACGATGGCGATCAGTATGACCAGAATGACCGGCCAGCCGTCCCAGTCCTCCGCCGCGTAGAGGATCAGCCCGGTCGAATGCCAGAAGTCCCACAGAAGGGTCGCGGCCAGCGAGATCACCGGCACGGTGAACACGAGGTTGAACAGGACGATCTGGATGTTCAGCCGGGTTTCCGGCAGGGCGCGGCGGATATCCGCGAACAACGCCTTGCGCTTCACGATATAGCCCAGCGACAGGAAGAAAATCGCCGGAGCGAGGAAACCGGACCCGGCGGTCAGCACCGCATCGAGGGACATCAATAGGAAATCAGTCAGCCAACCCATCTGTCTTGCCACCTGTTTTGTTTCATCTCTTCGGGGTGCTAACAGCCAATTGTGCCGAAAATTGGATGGCAGGCGGAAACAATTGCGGCGGTTCAGGGTGCTTTGTCCTTGTCCCGCCTTTCCGACTCCGGCTGACCCCCGGCCGGCCCACGTCCAGCGCCCGTTCCGCCCCTTCCGGCCCCTTCCGCCGCCTCGGCAGACCCGCGCCGCGAGTCGGTGTCCGCCTCTCGGCGGCGTTGTACAAAACGAAACAACCGCTTTTTTGGCAGGTACAAAATGGAACCACGCCCATTTGGCGCAGGTACAAAAAAGAAGGTTCACCCCAAAGGGGGCAGGCGGTAGAAGACGGCAACGAAACCACCGGAGCCCGCCGCATGTCCACCCCCAAGCCCGTTGTCCTGTGTATTCTCGATGGCTGGGGCCTGTCCGATGACACCGCCGCCAACGCGCCCTATTTGGCACAAACCCCGACCTTCGACGCCATCATGTCGCGCGGCCCGCATGCGCAGCTGATCACACACGGGCCGGATGTCGGCCTGCCCAGCGGCCAGATGGGCAACTCCGAGGTGGGGCACACCAACATTGGTGCCGGGCGGGTTGTGGCGATGGACCTGGGCCAGATCGACTTGTCGATCGAAGATGGAAGTTTCTTTGAAAACAAGGTTTTGCAGGCATTCGTCGCGCGAATGAAGGATACCGGCGGCACCGCGCACCTGATGGGGCTGATCTCCGATGGCGGTGTCCACGGGCACCTCACCCACATCCTCGCGGCGGCCAGGGCCGTCACCGACGCGGGGGTTCCGGTGGTCCTGCACGCTGTCACCGACGGCCGCGACGTCGCCCCCAAGTCGGCCTATGGCTACCTTGACGAGTTGCAGGAAAACCTGCCGTCAGGGGCAAGGATCGGCACCGTCTGCGGGCGCTATTTCGCCATGGATCGCGACAACCGCTGGAGCCGGGTGTCCGAGGCCTACGCCGCCATGATCAGAGGCGAGGGCCGCAAGGCCGCCTCCGCCCACGACGCCGTAACTCACGCTTACAACCAAAGCGAAACCGATGAATTCATTGGATCTTCTGTCATTGGCGACTACGCCGGTGCCCGCGACGGCGACGGGTTCTTCTGCCTGAATTTCCGCGCAGACCGGGCCCGCGAAATCCTGCGCGCGATTGGCGAACCGGGCTTTGCCGAGTTCGAAACCGGCCCCCGCCCGGACTGGGCCGCGCTGCTGGGCATGGTGGAATATTCCGAGGGCCACAACGCTTATATGGGCACGGTCTTTCCGCCCCGCGACATCGTCAACACGCTGGGCGCCTGGGTGGCGAAACAGGGAAAACGCCAGTTCCGCCTGGCCGAGACCGAGAAATACCCCCATGTCACCTTCTTCCTGAACGGCGGCAAGGAGGACCCCGAAGAGGGCGAGGACCGCTATATGCCCAAGTCGCCCAACGTGGCAACCTACGACCTGCAGCCCGAGATGTCCTCGGTCGAGGTGACCGACAAATTTGTGGAGGCGATCGAGGCGGGCTATGACCTGATCGTGACCAATTTCGCCAATCCCGACATGGTTGGGCACACCGGAGATTTGCAAGCCGCCATAAGGGCTTGCGAGGCGGTGGATCGGGGTCTGACCCGCGTCGTGACCGCCCTCGAACAGGCCGGTGGCGCGATGATCGTGACCGCCGATCACGGCAATTGCGAATGTATGGTCGATCCGGAAACCGGCGGCCCGCATACCGCGCATACGCTGAACCCGGTGCCAGTTGCGCTGGTCGGCGGACCGGCGGGCGCGACCCTGCGCGAGGGCCGGCTGAGCGATCTGGCTCCGACGATCCTCGACCTGATGGGCCTGCCGAAACCGCCCGAGATGACCGGGGAAAGCCTGATCGCATGAGCCTGCGCGCCGCCCTGTTCTGCCTGCTGCTCGGCGTCGGACAGGCGGCTGCACAGGATGATCCGGCGACCGCCGCGCGGGCTGCGGCGGCGCAGCTGGAAGAGGCGGCGCTGACCCTGCAGGGCGCCACCAGCGCCCGCAACCGGGTCAAGGCGCTGACCGAAACCGTCCGCGCCTACGAGGCCGGGCTGGCCGCCATGCGCGAAGGCCTGCGCCGCGCCGCCACCCGCGAGGCCCAGCTGACCCTGCAGCTGCAGGCCCGCGAGAACGAGATCGCCGATCTACTGGGCGTGTTGCAGACCATCGAAACCGCGCCGCCGCCCGTGCTGTTGCTGCATCCTGCCGGGCCATTGGGCAGCGCCCGCTCGGGCATGATGCTGGCCGAGGTCACCCCAGCGCTGACCGCGCGCGCAGCGCGGCTGCGGGCCGATCTGGAAGAGGTGCAGACCCTGCGCCTGCTGCAGACGAACGCGGCGGAAACGCTGGAAAGCGGGCTGGCCGGCATCCAGCAGGCTCGCGCCGACCTCAGCAAGGCCATCGCCGACCGCACCGATTTGCCGCGCCGCTTTACCGAGGATCCGGTGCGCACCGCGATCCTGATCTCCTCCACCGAAACGCTGGACGGCTTCGCAAGCGGACTGTCGGAAATCAGCGAAGGCGAGATCCCGGACCTGCCCGCCGATGTCAGCGCGCAAAAGGGCGCGATCCCGCTGCCGGTTCAGGGCATCCTCCTGCACCGTGCCGGAGAGGCCGACGCGGCGGGTATCCGGCGCGAGGGCATTCTGGTGGCGGCGCGCCCTCGGGCGCTGGTCACCTCGCCGACGGCGGCGACGATCCGTTATCTCGGGCCGCTCCTCGACCTCGGCAATGTAGTGATTCTCGAGCCGCAGCCGGATACGCTGTTCGTGCTGTCGGGCCTGCGCGAGGTCTTTGGCGAGGTCGGACAAATTGTTCCGGCCGGAACGCCGGTGGGTCTGATGGGCGGCAGCGTGCCGGAAATTGGCGCGATTCTGTCACTAAGCGGTGATGGCACTGGAAACGACCGGTCAGAAACGCTCTATATGGAGGTCAGAGAGGGCGGTCGCCCGGTTGACCCCGAAACATGGTTCCGCACCGACAAGGATGGATAGAAACAATATGAAGAAATTCGCGATGGCCGCACTGGGCGGCACCTTGGCGGGTATTATCGCCACCACCCAGGTGGCCGGTCCGCTGGTGGCCCAGGAAACCGCCCGCACATCCAACGTGTACGAGCAGCTGGATCTGTTTGGCGACATTTTCGAACGCATCCGCGTACAATATGTCGAAGAGGTCGATGAATCCGATCTGATCGAGGCGGCGATCAACGGCATGCTCACCTCGCTGGATCCGCATTCCAGCTACCTGTCGCCTGACGATGCCGCGCAGATGCGGGTGCAGACCCGTGGCGAGTTCGGCGGTCTGGGCATCGAGGTCACGCAGGAAGAGGGGTTTGTCAAAGTTGTGTCACCCATCGATGGCACCCCCGCCGATGAGGCGGGGATCGAGGCCGGCGATTTCATCACGCATGTGGATGGCGAAAGCGTTCTGGGTCTAACGCTCGATGCGGCGGTGGACCTGATGCGCGGGCCGGTCGGCTCCGAGATCATCATCACGGTGGTGCGCGAGGGCGAGGACGAACCCTTTGACGTGTCGATCATCCGCGACACCATCAAGCTGACCGCCGTACGCGCCCGAATTGAGGGCAGCACCGTAGTCCTGCGGATCACCACCTTCAACGATCAGACCACGCCGAACCTTGAAGCCGGCTTCAAAGAGCAGGTCGAGGCCGCCGGTGGCATGGAAAACGTCAACGGCATCGTGCTGGATCTGCGCAACAACCCCGGCGGGTTGCTGACCCAGGCGATCAAGGTGTCGGACGCCTTCCTTGAAAAGGGCGAGATCGTGTCGACTCGCGGCCGCAACCCCGAGGACGGCGAACGCTTCAATGCCACCCCCGGCGACCTTTCCGAAGGCAAGCCGATCGTGGTGTTGATCAACGGCGGCTCCGCCTCCGCCTCCGAAATCGTCGCGGGCGCGCTCAAGGATCATCGCCGGGCCATCGTGGTTGGCACCAAGAGTTTTGGCAAAGGCTCCGTGCAAACGGTGATGCCGCTTCGGGGTGACGGCGCGATGCGTCTGACGACGGCGCGGTACTATACGCCGTCGGGCCGGTCGATTCAGGCACTGGGCGTCAGCCCGGACATCGTCGTGGAACAGCCGCGTCGCCGTCCGGATACCGAAGAGGACGAAGCGGCAGAGGCCGCCCGCAAGACCCGGTCCGAGGCCGACCTGCGCGGCCGTCTGAGCAACGACAGCCTGTCTGAGGACGAAGTCCGCCAGATCGAGGAAGACCGTGCCAAGGCCGAGGCATCGGCGGAACTGCGCGAGCAGGACTATCAGCTGGCCTATGCCATCGACATCCTAAAGGGCCTGTCGGCCCTGGGGCCGGCGGCCGAGTAAACCGGCGGCGCCTTCGGTGACGACGCGGGAGGCGGGCGCGACGGTCTGGAAGAACATCGTTGTCAGGATCACCGAAGTGATCGGGGCCGAGCTGCAGGTGTGAGCGATCAGATGCTCACATCGTTTCCAGGCAATGGCGCCGGAACGCGCGCTTCAGCATGTCCAGCTCGGCGCGCAACAACTCGACCTCGGCGCGCAGATCGTCGGCCAGGGCTTCGCCCGCGATCAGGGTAAAATCACCCAGCTTGCTGTCGTCGTCGGCGTCGAAGATCAAAAAGGTCTGCACCCCGTCCGCAACCGCGTGGGACGGCACCTCGATCGCTAGGTCCCAGATGCCAGCCTCGCTCGATTCCTCCAGCGTAACGCTTTCGACCGGCTGATCCAGCAGCGTGACCCTGACATCAGGACGCACCCCGGTTGTGCCCGCACCGGTTATGCGCCCTTCCCATACGCCATTGCGCATGCGGATCTTGGTCAGGATCAAGTCGCTCATCTTCGGCTCTCCTAAATCGCGGCGCGGCGGTAGCGGGAAAAGGTCAGGTCGCGGATGATCACCTGGTTCATCTCGGGCGCCTCGAAAATCAGGTCCAGCCAGATCTTTTCGATCCGTTTCTCGTTCAGCCGGGAATAGGCCAGATCGAATTCCACCATCACATCCTGTTCGTTCAACGGCAGTTCGCGGACGATCTGTTCGGTGTTCGGCCCGTGTTTGATGTTCAGCCGGGCAAAGATCTCCAGCGGCTTCTCGGTCTCGATGATCGTCGCGATCCGCAGCAGATGAACGCGGGTCAACTCCTGACAGGCCTCCTGCGGCAGGTCGACCACCAGCGACAGGAACGAGCCATCGAATTTGAAGACGTCCATGCGCAGCCCGAAAGGAGCCAGGTCCTCTTCTCGGGTGTTGCGCAGCTGGCGTAGGGTCAGCTCGGAAAAGCCGCAGTCGTGAAACAGCGTGACCTCGCCGCCTAGCATGGATTTGGTCGGGACCGACGACAGACCCGGCGTCGGCAGCGGGCCGCGCCACAACTCCGGCCGCCAGGACCAATCGGTGCCATGCGGCCGCGGAAAGAACGACGAACCGACTATCGGCAGCGCCAGACGCCCGTCGGCCACATGGATCAGCCGGTCCAGATAAGTGCGCAGTTGCCGGGCATGGCTGCGCTGCACTCGCAGATCGGTCAGCGCGGTTGTGTCCGCTGTCCGGGCCGCACGGCGCCATTTGCGCAGAGCACGCATCTGAAACAGCCGGTCGAATGTCCTGCCCATTGTTTGTCCCGTCGAAACGTTTGCCGATTAGCCTGTATGATTGTTTCTTATCTAACGAAAGGCTTTCATTCAAATAAACCGGCAATCGCACCCAGCAGAGAATTATTTTTTGGATTGGTCGGCGATGGGGCCTCCGGAGCGGCAAACACCGTGGGGCGAGCGCTGGCCCGGCGTGTGCGATAGACCATGTCGCTCAGCACGGCGGGTCCTTCGGTGTCCATCGCGCCACTGGTCTCGGGGGCATACAGCGCCAGACCCACCATCTGGCCGTTCAGCGCGAAAGCGGTGCGCCAATGCTGCGGGCTGACGTCGCCCACCGACCCGTCATCGGTTTCCAACCGCACCATCGGCAGGCCGTTGCGCGTGGTGCGTTCCAGAATCTTGGCCGGCGCCACCGCGCGCGTTAGATCTTCCAGTGACGGGGACAGGGATTTGGTAGCCAGCGGACCGGTGGTGACCGTGATCAGGGCCAGTTCCCGTGCAGCGGAAAAACCGTGCGCATCCAGCGTGTCACAGCGCGCGACCAGCGCAAACCCGGCCTTTGGCGATTTGCGGACCGATCCGGGGTCGATGCAATAGCCTGTCGGCGTCGCCAGGGTTATCTGCCCGCCGGCCATTTCGACTTCGGTCACCTGTCTGGACGCGGCGGACGGTGCGAGCCCGGTCGCCCCGTCACAGCCAGCAAGGGCCATGGCAATTGCCATGGCCATCGCGGGCTTACAGATCCATATACTCATGCTTTTCAGCCTGGCCACCCGGATGGGTCACGGCGCCTTTGTATGTCGCGCCGACAAGCTGGGCATATTTCCACAGCGCGCCCGAGGCATAGATCGTTTCGCGCGGGCCCGACCATGCGGCCTTGCGCGCGGCGAGCTCTTCGTCGCTCAGGTCGACGCTGATCTCGCCCGAGACCGCGTTGATGGTGATCATGTCGCCGTCATTGAGCAGCGCGATGGGGCCGCCCTGCGCCGCTTCGGGGCCGACATGGCCCACACAGAAGCCGCGGGTCGCACCCGAGAAGCGGCCGTCGGTGATCAGCGCGACCTTCTTGCCCATGCCTTGGCCGGACAGCGCCGCCGTGGTGGCCAGCATTTCGCGCATGCCGGGGCCACCGGCGGGGCCCTCGTTGCGGATCACGATGACCTCGCCTTCCTTGTAGGTGCGCGCCTTGACGGCGGCAAAGGCGTCTTCCTCGCATTCAAACACCCGCGCGGGGCCGGTAAAGACCTGACTTTCGGGCGGGATTCCGGCGACCTTCACGATGGCGCCTTCGGGAGCCAGGTTGCCCTTGAGGCCCACAACACCGCCGGTCTTGGTGATCGGGTTGTCGATGGGATAGATCACCTTGCCGTCGGCCTCGCGGTCGATCCTGTCCAGTTCCTCGCCGATGCTGTAACCGGTGGCGGTCATGCAGTCCTCGTGGATCAGACCGGCCTTGCGCAGTTCCTTCATCACCACCGGGATGCCGCCGGCGTCATACAGGTCCTTGGCCACGTGACTGCCGCCCGGTTTCAGATCGACAAAATACGGGGTGTCGCGGAAGATCTCGCAGACGTCTTCGAGGTAGAATTCGATCCCGGCCTCATGGGCGATGGCGGGCAGGTGTAGCCCGGCATTGGTCGAGCCCCCGGTGCAAGCCACAACGCGGGCGGCATTTTCCAGGCTCTGCCGGGTCACCACGTCACGGGCGCGGATGTTCTTTTCGATCAGGTCCATGACCGCCTGGCCCGAGGCCTCGGCGTATTGATCGCGGGATTCGTAAGGCGCGGGCATGCCCGAACTGTTCATCAGCGCCAGGCCGATCGCCTCGGATACGCAGGCCATCGTGTTGGCGGTGAACTGGCCCCCGCAGGCCCCGGCGGACGGGCAGGCGACCCGTTCCAGCATCTCTAGCGCTGCATCGGACATGGTGCCGTTCTGATGGCGGCCAACGGCTTCGAACATGTCCTGCACGGTCAGGTCGCGCGACCGGAAGTCATCGGGGATCTCTTCGACCTGCGGGGCCTTGCCCGGCAGGATCGAGCCGCCATAGATGAACACCGAAGGCACGTTCAGACGGACCATGGCCATCATCATACCGGGCAGCGATTTGTCGCATCCGGCCAGACCGACGATCGCGTCATAGCAATGGCCGCGCATGGTCAGTTCCACGGTGTCGGCAATCGCTTCGCGCGAGGCCAGCGAAGACCGCATG
>JBFHMM010000105.1:0-12282 GCA_041594355.1 Paracoccaceae bacterium | reverse complement strand
CCGCCGCCGTGTCGGCTTGCGCCCGGACGGCCGCGCGCCCGCGCGCGAAGGGACCGACATCACCGATTCCGGCGGTACGCCGATCGGGCGTGTGACCAGCGGCGGCTTTGCGCCGACGGTTGGCGGCCCGATCGCGATGGGCTATGTGGCGACGGCTCACGCCGCGCCGGGGACCGCGGTCAACCTTGTCGTCCGCGGCGCGCCACGTCCGGCGACGGTGGTCAAGATGCCGTTCGTCAACCCGAACTATTACCGAGGCTAGCTTGAGGGAGTCCCGACATGAGCGACGTTCGTTTCTCCGAGGAGCATGAGTGGATCAGTGTCGATGGCGACGTCGGCACTGTCGGCATTACCGACTACGCCCAGCAGCAGCTTGGCGACGTCGTCTATGTCGAGTTGCCTGAGGTCGGCAGCACGTTCGAAAAGGACGGCGAAATGGCGACCGTCGAATCGGTCAAGGCGGCGAGCGAGATCTTCGCGCCGGTCGGCGGCGAAGTCGTCGAGGTCAACGAAGCGCTCGACGGCGACCCCTCGATCGTCAACAGCGATGCGGAAGGCGACGGCTGGATGGTGAAGCTTCGGATCGCCGACGCGAGCGAGCTCGAGTCGCTGATGGACGAAAAGGCCTACCGAGATTTCGTCAAGGGCCTCGACTGATGGGTTTCCTGCTGCATAAGGACGCCTTTAGGGCACGGCTCTGCTGAGAGGACCGACATGGGATTCAAACTTACCGACTACATGGCTTACGACTTCGCAAATCGGCGACATATCGGGCCGTCGGTGCATGAGATGGCCGATATGCTGAAGGTGATCGGCTACAAGACGCTCGACCAGCTGATCGATGACACCGTGCCGCCGTCGATTCGCCAGGACGAACCCCTGGATTGGGGACCGGCGATGACGGAGCGTGACGCCCTGTTCCACATGCGTGAGGTGGCCGAAAAGAACAAAGTCCTGACCTCGCTGATCGGCCAGGGCTATTACGGGACGACGACGCCGCCGGTGATCCTCCGCAACATTCTTGAGAATCCGGCATGGTACACGGCCTATACGCCCTATCAGCCCGAGATCAGCCAGGGGCGGCTCGAGGCGCTGCTGAACTACCAGACGATGATCAGCGATCTGACCGGGCTGGAGATCGCCAACGCCTCGTTGCTGGATGAATCCACCGCCTGCGCCGAGGCGATGACGATGGCGCAGCGGATCGCCAAGTCGAAGGCGAAGGCGTTCTTTGTCGACGAGAACTGTCATCCGCAGAATATCGCGGTGATCCAGACCCGCGCCGCGCCGCTGGGCATCGAGGTGATTGTCGGATCACCGGACGAGATGGATGCCGAGGCCGTTTTCGGCGCGATCTTCCAGTATCCGGGTACCTATGGCCATCTCCGCGATTTCACCGATCAGATCGCAGCCCTGCACGGCGCAAAGGCAGTCGGGGTTGTCTCGGCCGACCCACTGTCGCTGACCCTGCTAAAGGAACCGGGCGCGATGGGTGCGGATATCGCAGTGGGCAGCGCCCAGCGGTTCGGCGTGCCGATGGGCTATGGCGGCCCGCACGCGGCCTATATGGCGACGAAACAGCAATATGCCCGGTCGATGCCCGGCCGTATCGTCGGGGTCAGCGTCGATGCCCATGGGAATCGCGCTTATCGCTTGTCGCTGCAGACCCGCGAACAGCACATCCGGCGGGAAAAGGCCACGTCGAACGTTTGCACGGCGCAGGCGCTGCTGGCGGTCATGGCGTCTTTCTATGCGGTGTTCCACGGGCCCGAGGGGTTGAAGGCCATCGCCCAGCGGATCCATCGCAAGACCGTGCGCCTGGCCAAGGGGCTGGAGGCAGCCGGATTCAAGGTGGAGCCGGAGAGCTTTTTCGACACCATTACCGTGGATGTCGGCCTGTTGCAGCGCGGCGTGCTCCAGGCCGCCGTGCGCGAGGGGATCAACCTGCGCCGGGTCGGCGACAGCAAGGTGGGCATCACGCTGGACGAGCGCACACGCCCCGCAACGATCGAGGCGGTCTGGCGCGCCTTTGGCATGATCCGCGAGGACAGCGACCTGGCCCCGGAATACCGGCTGCCCGAAGGGTTGATCCGGCAGAGCGCCTATCTGGAACATCCGATTTTCCACATGAACCGGGCCGAGACCGAGATGATGCGCTATATGCGCCGGCTGGCCGACCGGGACCTGGCGCTGGACCGGGCGATGATCCCGTTGGGATCCTGTACGATGAAACTGAACTCGGCCGCCGAGATGATGCCGCTGAGTTGGCGCGAGTTCGCCCAGCTGCACCCCTTTGTGCCGGTCGATCAGGCTGCGGGCTATCGCGAGATGATCGAGGATCTGTCGGCAAAGCTGTGCGACATCACCGGCTACGCGGCCTTTTCGATGCAACCGAATTCGGGGGCCCAGGGCGAGTACGCCGGGCTGCTGACCATCGCGGCCTGGCAGCGTGCGCGCGGCGAGGGGCATCGCAACATCTGCCTGATCCCGGTCAGCGCCCACGGCACCAACCCGGCCAGCGCCCAGATGGTGGGCTGGAAGGTCGTGCCGGTCAAATCCGCCGCGAACGGCGATATCGACCTTGAGGATTTCCGCGCCAAAGCCGAGAAATACGCCGACGACCTTGCCGGATGCATGATCACCTACCCCTCGACCCATGGCGTGTTCGAGGAAACCGTGCGCGAGGTCTGTGACATCACCCATGCCCACGGCGGACAGGTCTATATCGACGGTGCGAACCTCAACGCCATGGTCGGGCTGTCGCGGCCGGGCGATCTGGGCGGCGATGTCAGCCACCTGAACCTGCACAAGACCTTCTGTATTCCACATGGCGGTGGCGGTCCCGGCATGGGGCCGATTGGCGTGAAACAGCACCTGGTTGCGCATCTGCCCGGTCACCCCAGCACGGGCGGGGCCGGGGGGCCGGTTTCGGCGGCCCCCTTTGGCTCGCCTTCGCTGCTGCCGATCAGCTGGGCCTACATCCTCATGATGGGCGGCGAGGGGCTGACCCAAGCGACGCGGGTGGCGATCCTGAATGCCAACTACATCGCGCAGCGGCTCGAGGGGGCCTTTGACGTGCTCTACCGCGGCAGACAGGGGCGCGTTGCGCACGAGTGCATCATCGACACCCGTCCCTTTGCCGACAGCGCCGGCGTCACCGTCGACGACATCGCCAAGCGGCTGATGGATGCCGGGTTCCATGCGCCGACCATGAGCTGGCCGGTGGCCGGAACCCTGATGATCGAACCCACGGAATCGGAGACCAAGGCCGAGCTGGACCGGTTCTGCGACGCCATGCTTGCAATCCGCGAGGAAATTCGCGCCATCGAAGAGGGGCGCATGGAACGGGTCAACAACCCGCTGAAGAACGCCCCCCACACGATGGAAGATCTGGTGCGCGACTGGGATCGCCCCTACAGCCGCGAACAGGGATGCTTCCCGCCGGGCGCGTTCCGGGTCGACAAGTACTGGCCACCGGTCAACCGCGTCGACAACGTCTACGGTGACCGTAATCTGGTCTGTTCCTGCCCGCCGATGGAGGACTATTCCGAAGAGTGACTCAAGGCGCGTGAATGCCGGTCCGCGACCAAACGCGACATTATCTCGATTCTGTGGTGTCGGTCGCGGCCATCTGCAAAGCCAGGTCAATAGACGAAAGATCGATTTGCCCGCCTTCGTATAGCTCGGTAGCAATCTTGACATCCTGTGGTTTCAATGTGCCGCCGAATTCCCGTTTGGCGGCCAGAAAATCGGAAACTGAGTTTCCGCAATTCGCGTTCGTGGCGTGCCAGATCACAAGATCGATGTCCGGGGCGCCCTTGTGGGAAATCCGCAGGTTCGGATCCAATCCTGCCTTCAGCCGATCACGGTAACTTGGCTCAGTCGTGTTCAGCGGACAAGTTTTCAGGTACCATGGGTCACGGGGAAGAAATAGGTACACAAGGCTGGTTATCAAAAGCAGAAAAAAGAAGATCAGGACCGAAGTTGAGGGGATCCATGTGCTATTTTCCTGGGGATGGGTTGTCATAGTTAAATCACCTGAAATGTAGAAAATTCTTGATTAATCTATGCAATCACCCAAACGTCCGCTGGATCTTTGGACGGCAATTGGTCTGACGATTTGAAATTTCCGCGCATGCCGGCAGCGCGGCAAAAAATGCTCGTCGAAGTCCTGTGTCGAGAGAAACCATGGGTGCCGGGCCGTTCTGAAAATGATGTCGCGGCTCTATTATCAGAGTTAGTTTCACAAGGAGACTCGAAAACAATCGTTCGATAATACGTCGTTCGACATGACTTGGGGCCGGCACGTTTTCGTGCCGAAATTGAAACATCGGTCAAATACATAAATCTCTCGACACTTAGGGGTTGTCGGATATCTTACATAAAAACCAGTTGCAGGATTCTCAATACTTTTATCGCGAGCAACGTCAATAAACTGGCGCGTCTTCGTTGCGGTGCTGGCGGGTCGGGGGCAACCGTTGCCCGCCCGCCACAGGGCCGTGCGCCGTTGCAGAAAATTCTTCCGTTGATGTGTGGCTGTCGTGGTGGACATCTGCCGGCTGTTCCAGTCAAGTTTCACCGTGAGAGTATGGACTGGTGGATGCACCATTCAGGGAGGAAGACCAAAATGAACATGACCTTCGGAATGAGGGACGAAAACCGCGCGCTTCTGGATCGCGTCAAGACCATGATCCACGGCGAAATCATGCCGCTTGCGGACGAATACGCCGAGGAAATCGCCAAGGGCGACCGGTGGCAGTTTACCGAGCGCCAGACCGAGATTCTGGAGGGGCTGAAGTCCAAGGCCAAGGAGCAGGGCCTGTGGAACTTCTGGCTTACCGACTCGGCGGCCGGATTTGGGCTGACCACCGTGGAATACGCCTATTTCGCCGAAGAGATGGGCAAGACTCCCCTGGGAGCCGAGGTGTTCAACTGTTCGGCGCCCGACACCGGGAACATGGAGGTTCTGGAGCGCTACGGGTCGGCCAAGATGAAGGACGCCTGGCTGAAACCGCTGCTCGACGGGCAGATCCGCTCAGCCTACCTGATGACCGAACCCGCCGTGGCCGGCTCCGATGCCACCAATATCTCGATGTCCTGCGTGCGCGACGGGGATGACTACGTGCTGAACGGCGAAAAATGGTGGTCCTCGGGTGCCGGCGACCCGCGCTGCAAGGTCTACATCACCATGGTCAAGACCGGCAGCGACGACATGCCCAAGCACCAGCAGCACTCGATGATCGTGGTCCCGGCGGGAACGCCCGGTATCGAGATCCTGCGCGCCATGGAGGTCTACGGCCACGATGACGCGCCCCATGGCCACATGCATATCCGGTTCACCGATGTGCGCGTACCGGCCGAGAATCTGATCCTGGGCGAGGGCCGGGGATTCGAAATCTCTCAGGGCCGGCTCGGGCCGGGCCGTATCCACCACTGCATGCGGGCGATCGGTCAGGCCGAGACGGCACTGGAACAGATGTGCAGACGCGCGCTGAACCGCGAGGCCTTTGGCAAGAAATTGGCGCAGCTTGGCGCGAACTACGACATCATGGCGGAATGCCGGATGGAAATCGAAATGGCCCGCCTGCTGTGCCTCAAGGCGGCCTGGTACATGGACCAGGGCGACGCCCGTGCCGCCGCCCCGTGGATTTCGCAGATCAAGGTCGTCGCGCCGCGCACGGCGCTCAAGGTGATTGACGAGGCCGTGCAGATGTTCGGTGGCCAAGGGGTCAGCCAGGACACGAAGCTGGCCCAGACCTGGACCCACGTCAGGACCCTCCGGCTGGCGGATGGCCCCGACGCCGTGCACCGCCGCCAGATCGCCCGGGCCGAGCTGAAGAAATACACGCAGGAAAAGATGTAAGGCCTGCGCAATCATGGCGCTGCCCCTTGCCGCCAAGGGCGGATCCCCCAGCGTATTTGAAAAGAGATGAAACCCAGACTCTTTGGCCATTTCATCTCTTGGAAAAAACACCAAGGAGTCTGAGGGACAGCGTCCCTGATACCTCATACACAGAATGGAACGCGCCGGGGGCGCGCCTTTTTCAACAGATCCGCGGCAGTTGCTCGCCAACCAGCATGTCGACGATACGGGCGCCGCCGAACAGTGTGTTCATGGTGACACGCGCCGGGGCCGTCGCGGTGGCTTTTCCGATAATGACCGCATTGCGCCCTGCCGTCGTTCCGCGCATCGCGGACAGGGCCGCCTGCGCTTCATTCTCGGGGACAAAGAGGACCAGCGTGCCTTCGTTGGCCAGGTAGAGAGGATCCAGACCCAGGATTTCACACATGCCCTTGACCTCCGGCCGCAGGGGCAGGGATGTTTCGTCGATCTCGATGCCGACGCCGGCCGCTTCGGCCATTTCATTCAGCGCCGAAGCCAGCCCGCCGCGGGTTGCGTCGCGGGCGGCGCGGGTGTTCGGCGCGGCGGTCAGGACCGCCTCCATCAGGTGCCCCAACCCCTGGCAGTCGGACCTGATGTCCGCCGACAGGGCCATGTCGCCTCGCGCGGCCAGGATGGCGGCGCCATGATCGCCCAGAACCCCGTTGACCATGGCCACGTCACCGGGGCGGATCTGTTCGGCGGCCAGATCCCGGCCCGGGGCGATCACGCCGACACCGGATGTCGTGACGAACAGCTTGTCGGCCATGCCGCGCCCGACGACCTTGGTATCGCCGGTGACGATCCGGACGCCGGCGGCGCGCGCCTCGGATACCATCGAGGCGACGACGCGCTTTAGCAGGGCGATCTCGGTGCCTTCCTCGATGATGAAGGCGGCGGACAACCACAGCGACCGTGCCCCGCCGACCGCCAGATCGTTCACGGTGCCGCAGACCGCGATCTTGCCGATGTCGCCGCCGGGGAATTCGACGGGATCGACCACGAAACTGTCCGTGGTAAAGGCGAGCCGCGCGCCGGGTTCCTGCAGGGCGGCATCGGTCAGGCGGGCCTGATCCTCCATCCCGTCGGGTTCGAAAGCCGACGTGAACACGCGTTCGATCAGGTCGCGCATCGCCTTGCCGCCACCCCCATGGGCAAGGGTGACGCGATCGTGGCCGGGTTTCAGGGGCATGTTCATGGCGCTGTCTCCGCCGCGCGGGCGCCTCCGTACTGGTAATAGGCGGCACAGGCGCCCTCCGAGCTGACCATCAGCGCGCCGAGCGGCATTTCAGGGGTGCAGCCGCGTCCGAACTGCGGGCATTGCACCGGTTTCATCCGGCCGGTCATCACCGCGCCGCATTCGCAGCCCTCGGGCTCTTGCACGACGCGCGGGCCGGCAGCGTAGCCGATGCCGAATTTCACTTCGGCGTCGAACACGGCATAGCGGTCGCGGATGCGCAGGCCGCTGGCGTCAATCTCGCCCAGGCCCCGCCATTCAAAGCTGGGGCGGGTTTCGTAGACATCCGCGATGGCGGCCAGCGACACCGGGTTGCCGTGTTCCGGCACGATGCGGGCATATTGGTTTTCCACTTCGGCCCGGCCGTCGCGGATCTGCTCCAGCACCATCAGCACCGATTGCAGCAGGTCCAGCGGTTCGAACCCGGCCACCACGATGGGCTTGCCATAGTCCTGCGCGATGAAGTCGTAGGGGTGGGTACCGATCACCATCGACACGTGCCCGGGGCCGACGAACCCATTGAGGATCATGTGCGGATCGTCCAGCAGCACCTTGATCGGTGGCGGCACGGTGATGTGGTTGCAAAAGACGCTGAAGTTGTCAAGCTCCTCGCGCGCGGCGGCCTGGATCGACAGTGCGGTCGAGGGCGTTGTGGTCTCGAACCCGAGCCCAAAGAACACCACCTCGCGGTCCGGGTTGCGGCGGGCAAGCTCAAGCGCGTCGAGCGGCGAATAGACCATGCGGATATCGGCGCCGTCCGCCTTGGCCTGCATCAGGCTCTTGCGGGTGCCGGGCACCCGCATGGCATCGCCGAAGGTGGTAAAGATCACCCGGGGATCCTCGGCCAGCTGTACGCATTCATCGACGCGGCTGATCGGCAGGACACAGACCGGGCAGCCGGGGCCGTGGATGAATTCGATGCCCGGCGGGGTCAGCTTGTCCAACCCGTAGCGAAAGATCGCGTGGGTGTGGCCGCCGCAGATCTCCATGATGTGGACCGGGTTGTCGGCGGTGGCGCCGATCTGGTCGACTACGGTTGCGATCTGGTCAAGCAACCCCTTGGCCGCGACCGGATCGCGAAATTCGTCTGCGTACTTCATTGTCTACCCTCCAGCGCGGCCGCGCCTTGCACCATCGCTTCGAGCGTTTCCTGCGCCTCTCCCAGTCCGCGTAGCGCTTCCAGGGTCTTGGCGGCCTCGTCCTCGTCGATCACGCTCATGGCAAAGCCGACGTGGATCAGCACCCATTTGCCGATCAGGTCTTCCATCGCGCCTTCGACGACGCAGGCGACGTTGACCTCGCGTTTGACGCCAGAGACATCGGCCATGGCCATTTGCCGGTCCGCATCGGTGACGGCGGTGATTTGGCCGGGAATACCCAGACACATGGTTCAGTCCTCCTCTTGACCCGCCTGTGCCTTGCCGGGGTCGGCAATGCCATAGCGGTCGATCTTGGCGCGCTGCCGACGCGGGACAGGCCCAGTTCGGCGGCGGCGCGGCTCTTGTTCCATTTCAGGCGCGTCAGCGCCTCGCGCAGGATCCGCATTTCGACATGTTCAACGCGGTCTTTCAGGGTGCCGTCGCTGGTCGGTACCGTGTCGATCGCGGTGTCCGCGCGCTCCGGTCCCGGTGCGGCCTGCAGTATATGGCGCGAGATCAGCTCAGGCCCCAGCACCGGGTCCTGCGAAAAGAACAGCATCCGGATCATCTCGTTTTCCAGCTCGCGCAGGTTGCCGGGCCGGTCGTGGTTTTCCAGAAACCGCAGCGCGTCGTCCGACAGCCCGTGTACCGGCTTGCCATGGGCCGCGGCGTCAAACAGCAGCGACTGCGCCAAAACCGGCAGGTCCGGTATCCTGGCGCGCAGCGGCGGAACCGCGAGTGTGGCCTGCGCCGGCGCAAAATACAGGTCCGAACGGAACCGCCCCGCCGCCATGTCGGCGCGCAGGTCGCGGTCGGTGCCTGACAGTAGCCGCACATCGCAGCGCTGGGTTTCATGGCTGCCCAGAGGGCGAAAGCTGCCTTCAGAGGTGATCCGCGCCAGCATCAGCTGCATGCGCGGGCTCAGACCGGCGATGCCGTTCAGGAACAGGGTGCCTCGGTCGGCTTTTTGAAGCAGCCCGATCTTGTTCGACTGCAGTCCGGGCACCGCGCCGCGCCGCGCTCCGACCAGCTCCAGTTCAAGCATGTCATCGTCGATCCCGAGGCAGTTGATCTCGTGGAACGGCCGGTCCGAACGCAGCGAGCCATAGTGCATGGCGCGCGCCAGCGCCGCCTTGCCGGTGCCCGTTTCGCCGGTGATCAGGACCGGGACATTGAAACTGCCGAATTGCCGGGGCTGCGCGATCACCGCGTTCATCGGCGAATTGGGCGCCCGCAGGATCGTATCAAAGCCCAGCCCCTCGCGCAGGGCCTTGCGCTGCCCCTCCAGCTTGCTTTCCACCCGCCGCGAGAGATAGCGCATCTCCAGCGACATGCGGTCATCTTCGCGGTTCAGCCGGAACAGGTCGGTGGCGTTCTTGGCGGTCATCACCAGGTGGTAGGGGGGGCAGGGTTTGGTCAGAAACTGGTAAATACCGGCATCGTTGATCGCCGCGATCATGTCATCGGTTTTGGTGTAGCCGGTAATGATGATCCGAACCGTGCCGGGCCAGCGGTCGCGGACCTCGGTCAGGAATTCCACTCCGGTCTTGCCCGGCATCCGCTGGTCGCCAAAGATCACCTGGACAAAGTTCTCTTCCATCAGCCCTGTCGCGGTTTTGGCATTGGTCGCGGTCAGACTTTCGAAATCGTCCTCCAGCGCCATCCGCATGGCGGCCAGCGAATGTTCCTCGTCGTCAACCAGCAGGGCTGTCGGCAGCAGATCGGGCATCGGTTACTCCGCCGCCGTCCTTGCGGTCTTGCGGCTCAGGCTACCGGTCAGCCAGTTCAGCCAGCTGTCCATGCCCTCGCCGGTGCGGGCCGAAACGCGGATCACCTCGATGCCCGGATTCACCCGCCGCAGGTTTGCCTCGTAGAGGTCCAGATCGACATCGCAATAGGGCGCCAGATCGACCTTGTTCAGCAGCGCTAGTCGCGAGGCGGTGAACATGTCGGGATATTTCAGCGGCTTGTCCTCGCCCTCGGTCACCGACAGGGTCGCCACCTTGCAGTCCTCGCCCAGGTCGAATCCCGCCGGACAAACCAGGTTGCCGACATTTTCGATGAACAGAAAGCTGTTTTGCGCCAGCTTCAGGTGTTCCATCGCATGGCCCACCATATGGCCGTCCAGATGGCAGCCCTTGCCGGTGTTGACCTGAATGGCGGGCGCACCGGTGGCGCGAATACGGTCCGCGTCATTGGCGGTCTGCTGGTCGCCCTCGATCACCGCCAGCGGCTGATCGCCCAGCGCCTCGATCGTCTTGCACAGCAGCGTCGTTTTGCCCGATCCGGGCGACGAAACAAGGTTGACCGCAAATGCGCCCAGACCGGCCAGAATCGCGCGGTTGGCCTCGGCATAGCGGTCGTTCTTGGCCATGATCCCGGTTTCGATCTCGATCAGCCGCTCTTGCGACATGCCCGGCACCTCGACGCCCGCGGGTCCGATCCCAAAGTGCATGTCATGGTGATGATGCCCATGCCCACGCCCATGCACATGTCTGTACGCGTGATCATATGTTGGGGTATGGCTGTGGCCATGGTCATGGCCTTCCAGCTTGGCATCGCCGCATCCGCAAACAGTACACATCAGATCACCTCCAGATCCTTGATTCTCAATTCATCTCCAGCGACCGGCATCAGCTTGCCGCCGCCGCAATCGGGGCAGGGCGCCAGCCGGTCGTCGATTTCGACCTCGTGCATGCAATCATAACACATGGCTCGCCCGGGCATGTCGATCATCTCAAGCGTCGCCCCCTCGGCTACCGAGCCGCGCATGACCACGTCAAAGGCAAACTCCAGCGCCGATTTCTCGACCCCCGAAAACCGGCCGATCTCGACCCGGACCCGGCGCACCGCCTTGATGTCATGGCCGCGGGCCTGATCCTCGATCACCGTGCGGATACCTTCGCAAAGGGACATCTCATGCATGTGGCGCGACCTCCCTGAAGGTGACCGGGCTGCAAGGATCCATCAGGTCGATCACCAGATGCGCCAATTGGCGCTTGGACCCCGGCAGGCTGTTCAAACTCTGCTCCAGAATGCCGTTCGGTGCCAGCATGTGATCGGAAGGCGTGCTGCGCTCTAGCGCCGCAACCCTGTTGTCGCGCACCTCGGCGCTCAGGAAACAGGCACCGCGCGCGGTCGTGACCATGGCCTGTCCCTGCTCAGAAATCCGGGGCGGGGGCAGGGCGCCGGCAAGGCATGCGCGCGCGTCCAGCAGGCGCCCAGTGACCCGCCACAGCGGGCCGCGTCCGTGCCGGGCCTCCAAGGCGCGCAGGATCGGGTCACCCTGCCGCCGGCCGGCGATTGAATTCTCCCAAGGTCACACGCCTGGCCAGAGGTCTTCTTACGGCACCGCCAGAGCGGCGCAGCAGGCCTCCTGCGGCGCAAACAGCGCGGCAACCTCCGACAGCAGCGGCGCAACGCCCCGCCCCGATCGCAGGAACTCAGCGAACTCGTCCGGTGTCTCCGGCGCGCGCCCCGCCCCGAACCGGGCCGCGCCCAGATCCTCCAGCGCATCCATGTCAACCGGCCTGCCGGGCAGTTCCAGCCGGGCCGGCCACAGCACCAACAGGCGCAGCGCATGTTCGCGCAGGATCTCGCGGGTCGGCCCGTCGCGGTTACGCGAGGCCAAGCTCCAGCCCCAGCGCCAGCCGCGCCGCGCAGCCCTGCGCCGCCGGGCACAGATTGTACACGCGCGGCAGCAGCGCGGCGACCTCTTCCACCGGTTTGCTGGCCACCAGCCGGGCAATCGGCAGCGGCGGCGCGGCGACCGGCTGATGTTTGACAGTCAGACCTGCAGTAACCGGAAGAGTGGCCAAGAACACGGACAAGGCAGGATGGGCCACTGACATTAAGGCATAATCAGGGGATCAGCGAGATAACCGGCTAACTGTCCGCTGTCATGCAAACCTTGCTGAAGCGGACCATTTTTGAGACATTGCCCCGATTGGACCCTTAACCAACCATTTCGCGCGATGTTGCGCTAGGTCATGTTGACAAATTGCGCACCCAGAGCCGGATGGATG
>JBFHMM010000104.1:0-12304 GCA_041594355.1 Paracoccaceae bacterium | reverse complement strand
CTGAGCGCGATCCAGGAACATGTCGAAGAGGTCAACAAATCGGTTTCCGAAGACCCGATGCTGTCGGGCTGCCAAGTGCATCGCTTTGTCGTTCTGCACAAGGAACTGGACGCCGACGATGGCGAACTGACCCGGACCCGCAAGGTGCGGCGCCGGATCATCGAGGACAAATTCGCCGACATCATCACTGCGCTTTATGACGGGTCTGACAAGGTCAGCACCACCACCGAGGTGACCTATGAGGACGGCCGCAAGGGATCGATCAGCGCCACGCTTGAGATCCGCAATGCCAAGGTGATGCCGATCACGCAGCAGATGGCCGCGGAATGAGGACGCTGTCTCTGGACGGCCGCGCGCCGCTCGACCTGCGGTCATCGCCCCGCCCGCCGTCCCGCAACCGGCGCCAGACAAGAAGGACATCGCATGCTTGACAGCACAGAAGGCTACACCACCGCCGACGGCCGCAAGATTGGCGGCGTGGTGATGGAGATGAAGAACATCACCCTGCGCTTTGGCGGCGTTGTGGCGATCAAGGACATTTCCTTCGACATCCGCGAAGGCGAAATCCGCGCCATCATCGGCCCCAACGGCGCCGGTAAATCGTCGATGCTGAACGTGATCTCGGGGTTCTACGTCCCGCAGGAGGGCGAAGTCTGGTTCCGCGGCGCGCAGCGGCCGCAGATGAAACCCTTCGAGGTCGCCCGCCAGGGCATCGCGCGGACGTTCCAGAACATCGCGTTGTTCGAGGGCATGAGCGTGCTCGACAACGTCATGACCGGCCGGTTGACCCACATGAAGAGTGGCCTGCTGGCGCAGTCGGTCTGGCGCGGCAAGGCTGAGGCCGAGGAAACCGCAAACCGCGAAGTCGCCGAGCGGATTATCGATTTTCTCGAGATCCAGGCGATCCGCAAGACACCGGTCGCGCGGCTGCCTTACGGTCTGAAAAAGCGGGTGGAACTGGCGCGTGCGCTGGCCGCCGAACCCAAGCTTTTGCTGCTGGACGAACCGATGGCCGGCATGAACGTCGAGGAGAAAGAGGACATGTCCCGCTTTATCCTCGACGTGAACGACGAATTCGGCACCACCATCGCGCTCATCGAACATGACATGGGCGTTGTGATGGATCTCTCCGACCGCGTGGTGGTGATGGACTACGGCAAGAAGATCGGAGACGGCACCCCGGACGAGGTGCGCAACAACCAGGACGTGATCGACGCATACCTGGGGGTCAGCCATGACTGACGCTGGATGGGGGTCAAGAAAATTCGAATTTTCTTGGCGGAATACTCCGACGAATTTTGCAGGAGGGCGCAATGCCTGAACAATTGATCTTTGCGATGGAGGTTACGCTGAACGGTCTCATGGCCGGCGTGCTCTATGCGCTTGTCGCCCTTGGTTTTGTCCTGATCTACAAGGCGTCGGGCATCTTCAACTACGCGCAGGGCGTCATGGCTCTTTTTGCCGCGATGACGCTGGTCGGAATCATGGATGGCCAGGTGCCCTTCAGCCACCTGATCAACGCCATATTCGGGGCCCACATCACGCATTTCGGCTGGCACGTTCCGGCACTGGTGGCGATCCTGCTGACAATGGTGGTGATGGTCTTCCTCGCTTGGGCGGTGCAGCGCTTCGTGATGCGCCACCTCGTCAACCAGGAGCCGATCATCCTGTTCATGGCGACCATCGGGCTGGCCTATTTCCTCGAAGGGGTCTCGGACCTGATGTGGGGGTCCGAGATCAAGACACTGGATGTCGGCCTGCCGCAGGGTCTGAACGTCTGGATCGACGAGAAAACCTATAACATCTTCGGCTACGGCTTCTTCATCGACAATCTCGACATCGTCGCCACCGTCATCGCTGCGCTGCTGGTCGTGGCGCTGGTGGCCTTCAGCCAGTACACCAAGGAAGGCCGCGCCATGCGCGCGGTGGCCGATGACCACCAGGCGGCGTTGTCCGTGGGCATCTCGCTCAACTTCATCTGGGTCATGGTCTGGTCGGTGGCGGGTTTCGTCGCGCTGGTCGCGGGCATCATGTGGGGGGCGAAATCGGGCGTGCAGTTCTCGCTGTCGCTGATCGCGCTCAAGGCGCTTCCCGTGCTCATGCTGGGCGGCTTCACCTCGATCCCCGGCGCCATCGTCGGCGGGCTGATCATCGGCGTGGGCGAGAAGCTCTTTGACTTTCTCATCGGTCCGCTGGTCGGCGGCGCCACCGAGAACTGGTTCGCCTATGTGCTGGCGCTGGTCTTCCTGGTGTTCCGGCCGCAGGGCCTGTTCGGCGAAAAGATCATCGAGAGGGTGTGACGTGACCAAGCTCATTGCCATCGTCAACGTCATCGCCTGGACGGGCTTCTGGGCCTTCGGCTACCTCGCCTTCACGGCGGAACCGTCGGACACCCGCCAGATGATCACCGCCGCGCTGCTCGCTGCCATGGGCGCGGCGCTGGGGCTTGCCGCCTGGTTCTGGCTGGTGCGCCACAGCGAAGACACCGGCTTTGCCAAGAATTCAAATCAACTGGACGCGGCACGCCGCAACCATGCCCACGCTCAAGCGCAGTCCGAAGGGGGCTTTTGACACATGTTCTATCGTGAAGCTGGAGATTTCAGCACCACTTACCCGCAGGACAGCCAGACCTTTCCGATCAAGTTCGACCGGTACCGGTACTACGTCGTTCTGGCCTTCGCCTTTCTGGTGATCCCGTTCATCATCAATGACTACTGGGCAAACGCGATCCTGCTGCCGTTCCTGATCTATACCATCGCGGCGATCGGGCTGAACATCCTGACCGGCTATTGCGGTCAGGTGTCCCTCGGCACCGGCGGTTTCATGGCTGTGGGGGCCTATGCCTGTTACAAGCTGATGACTGCCTTTCCAGAGGTCAGCATCTTTGTCCACGTCATCCTCGCAGGTGGTGTGACCGCGCTGGTCGGCGTGCTGTTCGGCCTGCCCAGCCTGCGGATCAAGGGGTTTTACCTGGCCGTGGCCACGCTGGCGGCACAGTTCTTCCTGGTCTGGCTCTTTAACCGCGTACCGTGGTTCTACAACTACTCCGCCTCGGGCCAGATCAACGCGCCGGAACGGACCGTCTTTGGCGTCCTGGTCACCGGTCCCAGCGCGCCGGCCTGGGCCACCTATCTGTTCTGCCTGGTCTTTGTGACGATCTGCGCGATCCTTGCCCGCAACCTGACCCGCGGCACCATCGGACGCAGCTGGATGGCGATCCGCGACATGGACATTGCGGCCGAGATCATCGGGGTGAACCCGCTGACGGCAAAGCTCAGCGCCTTTGCGGTCAGTTCGTTCTTTGTCGGCGTCTCGGGCGCGCTGTTCTTCGCGATTTACCTCGGCGCGGTCGAAGTCGGCGAAGTCTTTGGCATCCAGAAATCGTTCCTGGTGCTGTTCATGGTCATCATCGGCGGCCTGGGCTCGATTTTTGGGTCCTTCGCCGGTGCCGCGTTCCTCGTGGTGCTGCCGGTTGTGCTCAAGGTCGTAGGTGCGGATATGCTGGGCTGGCCCACGGATATCGTCGCGCATTTGCAGCTTGTCATCGTAGGCGCGATGATCATCATGTTCTTGATCCTTGAGCCACACGGGTTGGCGCAGCTCTGGCGCCTGACCAAGGAGAAACTGAGACTCTGGCCTTTCCCGCACTGACGTGGGGCTGGCCCAAGGCACAGGGGAGAAGTGACGCCCCGGAGACGACAGGCGGTATTGTGCTGCCACCACCAACGGATGACACCAAGGGAGGATTGAATCCAATGAAGAAGAAACTGACCACGCTGGCCGTTACGGCCATGATGGCGGCAGCTCCGGCCATGGCGGACCTTGTATTCCCGTCGCTCGATTATCGGACCGGCCCCTATGCGGCTAACGGTATTCCGCTGGCGGATGCGTATTCCGATTATTTCACCATGCTGAACGAGCGCGACGGCGGTATTGGCGGTGTGCCGGCCCGGGTTCTGCCCTGCGAGACGGCTTATAATACCGAAAAGGGCGTCGAATGCTACGAGGCGACAAAATCCGAAGGCGCGCTGGTGTATCAGCCCTATTCGACCGGCATCACCTATCAACTGATCCCCAAGGCGACCGTTGACGATATTCCGATCCACTCGATGGGCTACGGCCGGACCTCCGCCGCGAACGGCAAGATCTTCAGCCACGTCTTCAACTACCCTGCGAACTACTGGGACGGTGCCTCGATCGCGGTCAAATATATTCTTGGCGAAGAAGGCGGAGACCTGAACGGCAAGAAGATCGCTCTTGTCTATCACAACTCTGCCTACGGCAAGGAGCCGATCCGCACGCTCGAAGAGCTGTCGAAAAAGCACGGTTTTGAGCTGACAACGCTGGCGGTCGATCATCCGGGGCAGGAACAGAAATCGCAGTGGCTGCAAATCCGTCGCGAACGCCCTGACTATGTGCTGATGTGGGGCTGGGGTGTCATGAATACGGTCGCAATTCAGGAAGCGGCCAACATCCGCTTCCCGATGGACAAGTTCATCGGCGTGTGGTGGTCCGGTTCGGAGAATGACGTTCTGCCGGCTGGCGAAGGTTCGCATGGCTACAAGGCGCTGGCATTGACCACGCCGGGCGATGATTTCGCGGTTTATGACGACCTCAAGAAATATGTCTACGATGCCGACAAGGCAGCGGGTGCAGGGGACCAGATGGGAACCGTGCTTTACAACCGTGGGCTCTATGCCGCGGCGCTCGCGGCCGAAGCCGCGCGCAAGGCACAGGAAATTCATGGCACCGGCGACATTACGGCCAGCATGATGCGCGATGGCATGGAGGCGCTGGAAATCACCGAGGAGCGTCTTGCTGAACTTGGGTTCGCCAATTTCGCGCCCGCCTTTAGTGTTTCCTGCGAAAACCACGGTGGCAACGGCACGGGTGCGGTCCAGCAATGGGATGCCAAGGCCAAGAAATGGACGCTGATTTCCGAGTATATCCAGTCGGATTCTGAAGTGATCCAGCCGCTGATCGAAAAAGACAGCGAGGCCTATGCTGCCGAAAACAACATCGCGGAGCGCTGCAACTAAGCGCCCGGCCGTAACACGGGATGCGGCGGCTTCGCCGCCGCGCCCCACCCACCCGAGATCCCAACCCCGCCTCCCGGCGGGACGCGCAAGAGAAAGACATCAGATGCTGGACAGCGGAGAGACCCAGGAAACCGTTCTGGAGGTCAACAACATCGAGGTGATCTACAACCACGTGATCCTCGTGTTGAAAGGTGTCTCGCTCAAGGTGCCCAAGGGCGGGATCACCGCGCTTCTGGGCGGCAACGGGGCGGGCAAGACGACAACGCTCAAGGCCATTTCCAACCTGCTGCACTCAGAGCGGGGCGAGGTGACCAAGGGGTCGATCAAATATCGCGGCGAGACCGTTCACCACTCCGACCCCGCCGATCTGGTCCGTAAGGGTGTGATCCAGGTGATGGAAGGACGGCATTGCTTCGAACACCTCACCGTCGAGGAAAACCTGCTGACTGGCTACTACACCCGCAAGCATGGCAAGGCCGCGATGCAGGACGACCTCGACATGGTCTACCAATATTTCCCGCGTCTCAAGGAACGCCGCAAGAGCCAGGCGGGCTATACCTCGGGCGGCGAACAGCAGATGGTGGCGATCGGACGGGCGCTGATGGCGCGTCCCGAAACCATCCTTCTGGACGAACCCTCGATGGGTTTGGCGCCGCAGCTTGTCGAACAGATTTTTGGCATCGTCAGGGACCTGAACGAGAAAGAGGGCTATACCTTCCTGCTGGCCGAACAGAACACCAACGTGGCGCTGCGCTATGCGCATTACGGCTATATCCTGGAATCGGGCCGCGTGGTAATGGACGGCCCCGCCGCCGAACTGCGCGAAAACCCCGACGTCAAGGAATTCTACCTCGGCGTCTCGGACGAAGGCCGCAAGTCGTTCCGCGATGTCCGCTCGTACCGCCGCCGCAAGCGGTGGCTCAGCTAACGGAAAGGGTCAGCCGTGCGCCGCTTCGGCCGTCAGTTCCGTGATCCGCTCCATTACTTTGCTTCGGGTATTGCGGATGTTGGGGCGGAACCCCCGGGTCTCGGCGCGCATGCGAATGTCGGCTTCGGTCTCCGATCCGGCGGCATACCGCACCGCCCCCAGCGACGCGCCTTCGTTCAGCCGCTTGCCCCGCTGGGCATACTGCACGCAGGCGGCGGGCAGCATCTGACTGCCGTTCAGATTGACCAGCAAGAACCAGCGACGGCCGGTCTCTTGGATCCGCTTTTCGATGTCGTCGAAAAAGTCGTTCACATAGCGCGAATGATGAAAGGTCAAATGCGAAAAATCCGCCTCCATAATGCCGCTGTCGGCATCAAACGACAGGCGCCGCACGAAATCGGCGCGGCTACTGTTCGGGTCGATGGCGATCCGCGCACGCCGTTTGCCGGGCAGGTCCGCGATCCGTCTCAGCGCCTTGCCCCGGCGCGAGTAGGCCAGCCAGGCGCTGGGGTCGATCTGCGTGCCGCACAGGTTGACCAGGACCCCCTCGAATTCTTCGCCGGTCTCGGCGATCCGCGCTTCAAGACGGTCGTAAAAGCGGCTCACCCTGATCGTACGGTCAAAGGCGAAGTCCGGGAAATCCGGCCCCATGATCTGCAGCTCGTCGTTCAAGATAGTCCGCGCGTCAGGCTCGGCGCGCGGTACAGCGGTGGTGATCTGGGGCAACAGGCAGTCCTTTCACAACTTGGTCCGTTCGCGCAGGGGGTGACTGACACCTCTTGCCGTGACGTCATGAACAAAACATTCAGGCAAGCCGTCGCGCCATTGGCGGCATCGGTAGGAGTAGCCTTATGACCCAGCATTTTGATGCGCTTGAAACCCGGTCGGCGGATGAACGCGCGGCTGATATTGCAGCCGCATTGCCCCGCCAGATCGCGCTGGCGCGCGGCTTGCCCGGATACGCCGGGCAGCTGTCCGGGATCGACGCCGAGGCCGTCAGCAGCGCCGAGGCGCTGGCGGCGCTGCCGGTGCTGCGCAAATCCGAACTGAGCCGGGCACAGAGCCAAAGCGCCCCCTTCGGCGGCTTTACCTCGAAACCGGCCAGCGGTTTTGGCCATATCTTCCAGTCGCCCGGCCCGATCTATGAACCCGGCGGCACCGATTACGACTGGTGGCGCATGGGACGGTTCCTGCACGCGGCGGGCATCGGCAAGGGCGACATCGTCCAGAACTGCTTTGGCTATCACCTGACCCCGGCCGGCATGATCTTTGACAACGGCGCCCGCGCCGTGGGGGCGGCGGTGCTGCCCGCCGGTACCGGCCAGACCGAGCTGCAGGTGACGGCGGCGCGCGACATCGGCTGCACCGCCTATGCCGGCACGCCCGATTACCTCAAGATCATCCTCGACAAGGCCGAGGAGATGGGCGTCAAGCTGGCCTTTACCAAAGCCGTCGTGGGCGGCGGCGCGCTGTTCCCGTCGCTGCGCCAGGAATACGCCGACCGGGGCATCGCCTGCCTGCAGAGCTATGCCACCGCCGACCTGGGCAACATCGCCTATGAAACCTCTGCGATGGATGGGATGGTCGTGGACGAGGGCGTGATCGTCGAAATCGTCACCCCGGGCACCGGCACGCCGGTGGCGCCGGGCGAGGTCGGCGAAGTGGTGGTAACCACGCTGAACCCCGATTACCCGCTGATCCGCTTTGCCACCGGCGACCTCAGCGCGGTGTTGCCGGGCGAGAGCCCATGTGGCCGCACCAACATGCGGATCAAGGGCTGGATGGGCCGGGCCGATCAGACCACCAAGATCAAGGGTATGTTCGTGCGCCCCGAGCAGGTCGCGGCATTGGTCGACAAACACGCCGAAATCGTCAAGGCGCGGGTGATCGCCGGACGCGAGGGCGAGATGGACACGATGACCGTGCAGATCGAGGCGGTGGGCGGCGACGACGCGGCCTTTGCCAGGTCGGTGGTCGAGGTTCTTAAGCTGAAGGGCGCGATCGAGGTGGTGTCGCCGGGATCGCTGCCCAAGGACGGGCTGGTGATCGAGGATCAGCGTAGCTACGACTGAGGGTTGACCGGGACCGGGACCGGGACGAGGGGCGCTGCCCCTCGTCGCCCTCGTCGCTTAGACCAATGGCGCATCCAATGGCAAACCCCGGTGTATTTGCGAATAGATGAAAGGGTGCGGCCGGGAAAAGCGTCTGGAAGTCCGAGTGAAATTCTAGGATAAGGGCGCGAGACCGCAGGGAGCCCGCATTGGCCGAGACACCCCTATATGACACCGAGGGTAGCCGTCGCCGCGACCGTGGCGGCGCCCGCGTCGTGGCGGTCATGGCCACACTGGTGGCGATGGCCTGCCTGCTGCCGATGGTGGCGGTCGCTCTGGCGGCGCTGTCGGGCGGCACGGAGACGATTTCGCATCTGCTGGACACGGTGCTGCCGGGGTATGTCACGACGACACTGGTGCTTGTGGTTCTGGTTGCGGCGGGAACCTTTGCGCTGGGGGTGGGCGCGGCCTGGCTGGTGACGATGACGCGCTTTCCCGGCGTGCGGATCCTGGAGGTCGCGCTGGTGTTGCCGCTGGCGTTTCCCGCCTATGTGCTGGCCTATGCCTACACTTACGTTCTGGACCATCCCGGTATCGTGCAGAGCACCCTGCGGGACGTGACCGGCTGGGGGCCCCGCGACTACTGGTTCCCCGAGATCCGGTCGGTGGGCGGGGCGGCGGCCATGCTGATCCTGGTGCTGTATCCTTATGTCTACCTGCTGGCACGGGCGGCCTTCCTGCAGCAGAGTTCCGGCGCCTTCCTCGCCGCGCGGGTGCTGGGCAACAGCGCCTGGCGGTCGTTCTGGACAGTCAGCCTTCCGATGGCGCGTCCGGCGATCGCGGGCGGCGTCCTGCTGGCGGTGATGGAGACCATCGCCGATTTCGGTACCGTCGCCTATTTCGGGGTGCAGACCTTTGCCACTGGCATTTACACCAGCTGGTTTTCCCTGGCTGACCGCACCGGCGCGGCGCAGCTGGCGCTCTGCCTGCTGGTGTTCGCCCTGATGCTGGCGATGGCAGAGCGGTCGACCCGGGGCAAGGCGCGCTATCACGATGCCGGCAAGCGGCATATGAAAATGCCGCCCGCCGAGCTGACCGGTTGGCAGGCCGCGTTGGCCTTTACCCTCTGCGTCGTGCCGGTGGTGCTGGGTTTCCTGTTGCCGGCGATCATCCTGTTCGACATGGGGCTGGGCTCCGAGCAGGATCTGCTCAGCCGTCGCTACACTGGCTTCCTGCGCAACTCGGTGACGCTGGCGGCGACGGCGGCCGTGATCACGGTGATGGCGGCGATCTGCGTCGGCTTCTACCAGCGGCTGAAACCGGGGCGGCGATCGGCGCTGATCGCCTATATGGCGCACCTGGGATATGCCGTGCCGGGCGGGGTGATCGCGGTCGGGCTGATTGTGCCGTTCGCCGCCTTTGACAACGGGCTGGACGCCTGGATGCGGGCGCAGTTCGGCATATCGACGGGGTTGTTGCTGACCGGGTCGATCTGGTTGCTGGTGGCCGCCTACATGGTGCGGTTCATGGCCGCCGCCCTGGGCGCCTACGAGGGCGGGCAGAGCACGGTGCATGCCAACATGGATGCCGCCGCGCGCTCGCTCGGGCAGTCGCCGCTGGGCACACTGCGGCGGGTGCATCTGCCGATCCTGACACCCAGCCTGCTGACCGCCCTGCTGATCGTCTTTGTCGACGTGATGAAGGAACTGCCCGCCACCCTGATCATGCGTCCGTTCAACTTTGACACCCTCGCGGTACAGGCCTACCGGCTGGCTTCAGACGAACGGCTGGAGGGGGCCGCCGTGCCGTCGCTGGTCATTGTCGCCGTCGGGCTGCTGCCGGTGATCCTGATCTGTCGGCAGGTCGGGCGGCGCGGCGGTCAGAGCTGAACCAGCAGGTACCGCGCGCCCCGCTTCGGTCCCGTGCGCCACCGTATCGGACCCGCGTGGTAGCGCAGGCAATCGCCGCCCGTCAGCTCAAATTCCTCACCTGCCAGCGTCACCGTCAAGGCACCGTCCAAAACCACGAGATGGGTTTCCCCGGCAGGTTCTGGCGAGCTGTCCGGCCCAAGGTCGGTGCCCGGAGGCAGGTGGCCTTCCACGATCTCCGCCCGCAGTCCCGGGGCGGCGGGCGAGACTGCGCGTTGAGTATGGCCGGTATCGGGGTCCACGACTTCTGGCGCGTCGGCGACGCGGATATGGGCCGCAAAGCGGTCCTCGGCCTGCATCATCAGTTGTGACAGCGTCAGCCCGTAGGCGCCGCAAAGCTGGCCAAGAATATCGAGGGCGGGACTCGTCTCGCCCTTTTCAAGGCGCGACAGGGTGGCCCGGCTGACCCCGCATTCCGCCGCGAGCCGGTCCAGCGACCAGCCTGCCTTGTGCCGCAGGGCTGCGATCTCGCGGGCCAGCCGCCGGTTGAGGGCAGAGGTGCCTTTCATGATGAGAAAAATTCTCGCATATGAGAATATTGCGCCAAACTCATTGTAAGAACCAGGAAATTTTTTGAGTTTCCCGGCGACAAAAAGAAAAAGGCGCAGGCAATGCCCGCGCCAGTTCTCTTCGCCTGTATGGCCGAATTACTTCCAGCCGACTTCGTTAAAGATCTTCTGGGCGACAGGGATGTTTTTGGCCACGTCCGACAGGTCGATCTCGTCGGCCTTGAACGTGCCCAGCTTGCTCACCGAGGGGGCCAGTTCGACACCGGCCACCGCCGGGAATTCGTCGTTACCTTGCGAGAAATAGACCTGCGCCTGATCGCTGGTCAGATACTCAAGGAACTTGATCGCGTTTTCCTTGTTCTTGGCATGCGCCGCGACGCCGCCGCCCGAGAGGTTCATATGGGCACCGCGCCCGTCCTGATCCGGGAACACCCAGCCGATCATGTCGATGCTGTCGCTCACGCCCTTGACGTCCTTGCGGTTGGCGCGCGCGAAATAATAGGTGTTCGACACCGAGATTTCGCACTCGCCCGAGACGATACCGCGCAGTTGGTCGGTGTCGCCGCCCTGCGGCGGGCGGGCCATGTTGTCAACCACGCCCTGCGCCCAGGCGCGACCGGCTTCTTCGCCCTCATGGGTGACGATCGAGGCGAGCAGCGTCTGGTTGTAGGTGTTAGACGAGGACCGGATGCAGACCAGCCCTTTGTACTTGGGATCTGCCAGGTCGGCATAGGTCATCGGCGGTTCAGAGACCTCGTTCTTGTCGTAGAAGATGATCCGCGAGCGCTGCGAGATGCCGAACCACTGGTTGTCCGCGTCCTGGAGGTAGCCGGGAATGCGCGCTTCCAGCGTCTCGCTTTCGATGCTTTGCAGCAGCCCCATCTCCTTGGCGCGGGCCAGCCGCGAGGTGTCTACGGTGATCAGAATGTCGGCGGGCGAATTCGCGCCCTCGGCCTGCATCCGGGCCATCAGCTCGTCGGCCTTGCCTTCGATTCGGTTGATGGTGATGCCGGTGGCCGCTTCGAACTCGGCATAGAGCTGCTCGTCGGTGTCATAGTGGCGCGAAGAATAAAGGTTCAACTCGCCTTCGGCGACGGCCGTGGTCGCGACGGTGGCTGTCATCAGGGCAGCAAGGCTGGCAGAAAATCTGATCATGGGTTTGTCCGTGTTTCATTTCAAGGCGCGGAATGAATCCGACTAAAACAATCAGATAAAGGATTCGGCGCAGGACTCAACCCCTATTCTGACTTCTTTGGTCGGGAAATAATGACGCGGCCTGGCTTCGGGCAGATCATGACGCGACGTGCGCGCGCCCGATCCCAATCCGGTGGCTCCGGCCCCGCAACAGCCGTCGCGCGCAGTGTACAAAACGAAAAAAGCTGGTGAAAGCAGGGGTGCAAAACGAGGAAACCGCGCCGTTTCGGGCGCGGTTTGATCACGTCTAGCGATGTGCGGGCTTCACCCCTGACGGGCTTTGAACCGGCGCTGCGTTTTGTTGATCACATAAACGCGGCCTTTGCGGCGCACAACCCGGCAGTCACGATGCCGGTTCTTGAGCGAGCGGAGCGAGTTCTTGACCTTCATGGCCTGTCTCCTGGTCCTGCGGCGCGGGCCAGCGCCTGGGTTAGCGGGTGCCCCGGATCTCTCTGACGCCGGAACAGTGAATTCATGGTGGGCGATACAAGGTTCGAACTTGTGACCCCTTCGATGTCAACGAAGTGCTCTACCACTGAGCTATACGCCCGTCCGTCCATGGGATTGTCACGCCTTGTTCCTTTCGGCCTTGAGAGCCTAACGAACAAGACGCGGGCAATTCCCGCGTCAGTCCGTGGGCGTATAAAAGGAGTCG
>JBFHMM010000103.1:0-12551 GCA_041594355.1 Paracoccaceae bacterium | reverse complement strand
GGGGGAATGGGCTAAGGGCGCTTGACCCGCGCGCGGTTTCGGCACAGCTTGCCCCCCATGCTGCCAATCCGCGATCATAACCCGTCAGGGCGCAGGCCCTATGTCGTCAACATCCTGATGGCGCTGAATATCCTCGTGTTCTTTGGCTATTTCACCTTGCCGGGAGAGCTCGCGATCCATGCAGTCTGGCAGCATTGGGGCATCGTTCCCGCTCGCATCATGCAGGGCAGCGGTTACGAAACCTTTTTCACCTCGATGTTCCTGCATGGCGGGTTCATGCATCTGGCGGGCAACGTGCTGTTCTTGTGGATCTTTGGCGACAACCTCGAAGACCAGATGGGCCACCTGCCGTTCCTGCTGTTCTATACGGCGGGCGGCTTGGGTGCCGGGCTGATCCATGTGATCTCGAATCCCTATTCCATAGTGCCGACGATCGGCGCTTCGGGTGCCATTGCTGCCGTCATGGGCGGCTACCTGCTGCTGTTTCCGCGCGCGCGCATTGACATCCTGCTGATCCTGATCGTGTTCTTCCGCGTCTTCACGGTTCCGGCCTGGGTGATGCTGGGGGTCTGGCTGGGCCTTCAGTTCCTGGGCAGTCTGAGCACCAGCGGCGACGCGGGCGGGGTCGCCTATTGGGCGCATACCGGAGGATTCGCGGTCGGGCTGATCCTGACCGTGCCGCTGTGGCTGCGCCGTGGCGGAACCGGCTACTGGAACCGCACCCACGGCCATCCGCCGCACCCCGATGCGGAATACGATATCGCCAGCAGCCGCATCCCCAAGGTGCGCCGCAGGTGAGCCACCTGGACCCGACCCCGCGACTTGCGCGCGCCCGCTGCCATTGCGGGGCGGTGGAAATCGAGGCTTGGCTGCCCGAGGGGTTGGCCTCGGCACGGCGCTGCGACTGTTCGATCTGCCGACGGCGTGGCCCCGGCGCGGTCACCGCCACCACCGACAGCATCCGGGTGCTGTCGGGCCGCGATCACCTGCGGCTCTACACATGGAACACGCATACGGCCAAGCATTGGTTCTGCACGACCTGTGGCAGCTACGTCTACCACCAACGCCGGTCTGACCCGGCCGAATGTGGCGTGAACATCGGCTGCCTCGACGGTATCCACCCGCGCGATTTCGCCGACATCTCCTGGACCGACGGCATCGACCATTCCAGCGACCGGGGCACCTGACGCGCGTTTGCGATAGATCAAGGCGCGCGCGCCTCGCTTGTGGGTCAATCGGATCAAACCCAAGCGGGCGGATCCCCCATGCAGGACGGTAAAATCCTCGCCACAATCCTTCTTGGACTGGTGGCGATTGTCACCGGCGGGATCGCGCTGGTGCTGACCGGTCAGGCGCTGTCGGGTCCGGGCGCGGGCGGTCTTGCGATGGTCGCGCAGTTTCTCGCACTCGGCGGCCAGCTTTTTGATCTTGTCGGGATGGCTCAGGCGGATCGCCTCGAACTCGGCCTGTTTCGCCACGATCTCGCGCGAGTTCTTGACGATCTGGTCCCAGTGCTTCTTGTTGCCCTCCAGCAGTTTGACCGCCTTGGCAAAGCGGCTGTGCATCTTGGCCAGTCCCAGATTATGCGCCTTGGACGCCAGCGCGCGGGTCAGCTTGGCCTTGTAGTCGGGCACGCCCATTTCCGGCAGTGCCCCCGGCGCGGATCGCGCCCAGCGTCAGCTTGCCGACCTGCCCGTCCCGTTTCAGCTCGGCTTTCTTCTGGAACGTCTTCACCGCCTCCAGAGTCTTGGGGCCGAATATCCCGTCCACCTTCAGCTTGGGCGTAGCGCCCAGTTTGTTCAGGCCGGTCCGAAGTTTCCTGACGTCGTTCCCTTTGGAACCGCTCTTGAGCACGGACATGCCGGACTGCCGGTGAAAACAGCGCGTTACACACGCGTCAGTCCAACTGTCCGCGCCATTCGAAACATTACGGCCCGCCGCAGCAATCAGCCCCGGATCACCTTGGCGAAATTGTCGAAGATACGTTCGTTGCCACAGATCACCTCGCCGTCCGACAGGATGTCACCCTCGGGGTCCAGCGGCTGCACGAAACCGCCGGCCTCGCGCACGATGATCACGCCCGCCGCCACGTCCCAGGCGTTCAGCCGACGTTCCCAGAATCCGTCGTAGCGGCCCGCCGCCACATAGGCCATGTCCAGCGCCGCCGATCCCCAGCGCCGCACGCCCGCGCAGACCGGCATCAGCCGCGCCAGATCCTGCAGCGTCAGCGGCAGATCGGCCCGGCCGCCAAACGGCAGGCCGGTGGCAAAGATCGATTCGATCATCCGGTGGCGGCCCGAAACCCGCAGCCGCTGGCTGCCGTTCAGCCAGGCGCCCTCGCCCTTTTCAGCATAGAACATCTCGTCCTTGGCGGGGTCGAAGACGACACCCGCGACCACCTGGCCCTTGTGCTCCAGCGCGATCGACACCGCCCAGTGCGGCAGCCCGTGCAGGAAGTTGGTGGTGCCGTCCAACGGATCGACGATCCAGCGTCGGGTCGGGTCCTGGCCGTCCTCGCTGCCGCCCTCTTCGGCGCACCAGCCATAAGTCGGGCGCGCACCCATCAGCTCTTCCTTGAGGATCTTCTCGGCAGCGAGGTCCGCCTTGGACACGAAATCGCCCGCGCCCTTCATGGAGACCTGCAGGTTTTCCACTTCGCGAAAGTCCTTGACCAGCGATCGGCCCGCCTTGCGGGCGGCCTTCATCATGATATTGAGATTTGCGCTTCCTGGCATGGTTCGGGCTCCTGCTTCGGTCAAGCCGCGCGTATACGCCCGGACCCAGCAGTTGCCAAGGGTCTTTGCCCGGCGATTTCCCCCATGACCTGCCGCGGCGTTACATCACTGCAGTGCTTGCCTTGGCTGCCGGGCAAGAGCACCGTGCGGAAATTCATACCGAGGAGAGGAAACGACATGAGCGAACAGATGTACCGCGTCGCCCTGGCCAGCCGCCCCACCGGCGCGCCCACCGCCGAGAATTTCAGCTATGAGGCGGCCGAGATCCCCACCCCCGGCGAAGGCGAGGTTCTGGTGCGGGTCCACTACATGTCGCTTGACCCCTATATGCGCGGCCGGATGGACGATGGCCCGTCCTATGCCGCGCCGGTTCCGGTCGGCGGCACCATGGAAGGCGGTGCCGTGGGCGAGGTGATCGCGTCGAACAGCCCCGCCTTCAAGCCCGGCGAATTCGCATTCGGCATGTTCGGCTGGGCCACACATGGCTGCAAACCCGCCGAACAGCTGCAAAAGGTGAACCCGCAGCGGGCCCCGATTACCACATCGCTCGGCGTGCTGGGCATGCCCGGTTTCACCGGCTGGTACGGGCTGACCAAGCTGGGCAAGCCCAAGACCGGCGAGACGCTGGTGGTGGCCGCCGCCACCGGGCCGGTCGGCTCGATGGTGGGTCAGGTCGCGAAACTGGCCGGGCTCCGCACCGTCGGCGTCGCCGGCGGCCCCGACAAATGCAAGCTCGCGGTCGAGAAATTCGGGTTTGACGCCTGCCTGGATCACCGCGGCTACGACAGCGCCCGCGATCTGCGCGCCGCGCTGAAAGAGGCCGCGCCGGATGGAATCGACATCTATTTCGAAAACGTCGGCGGCAAGGTGCTGGAGGCGGTGATCCCCCTGATGAACACCCATGGCCGGATCCCGATCTGCGGTATGATCAGCTGGTATGACGCCGGCGGTCTGGGCGCCAGCGCCGTTGCCGGCATGACCGTGCCGTCGCTGTGGCGCAACATTCTGGTGAAACACCTCGCCGCCACCGGGTTCATCATCTCGAACCACTACGATCTCTACCCCGAATTCCTGGCCGAGGTCGCGCCCAGGGTGGTCTCGGGCGAGGTGGCTTATGTCGAGGATATCGCCGAGGGGCTGGAAAACGCGCCGGCGGCCTTCATGTCGATGCTCAAGGGCGGCAACTTCGGCAAGCAGATCGTCAAGGTCATCTGAGACCTGTCCCCGAGGGGGGCTGGGAAAAGCCCGGGCGCGCGAGGCAATCGCGCGCCCTTTTTCACCGGTTGGTGCCGGACCGGCATCACATCTCGATCTCCGAATAGGTGCGAGAATATTTCCCGCCATTCGCGAAACAGCCAAAAACTTTGATCCACCTCAAACTGCGCTCTTCGCAGCTTTATTACCCTGACATCTCGCGAACAGGGGAATTGCCACATGCCGAAAAGCGATTTTGACAGAACCGGAGAGTTTCCGTTGCTCGATCAGCTGTCGACAGATGTCAGGGTCTGTCTGCTGTCGGCTGCCCGCACCCGCAAATACGACCGGGGGGCGACGATCTGCGTGCAGGGCGACCCCTGCCGCACCCTCAAGATCGTAAAATCGGGCTGGGTCAAACAATATCGCCTGTCGCCCTCCGGCAACGAGGCGATCCTTGCCACGCTCGGCCGGGGACAGAGTTTTGACGAGATCGCCGCCCTGCAGGGAGGCACCAGCCCGACCTCGGCACAGGCCGTCGATGGTTGCGAGGTCATCCTGATCGACCTGTCGACGATCTGTTCCTGCCAAAATGCCCGCCACGAGATTACCACCGCGGTTCTGTCCGCCGCCTCGGGTCATATCAACACGATGATGGACCATATCGAACAGCTGAAGATCAAGTCCGGCGCCCAGCGGCTGTCGGAATACCTGATCGACCTCAGCGGCTGCGAAGGCGGCTTCAGCGAGTTGGTGCTGCCCTATGAAAAGGTTCTGCTGGCCGGAAAATTGGGCATGAAACCCGAAAGCCTCTCACGGGCCTTTGGTCGGCTCAAGACATTCGGCGTCGCCAGCAGCCACCGCCGGGTCACCATCAGCGATGTCTCGAAACTGCGGGCCTTTGCCGAAACGCAGATGGCGTGACGCCGCCGTCAGCCGATGCGCGCCAAAAGCGCCTTCAGCGTCGCCTTTTCCGCCGCTGAAACCTCGGCCACCCGGCTGCGCCACAGCGTTGCCTGGCTGCGCAGGATCGGCCCGTCCGAGAGGATCTTGAGATGGTTGGCCCGTAGCGTATCGCCGGTCGAGGTGATGTCGGCCACCGCCTCGGCTGTTTCGTTGCGAATCGTGCCCTCGGTGGCGCCCTGGCTGTCGACCAGTTGGTAATCGGCGACCCCACCCTCAGTCAGGAACTCGCGCACCAGCCGGTGATACTTGGTCGCGATCCGCAACCGGAACCCGTGTCGCGCCCGGAACTCCGCCGCCGCCGCGTCCAGATCGTCGAGCGTGTCGACATCGACCCAGAACTTGGGTACCGCCAGCACCAGATCGGCCTGCCCGAACCCCATCGGTTCCAGCTCTTGGATCTGCTGTTCCCAGCGCGGCAGCTTCTCGTGTACCAGATCGGTGCCCGTCACCCCCAGATGGATGCGCCCGGCGGCCAGTTCGCGCGGGATCTCGCCCGCCGACAGCAGCACCAGCGACACGCCGTCGATGCCCTCGACCTGGCCCGAATACTCGCGGTCGGCGGTGCGGCTGAGCCGGATGCCGTAGCGCTCGAACCAGTCGAATGTCTTGTCCATCAGCCGCCCCTTGGACGGCACCCCCAGCTTCAGGCTCATGCCCCGGCCTCCTCGAGCTCAAGCATCAGGCCCGGGCGCAGCACCCCGCCCACCGCCGGGATTTCGGCGCCGCTGCCCAGCTGCCGGGTCAGCGCGTCATAGCGCCCGCCGGTCGCCACCGGCGGCAAGTCCGGGCGGCCCTCGGCATAGAACCCAAACACGAACCCGTCGTAATACTCCATCGAGGTCCGGCCATAGCTGGCCTCGAATTCCAGCGTTTCTACATCGACCCCATGCGCCGCCAGCGCCGCAATCCGCGCCTCAAGCCGGTCCAGCGCCGGGGTGATCTGCGGCAGGTCGACCGCCACGTCGCGCAGCTGTTCCAGCGCGAATGGCATCGTCTCGCGCACCGCCATCAGGGTTTCCAGCCCACTCATCTCGTGATCCGAGATCGGCGGCGTGGCGGCATCGGCGCGCAGCGCCTCGATCCGCTCCTCGATCTCGGCCGGGCTGCGGCGGCCGATCACCGGTGCCGAACTGGTCACCGGCGCGGCCAGCAGGGCCGCGCGGGCCGCCGGCACCGGCACCCGCCGCGCAAAACGGTCGAGCAGCGCCCGGAACCGCCGCGGCCGCCAGATGTGCCGCATCAGCGCCGCCTTGCGCCGGTCGGTCGTGTTCAGCCCCCGAACGGCCGCCATAAGGATGCCGATATCGCCGGTCGCCGCCCGCAGGCTCAACCCAACCAGCGTCTCGGCGATCAGCGCGAAGACTTCGGCATCGGCATCGGCCGGGTTGCTCCTGTCAAACACTTCGTAGCCTACCTGCAGGTATTCATTGGCCCGGTCCGGGTCATGCTCCTGCCGCCGGAACACCTCGCCCGCGTAGGTGTAGCGCGCCGGTTCCGCGCCCTGTTCCATGTGCATCTGCACCACCGGCACGGTGAAATCGGGGCGCAGCATCTGCTCGCCCCGCAGCGCGTCCGAGGTGATATAGGCGCGGGCCCGGATATCCTCGCCATAGAGGTCCAGCAGCGTGTCGGCGGGCTGCAGCACCGGCGTCTCCACCACCTGCGCGCCGCGCGCCTCGAACACGCCCCGCAGCGCGGCGGCACGGGCCAGACCGTCAGACCGTGTCGGCATCAGCCCTGCCCATCCAGAATGTCTCGCACCCGTTCGACCAGATTGCCGCGCGCCACTTCGAACTGGCTGGGGCGTTCCTTCCATTCCTCCAGCGTCGCGTTCTCGGCGATCTTCGCACCCAGGATCAGGTCCTTGATCTGCACGATCCCGGCGGCCTTTTCCTCGCCGCCCTCGATCACCGCCACCGGGGAATTGCGCCGGTCGGCGTATTTCAACTGGTTGCCAAAATTCTTGGGGTTGCCGAGGTAAACCTCGGCGCGGATCCCGGCGTTGCGCAGCTCGGCCACCATCGCCTGGTAGTCGGCCATGCGGTCGCGGTCCATCACCGTCACCACCACCGGCCCCCGCTCGACCGCCTCGATGCGACCCTTCTCGCGCAGCGCCGCCAGCAGCCGGTCCACCCCGATGGAGACCCCCGTCGCCGGCACCTCCTGCCCGGTGAACCGTTTCACCAGATCGTCATAGCGCCCGCCGCCCGCGACAGAGCCGAACTGCCGCTTGCGGCCCTTTTCATCGAGAATGTCAAAGGTCAGCTCGGCCTCGTAGACCGGCCCGGTGTAATAACCCAGCCCGCGTACCACCGAAGGGTCCAGCGCGATCCGGTCGGCGCCATAGCCCTGTGCCGCCAGCAGATCGGCGATCTGTTCCAGCTCGTCGATCCCGGCGCCGCCGACCGCCGAGCCGCCAACAGCGGCCCTCAGGTTGTCCAGCGTCGCCGCCGCGCTCTCGCCCCCGGAGGTCAGAAAGGCCACCACCGGATCGGCCTGCGCCTCGCTCAAGCCCACCCCGTCGATATAGGCGCCCGAGGCATCCAGCCGCCCCTTGCCCAAAAGCTCGCGCACCCCCGCCTCGCCGACCTTGTCAAACTTGTCGATGGTCCGCAGAACCGCGTCCCGCTGGGCGTCGTCGGACAGGCCCATCGCCTCCAGCACCCCGTTCAGAACCTTGCGGTTGTTGACCCGGATCTGGTAGTCGCCGCGCGCGATGCCGACCGTCTCCAGCGTGTCCGACAGCATCGCGCAGATTTCCGCGTCGGCGGCCATCGACGCCGACCCGACCGTATCCGCATCACATTGATAAAACTGGCGATATCGCCCCGGCCCCGGCTTTTCGTTGCGCCACACCGGCCCCATCGCATAGCGCCGGTAGGGCGTCGGCAGATCGTTGCGGTGCTGGGCAAAGACCCGCGCCAGCGGCGCCGTCAGGTCATAGCGCAGCGCCAGCCAGTCGCCCTCTTCCTCCTGCCAGCCGAACACCCCCTCGTTGGGCCGGTCGACATCGGGCAGGAACTTGCCCAGCGCCTCCACCGTCTCCACCGCGCTCGATTCCAGCGCGTCAAAGCCATAGCGATGATAGACCCCGGCGATTTCCTGCAGCATTTCGGCGCGCTGGGTCACCTCGGCGCCGAAATAATCGCGGAACCCCTTGGGCGTCTGCGCCTTGGGGCGGGGCTGTTTCTTGGGCTTGGCCATCATGGGCTCCCGGCTTGGGGTCATCACGCGGCGCGGTCTACCCCATGCCCCGGCGCTGGGCAAGGCAGCGCGCCGCCCCTTCATCTCTTTGCAAATACTTCCGCCGGAGGCCTGGCGTTTTCCGGCGGGAAACCGCCATCTCAGATATCGTCGAAATCACCACCACGCCCCTTTCCGGCGGCAAACCGCGCCGCGCCCGCCTTGCCTTCGCTCAGGAACGCCTCGGCCGAGACCCATTCCCGCCGCAACGCCGCCGCCAGCGCGTCCGCCGGCATCCGCGCCGACAGGAAATCGCCACGCAGACAGACCTGTGGAAACCGGGTCAGGTCCTCGGCCAGCGCCAGCGCCACCGCCAGCGCCTGTCCGGGCGCGCAGACCCGGTCGGCAAAGCCGACTTGCCGCGCCTCGTCGGCCTGTACCGGGCGCCCGGTCAGGATCAGATCGTTGGCCCGCCCCTGTCCCAGCATCCGGGGCAGCCGCACCGTGCCGCCATCGATCAGCGGCACGCCCCAGCGGCGGCAGAACACTCCGGTGACCGCGTCCTGCGCCATCACCCGCATGTCGCACCAGGCCGCCAGCTCCATCCCGCCGGCCACCGCGTGCCCCTCGATCGCCGCGATCACCGGTTTCGACAGCATCAGCCGCGACGGCCCCATCGGGCCGGGCAGTGGCGCGCCGACCGGGTCGCACCAATCCTCCGGGAAGCCCAGCTGGCCGATCCATTTGTCCGCCTCGCCCGATCCGGCGGATTGTAGATCGAAGCCGGCGCAGAACGCGCCGCCCGCGCCGGTCAGCACCGCAACCCGCGCATCTTCATCGGCTTCAAAGGCCTGAAACGCTTCGAACAGCGTCCAGGCGGTGGCCGGGTTCACCGCATTGCGCCGCTCCGGGCGCTCAATCGTCACCACGTGGACGGCTCCGCTTTGCTCGATCCTGACTGACATCGCTTTTCTCCAGCTGCCCCCATACCGCCCGATCCTGCACCCGCCGCGCATTTCGGGGCAACCCCCTTGGCGCGGTGACGATGCGGCGCTAGATGCATGGACATGGAACAGCTCGAAGAACAGATCGCCCACCTCAGCCGCGCCGTCGACGACATGAGCGATGTCGTTGCCCGTCAGCAGGCAGAGATCGACCGCCTGACCCGGCAGGTCGCCATGCTGATGCAGCGCGAGGCGGAGCGGGAGGCGGAGGCCACCAGCGGGGTGGTTCTGGGCAATGAACGGCCGCCGCACTACTGACCGGGGCCGGCGCGGTTGCATGTAGCGCGCCCGGCGATAAGCTGGATTTGTCCCGTTTTGTACCGAGGTGATTTGATGCTCCGTCCGTTTTGCACACTCCTGTTTCTGGCTGCCGCGGCCCTGTCCGCCGCCCCCACCGCGCGGGCCGATCCGCTGTTTCCCAATTCCATCGTGTCGAACGATCTGGAGTTCATCACCGAGGCCGACGAGCATGCGTTCCGCTGCCTGTCCTTTGACGGCCGCGACCGGCGCGAGATGCCCGACAAGCGCGGCGGCGATCTGTTTGCCGATCAGACCTTTGTGTTCACCGCGCGCTATGGCGATGGCACCAGCGTCGGCATCTGGGCGCATCCCGATTTCGGGTCGCGGGCCCGGGCGCAGAGCTATGCCGAAACTGTGGCCGAGGCGGTGGGCAAGCTGCCGACGGTGATGCGCCGGGTGCTGGATCACGTGGTGATCCACGAAGGCGACGAGACCGCCTTTGGCGAGGATCAGGGGCATTTCTTTGTGCTCTATTCCGACAACATCGACACCCGTGTGCGTAACCACGACATTCAGGAAACCGTGTTCCACGAATCCGTGCACGCGACGCTGGACGCCGAACATGCCCGCAGCGATGCCTGGCAGCGCGCCCAGCACGGCGACGGCGGTTTCATCACAGACTACGCCGCCGACAACCCCGACCGCGAAGACATGGCGGAATCGGCGCTGTTTGCTTTTACCATGATGACCCACCCGGGCCGGTTGCCGGCAGAGGTCGAGGCGCGGGTGCGGCAGGTGATGCCGAACCGGCTGGCGTTCTTCGAAGAGATATTCGCGGAGCCCGTATTCCGGCAGGTGGCCGAGCCGCAGGCGTGTTCGTAACGGCGTGATCCCCGACAGGCGATGCGTGCAGAGCACGCGCCCTTCGGATGAGACGGTGACAGGCGCAAGGCGCAAGGCGCGCCGTGCGTGGCGCGTTGAACTAACGCAAGACTTCGATGCTGACGCCTTTCCAAAACGCTTCAGCGTTTCGTTTGTGCATGGCTATTGAACCGTTCCAATCAAAGTCGGTTCCGTTCAAACTGGGGTATAGTCGGTGCACGACGGATATCGTTTTTTTGCAGCAACTCCCTTTCGTCACCGTGTCTCGCCTTTGGCACCACACTTTTCTTCTCTTCTCGTATTTGCTCAAGCTGATGGGCGAGCCTGTCTCGAGTGTTTCGCACGCTGCGCAGGACTTCGGAATCCTGAATAAGGGCCACGTCACGAATAGCTCTTCTCAGCCGCCGCCGGGCAGAGGTGCCATTTTTCTTCGCAAAATCGGCATCATGGCTTCCGTAACGTGAAAGATGATCATCCTAAACGCATTTGCACACACCAGTTGAGTCGGCCAAAGCGGTTATCGTTGGAATGCTTCTGCTATCCAAATCGACCGGGTCCCAGAATGTGCAGAAGCTCATGATCTCGTAAGAAATCACACTTCTTTGAAGTTTTTAAAAGGCAAGCCCCGCATAAGACCGAGGCACTTGTCTGGCGAGCTCAGGTGAATACACCAGCCACCGCGTGTTCTCGTGCGTGCGCAGGTGTTCAATCAAGGCAGATGCCGCCCCGACATTCTGCGCGTCGCTCAGCTTGTCCCGCGCCGATTGCCACCTGTCTTGTGGTGACATTTGATTGATCTTCTTGAGCGACTGATCCTTGTGCATTTTTCCGGCGGCTTGTCATAGAAGGTTTATCTGGCTCAAGAGTGACAGTTCTGTCGCCCGGAAGCGACTGGAAATGGTCGTCTTATGTCCAACGCCTCCACCGGAAACGAAACAAATCTTCGCGCTTATGGTTAAGCAAACCAGATTTGACGCACTCAGCGCCGATACTATTCCCCTACAGTTCCTCCACCTCGACCACCCCGTCGAGGCTCTTGAGCGCGCCTTTGATCTGCGGATTGATGGCGAAGTCCTGGCCGAGGTCCAGTTCCACCTCGCCGGGCAGGGTGCTGTCCATCAGCAGCAGTTGCACCGGCCCCTTGGCGGCGCCCTTGGCGGCCTTGGCGGCGTCGTCGAGGACGGTGCCGACAAGCTCGACCGCGCGGGCGGTGTCGATAAAGACGCGCAGTCCCGTCGCCCCGGCCTGGGCCACCACCGAATCCACCGGCCCCACCGACCGGCCCAGCAGTTTCAGCTGGTCGCTTTCCAGCGTCGCCTCGGCGGTCAGTACCACCTTGGCTCCGGTTTCGAGGAAATCGCGCGACGCCTCCAGCGCCTCTGAAAACAGCGTCACCTCGAAAGCGCCGGTGGTGTCGGACATCTGCACAAAGGCAAAGCGGTTGCCGCGCGCCGATTTACGCTCCTGCCGGCCCGCCACCACGCCAGCCATCTTGGCCAGATACGGCCCGCGCTCGGCCTTTTCGGTCACCTCGTCCAGCGTCATCACGCCCTTGCGTTTCAACGAGACCATGTAGTCGTCTAGCGGGTGCCCCGACAGGTAGAACCCGATCGCCTTGAATTCCTCGGCCAGCCGTTCGGCCGGCAGCCAGTCGGGACAACCCGCTAGCCGCGGCTCGGGCAGGTCCTCGCCCGCCTCGCCAAAGAGCGACACCTGCGCCGATGCCTTCTGGTCGTGGACGGCGGCGGAATAGCTGACCAGCGCATCGAGGCTTTCGAACACCCGCCGCCGGTTCGGATCCAGCTGATCAAAGGCGCCCGCCCGCGCCAGCATCTCCATCGGCCGCTTGCCGACCCGTTTCAGGTCGACCCGGCGGGCCATGTCAAAGAGCGTGGCAAAAGGTTTGTCGACGCCGTCGACCCGACGCGCCTCGGTGATCAGCTTCATCGCCTCGACGCCGACGTTCTTCAAGGCACCCAGCGCATAAACCAGCTGGCCATCCACCACGTCAAAACTCGCCTCGGACCGGTTCACGCAGGGCGGTACATAGGGCAGTTTCAGCCCCTTCTTTACCTCTTCGAAATAGACCGCCAGCTTGTCCGTCAGGTGGATATCGCAGTTCATCACCCCGGCCATGAACTCTACCGGGTGGTTCGCCTTGAGCCAGGCGGTCTGGTAAGAGACCACCGCATAGGCCGCCGCATGCGATTTGTTGAAGCCGTAGTTGGCGAACTTTTCGAGCAGGTCAAAGACCTCGGTGGCCTTCTTCTTGTCGACGCCGTTCTCGGCCGCGCCCTTCTCGAACTTGGGCCGTTCGGCGTCCATCGCCTCCTTGATCTTCTTGCCC
>JBFHMM010000102.1:0-12971 GCA_041594355.1 Paracoccaceae bacterium | reverse complement strand
GGTGAGTGGAAGAATAGTTATCCTCGGTCATCCGTCGCTCCGCCTGCTTGCAGACAAGGAGTAGACGCCACGTAGTTAACAGCCCGTGAATCGGCGTTGGTTTTTCCAAAAATTTTTTTCAAGCGGGGGGCGTAAACGGTCAGGTCGCCGACCCGCCCACGGTCAGCCCGTCCATCAGGACGGTGGGCTGGCCAACCCCGACCGGGACCCATTGGCCATCCTTGCCGCAGACCCCGATACCGGGATCGAGCGCCATGTCGTTGCCCAGGGCACGCACCTGTTTCAGGGCCGTGGCGCCGTCGCCGATCAGCGTCGCGCCCTTGACCGGCGCGCCGACCTTGCCGTTCTCGACCCGGTAGGCCTCGGTGCAGGAGAACACGAACTTGCCATTGGTAATGTCGACCTGCCCGCCGCCGAACCCGACCGCCCAGATGCCGTCCTTGATCTCGGCCACCAGATCGGCCGGATCGGCCTGACCGCCCAGCATGTAGGTGTTGGTCATCCGCGGCATCGGCGCGTGGGCATAGCTTTGCCTGCGCCCGTTTCCGGTGGGGTCCACCCCCATCAGCCGGGCGTTCTGGCGGTCCTGCATATAGCCGACGAGGATGCCGTCCTCGATCAGCGTGGTGCGGGAGGAGGGTGTGCCTTCGTCGTCGATGGTGATAGATCCGCGCCGGTCGGGGATGGTGCCGTCATCCAGCACTGTGACGCCGCGGGCGGCGACCTGTTTGCCCATCAACCCGGCAAAGGCCGAGCTGCCCTTGCGGTTGAAGTCGCCCTCCAGCCCGTGGCCGATGGCCTCGTGCAGCAGGATGCCGGGCCATCCGGGTCCCAGCGCAACCTCCATGACGCCGGCCGGGGCGGGTACCGCTTCGAGGTTGACCAGTGCGATCCGAAGCGCCTCGCGCGCCTTGGACTGCCACGATGCCGGGTCGATCAGCCCGTCCAGCCCGAGGCGGCCCCCGCCGCCCGCTGTGCCGGTTTCGCGCCGCCCGTCCTGTTCGACGATGACCGAGACATTGACCCGCGTCAACGGCCGCACGTCGCGGAGGTGCACCCCGTCGGGGCGCAGGATCTCGACCTCTTGCAGCGCGGCCGCAAGCGAGGCGCTGACCTGCACGACACGTGGATCGAGGTCACGCGCAAAGGCGTCGATCTCGCGCAGGGTTTCGATCTTGACCGAAAAGGGGGCCGAATCAATCGGGTCGGCATCGGCGTAAAGCCGCGTATTGGTCGCCCGTGGGGGTAGCGCCAGCGTCCCTCCGCCGTCGCCCACCGCCAGGCGCGCGGTCTCGGAGGCGCGTTTCAGCGCCTCGATCGAGACGTCGGTGGAATGCGCGTAGCCGGACACTTCGCCGCGCACCGCGCGCAGCCCGAAGCCCTCGGAGGCGTCGTAGCTGGCGGTGGCAAGACGCCCGTCGTCGAAGACAAGCGATTCGGATTTCCGCCGTTCCACAAAGATTTCCCCGTCATCGGCGCCAGCTGTGGCGGCCTGCAGGATACTCAGCGCCTCGTCGCCCGGAAGCGAGGATTCGAAGGGGCGAAACGGGTCTGAAGTCATGCAGGTGAACCTCTTGGATTTGATCTAGGTCAAAAAAGCGTCCGTTTGACGCAAGCATTTTGCTTTATCTGGTTCCCGGAATATGATTTCTAGCGACGGCAATGACAACGGGGCCGGTGCGATTTCGCGAATCCGCGCTGGCACGAGGTAAAACGCGATCAACCGATCAGGACGAGATATGAAGAACGCTTTGACGCTTGCGGGCCTTTTTGCTGCCCTTTCCAGCCTTCCAGCCATGGCGCAGGATGCAGTAGGTTCCATCGGCAAGCCGGTGCCCGGGGGGCTGGGCTTCCAGCCGGCGGCAACCGAACTGGCCCGCGACCTGCAATCGCTTGACCATTTGATTCTGGTCATCATCACCGCGATCTGCGTATTCGTGATCGCATTGATCGCCTTTGTGATCCTGCGCTACAATCGCCGGTCCAACCCGAACCCGGCGACCTTTACACACAACACCCCCATCGAGATCGCATGGACGGTGGTGCCGATTCTGATCCTGGTGTTCATCGGCGCGTTCTCGCTGCCGGTGCTGTTCAAGCAGCAGGAGATCCCCGAGGCGGATATCACCATCAAGGTGACCGGCTACCAGTGGTACTGGGGCTATGAGTACGTCGATCATGAATTTGGTTTCGAGAGTTTCAAGCTGGAGCGCGAAGAACTGGCCGACTACGGATACACCGATGATGAATACCTGCTGGCCACTGACACCCAGGTTGTCGTGCCGTCGGGCAAGATCGTCGTAATGCAGGTTACCGGCGCGGACGTGATCCACTCGTGGACAATCCCCGCGTTCGGGGTCAAGCAGGACGCTGTCCCCGGCCGCCTGAGCGAACTGTGGTTCGAGGTGGACGAAGGTATGGAAGGCATCTACTTCGGCCAGTGTTCGGAACTCTGCGGCAAGGACCATGCCTATATGCCGATCACGGTCAAGGTGGTGACCCAGGCCGAGTATGATGAATGGCTGAAGGGCGCGATCGATGAGTACGCGGGTCGGCCGCAGAGCTACCAGGTAGCATCGAACTAAGCGAGGACGGTGGGTTGATAACCCACCATACGAAGGCCGCGTAGGATGGGTTTTCAATCGGTCGACGCGGCACGGGGAACGGAATGAGCGACGCAAGCATCAACGCCAGCAACATCCGCGAGGACGAGGCCGGGTTTGGCGATTATTTCGCCCTGCTCAAGCCGCGGGTCATGTCGCTGGTCGTGTTCACCGCGCTGGTGGGGCTGCTGGCCGCGCCGGTGACGGTTCATCCCATGGTCGGGTTCTGCGCGATTCTGTTCATTGCCATCGGCGGCGGCGCCTCGGGGGCGCTGAACATGTGGTGGGATGCGGACATTGACCGGGTGATGAAGCGGACCCGCGGGCGTCCGATTCCCTCTGGCAAGGTGGAACCGGGCGAGGCGATGGCGCTGGGCCTGGCGCTGTCGGGCATGTCGTGCATCATGCTGGCGCTGGCCACCAACATCTTTGCCGGCGCTTTCCTGGCCTTTACCATCTTCTTCTACGTCGTCGTCTACACGATGTGGCTGAAACGGCTGACGCCGCAGAACATCGTCATCGGCGGTGCGGCGGGGGCCTTTCCGCCGGTGATCGGATGGATCGCCGCCACCGGGTCGATGGCGGTGGAACCTTGGCTGATGTTCGCGCTGACTTTCCTGTGGACACCGCCGCATTTCTGGGCGCTGGCGCTGTTCATGCGCAACGACTATGACGATGCCGGCGTGCCGATGCTGACCGTGACGCACGGGCGCCGCGCGACGCGGGTTCACATCCTGGTCTATACGCTGCTTCTGGCGTTGTTCGCTGTCGGCGCGGCCTTCTCGGGGATTGGCGGGCCGCTTTACCTAGCGGTGTCGCTCGTGCTGAACATGCTCTTCATTCTCGGCGCCTTCCGTATCTGGCGGCGCGACGAGGCGGCATCGGAGGCGGATAATTTCGCGACAGAGCGCTCTTTCTTCAAGCTCTCCCTGCTCTACCTGTTCCTGCACTTCGGCGCGGTTCTGGCAGAAGCGCTGCTGAGGCCCTACGGACTGGGAGGCTGGGGATGAGTTTTCGCGCAACACATGATTTGCACAAACGCCGTTTTGGCCGCAATCTGGGCGTCGGGCTGGTGCTGGCGGCCTTTATCGCCATCGTCTTTGGCCTGACCGTCGCCAAGGTGTCGAATGGTGGCATGACGTTCCAGCCGGGAACGGAGCAGAACTGATGGCGATGTCGGGTCCGCAAAAGACGGTTGTCCAGCTGGTCGGCGTCGTCGTGGTTATGGGCGCGCTCGCCTGGGCCTCGGTGCCCTTCTACGACTGGTTCTGCCGGGTGACGGGTTTTGGCGGGGCAACTAACGTGGCCGAGGCCGGGTCAGACGAGATTCTGGATCAGACTATCAAGGTCCGGTTCGACGCCTCCAAGGACCGTGGCATGCCGTGGGAGTTCAAACCGGTTCAGCGCGAAATGACCATGCGCATCGGTGAAACCGGGCTGGCCTTTTACGAGGCCTACAACCCGACCGATCGCGTTGTGGCCGGGTCGGCAAGCTATAATGTGACCCCCTATTCAGCGGGGTACTTTTTTGACAAAATCGACTGTTTCTGCTTCGAAGAGCAGGTCCTGCAGCCCGGTGAGCGGGTGCAGATGCCGGTGACATTCTTCGTGGATCCCGAAATTGTCGAGGACCGCGACGGAAAATACGTGCATACGATCACATTGTCGTACACGTTCCATGAAATCGATCTGCCCGAGGGCTATGCCGCCCTCGACAAAAAGGCAGACACAAACCTGAACTAGGCCGCGAGGTGAGGGACACTTAATGGCACACGCAAAGAACCACGATTATCACATTCTGGCACCGTCGATCTGGCCGCTGATCGGTGCCGTTGGCGGCTTTGTCATGCTGTTCGGCGCGGTGCTGTGGATGCACGGCGTTACCGCATGGATGTTCTGGATGGGGTTCGTCGCCGTCCTGTACACCATGTTCGCCTGGTGGTCCGAAGTAGTGAACGAAAGCCATATCGGCGATCACACCCCGGTTGTCCGCATCGGCCTGCGCTATGGCTTTATCCTGTTCATCATGTCCGAGGTGATGTTCTTCTTCGCCTGGTTCTGGTCGTTTTTCAAACATGCTATGTACCCGATGTGGGAATATGCAGGCACCGAATACGCGCAGCCGAATATTCATGCCATCGACCCGTTCCACCTGCCGCTGATCAACACGCTGATTCTGCTGCTGTCGGGATGCGCGGTGACCTGGGCACACCACGGGCTGGTGCATGGCAACGACCGCAAGGCGCTGATCAACGGTCTGGCCATCGGTATCGCGCTGGGCATCCTGTTTACCGCGTTTCAGGCTTATGAATACGGGCTCCTGCTGACACATGACGGCTGGAAATTCGGCGAGGACATCTTCTTCTCGAACTTCTTCATGGCGACGGGCTTCCACGGCTTCCACGTTCTGATCGGGACAGTGTTTCTGATCGTCTGCCTGATCCGGGCGATCAAGGGCGACTTTACCCCAGAACAGCACGTCGGTTTCGAGGCCGCCGCGTGGTACTGGCACTTTGTCGACGTGGTCTGGCTGTTCCTGTTCTTTGCCGTCTACATCTGGGGCACCGCAGGGCTGGGTTAACGCCATCTCCATGCCTCTCACACGTCTCGGGCGCGCGGGGAACCGCGCGCTTTTCCATTGAAAGACGACCTCTTTGTGGCTCTGCTGACCTGATGCGACGCCCCCTTCCCAAAGATCCCGGACAGAGCCGGCAGGCGAGTGCGTCCTGATGCGCCGTCTCGTGTTCTTGCTGATCATCGGTATTGCCGGCTGCGTACTCCTTGTCAGCCTCGGCAACTGGCAAGTGCGCCGGTTGGCCTGGAAAGAGGAAGTGCTGGCGGACATTACTGCAAAGATTGCCGCCGCGCCGGTAGCCCTGCCGGTATCTCCGACGCAGGCAGAGGACAAATACCTGCCCGTGGTGGTGGCGGGCCGTTTCGACGCGGGCGAGATCCATGTTCTGGTGTCGGTCAAGCAGATTGGCGCCGGCTATCGGATCATCGCGCCGTTCCTGACCAATGACGGGCGGCGCGTTCTGGTTGATCGTGGCTTTGTCCCGACCCCGGACAAGGGCGCGGTGCGCGATGCCGGGCCGATGCAGATCGAAGGTAACCTGCACTGGCCGCGGGAAATCGACGGATATACCCCCGACCCTGACCTGACCGCGAACATCTGGTTTGCCCGCGATGTCCCCGCGATGGCCGCAGCGTTGCAGGCGGAACCCTTTTTGTTGATCGCGCGGTCGCAGACCGACCCGGATATGATGCCGCTGCCTGTGGACACGGCTGGTATTCCGAACGATCACTTGCAATATGCGGTCACCTGGTACGGGCTGGCGTTGGTCTGGACCGCGATGACATTTTACTTCCTGTGGCGCACCCGTTCCCGCGCCCGACCCCGGAGCGAAGAGACATGAAATACATCTCGACACGCGGGCAAGCCCCCGAGCTGTCCTTTGAAGAAGCGATGCTGACCGGGCTGGCGCGCGATGGCGGGCTGTACCTGCCGGCCGAGATCCCCCGGTTCAGTCAGGAGGAAATCGCCGCGTTGGCCGGGCTCAGCTATGAGGAAACCGCGTTCCTGGTGATGCGGCCCTATCTGGGTGACACGTTCACTGACGACGAGTTCCGCGCTATCATCGCGCGCGCCTATGACGAGTTCGGTCACGCGGCGCGGGCGCCGCTGAAGCAACTGGCGCCCAACCACTTTCTGCTGGAGCTGTTTCACGGCCCGACGCTGGCGTTCAAGGATTTCGCCATGCAGCTGATCGGCCAGATGTTCGAGGTCGCGCTGAAACGCCGGGGCGAGCGGGTGACCATCGTCGGCGCCACCAGCGGCGATACCGGTTCGGCGGCGATCGAAGCGTTCCGAGGTCTGGATGCGGTGGATGTATTCATCCTGTTCCCGCATGGCCGCGTGTCCGAGGTGCAGCGCCGCCAGATGACTACGCCGGATGACGCCAACGTGCATGCGCTGGCGGTCGACGGCGATTTCGACGACTGCCAGGCGCTGGTCAAGGACATGTTCAACGATTTCGAATTCCGCGACGGCGTGCGGCTGGCCGGTGTGAACTCGATCAACTTTGCCCGCGTGCTGGCGCAGGTGGTCTATTATTTCACCTCTGCCGTGTCGCTCGGCGCGCCGCACCGCGAGGTGAGCTTTACCGTGCCCACCGGCAACTTTGGCGATATCTTTGCGGGGTATCTGGCCAAGCGGATGGGGCTGCCCATTGACCGGCTGGTGGTGGCTACGAACCAGAACGACATCCTTCACCGCTGTCTGTCGGGCGAGGGGTATATCAAGGGCGACACGGTGCCTTCGATCTCGCCATCGATGGACATTCAGGTCAGCTCGAATTTCGAACGCGCGCTCTATTTCGCCTACGATCAGGACGCGGGCGCGGTGGCGCAGCTTATGGACGAGCTGAAATCGGGCGGTTTCAACGTCAGCCAAGGGGCGCTGCAGGCTTTAAGCGAAAGCTTCGACTCGGGCCGTGCGTCCGAAGAGGAAACGCTGGCCGCGATCAAGGCAACGCTGGCCGCCAGCGGCGAGCTGTTGTGTCCACATTCTGCCGTCGGGGTAAAGGTCGCCACCCAGGCGCGCGCGGCGAAAACACCGATGATCACCCTTGCCACCGCCCATCCCGCGAAATTCCCGGCTGCGGTGGAACAGGCCAGCGGCGTGCATCCGCCTCTTCCCGGGCGGTTGTCGGATCTGTATGACAGGCCGGAACGGGTGACCCGGATCGCCAACGATCTGCGAGCCATCGAAGAGCATATCAGGGGGCATATCGCCAATTGACCGTCCGCCAAGATCAACTGCCCAACGGCTTTCGCATCGTTTCCGAACACATGCCAGGTCTGCAATCCGCCGCCATTGGTATCTGGGTGACCGCCGGCGGGCGGCACGAGCGGATCGAACAGAACGGCATTGCCCATTTCCTTGAGCATATGGCGTTCAAGGGGACCAAGCGGCGGAGCGCGCTGCAGATCGCCGAGGCGATCGAGGACGTGGGCGGATACATTAACGCTTATACCTCGCGCGAGGTGACGGCCTATTACGCCCGTGTGCTTCAGGCCGACGTGCCACTGGCAATGGACGTGATTGCCGACATCGTGCTGAACCCGGTCTTTGACCCCGCCGAGATTGAGGTCGAGCGTGGCGTGATTCTGCAGGAAATCGGGCAGGCCTGCGATACGCCGGACGACGTGATCTTTGATTGGTTGCAGGAAGACAGCTATCGCGATCAGCCGCTGGGCCGCACCATCCTGGGCCCGTCCGAGCGTGTCAGCAGTTTCTCGCGCGACGATCTTGCTGCGTTCGTGGGCGAACACTATGGGCCGGGCCAGATGATTCTGTCCGCGGCGGGGGCCGTCGATCACGATGAGCTGGTGCGGATGGCCCGGAACCTGTTTGGCCACATGGCGCCGAGCCCGGTTCACGAACCGCTGTCGGCCCGGTTCACCGGCGGCGAAACGCGGCGGTCAAAAAAGCTGGAGCAAGCGCATTTCGCGCTGGCGCTGGAAAGCCCCGGTTACCGCGACGATGCGATTTACACGGCGCAGATCTATTCCAGCGCCCTAGGCGGAAGCATGTCGAGCCGCCTCTTCCAGGAGATCCGCGAGGTGCGCGGGCTGTGCTATACGATCTTTGCTCAAACCGGCGCCTATGCCGATACCGGGACAACGACGATTTATGCGGGGACCTCCGCGGGCCAGATCGCCGAGTTGGCGAGTATCACCATCGACGAAATGAAGCGCGCTGCCGAGGATATGACCGAGGCCGAGGTCGCACGAGCGCGTGCGCAGATGAAGGCCGGGATGCTGATGGGTCTGGAAAGCCCGTCCAATCGGGCCGAACGGCTGGCCCGATTGGTGCAGATCTGGGACACTGTACCGTCGCTTGAGGACACCGTGGTGCGCATCGACGCGGTGACCGCAGGCGATGTCCGCGTATTTGCCGAGGATATGGCCGTTCGCGCGCCAGCGGCGCTGGCGCTGTATGGACCGATCGACGCCGCACCGACGCTAAGCCAGCTTCAGGAAAGGCGCGCCGCCTGATGCCGTTCTGATGTTGCTGTCCAAACGCAAGCTTAAGATCGAAAGCGAGCGGTTGTCGCTACGGCCACCGACGCATTCGGACTTTCGCGACTGGGCGGCATTGCGGCGCGAAAGCCAGGAGTTCCTGGTCCCCTGGGAGCCGAGTTGGGCCAAAGACCACCTGAGCCGCAAGGCCTTTACCAACCGGGTCTACTGGACACAGCGGTCGGTGGCCAACGACAGCGCGGTGCCGCTGTTCCTGTTCCGCCGAAGCGACGAGGCACTTCTGGGCGCGATCACGCTGGACAACATCCGCCGGGGACCTGCGCAGGCCGGGACGTTGGGCTATTGGATCGGGCAGGCCCACGCCCGTCAGGGGTATATGCGCGAGGCGATCGAGGCGGTTGTTCACTACGCCTTTGCGCGGCTTGACCTGAGCCGGATCGAGGCCGCCTGCCTGCCGGAAAACGTTGCCTCGCGCGGCTTGCTGGAAAGCTGCGGGTTCAAATACGAAGGCGTCGCGCAATCCTATCTGCAGATCAACGGGCGCTGGCGGACGCATGTTCTCTATGCCTCATTGCGCAGCGACCGGCGTGGAAAGACCGACGCAGGCTAGCCGCTGGTCCGCACCTTTGCTGGAAATGCCCTTGGCCTGTGCTAAGCTTTCGCGCCAGGAGGTGCCAGCGATGTTGATGCGGCTTTGTCTGATCCTGATGACCCTGTCCACCGGCATGGCGGTTTCGCAAGAGAGACGGCCGAGCCACTGCATCGCCATCGCCGATGCGGCGCCGGGGATACGGTACTTGCACAAGGCGGCCTGGACGGATCCGTTGCCGGATCACACGGTACGGATCAGCTATATCGCGCATGCCTCGTTCCTGATTCAGACCCAGGGCGGGTTAAACGCGGTCACGGACTTCACCGGTTTCATCGGCAATACCGCTTTGATCCCCGACGTGGTGACGATGAACCATGCCCATGACACCCATTGGACAGCTTTCCCGGACCCGGCCATCCCGCATGCGCTGAACGGTTGGGGCGAATTCGGACAGGGCATCGAGCACCATCTGGATCTGGGCGAGATGTTGGTGCGCAATGTCTCGACCGACATCCGGTCGCAGTTTGCCGGGATCGAGCCCAAGGGAAACTCGATTTTTGTTTTCGAGGTGGCGGGGCTGTGCATCGGGCACCTAGGGCATTTGCACCATGTGCCTGACGATGCCCAGTTCGCCGCGCTTGGGCGGCTGGACGTGGTAATGGCGGCGGTCGATGGCGGCACCACGATGACCCTGCCGGAAATGATGCAGGTCCTGCGTCGGCTCAAATCGTCGGTCATCATCCCTATGCATTGGTTCAGTGGTTATTCCCTGACGGCGTTTCTGTCCGGCGTGCAGGGCGAATTTGCCATCGAAGAGACCGGCGGGCCCGAAGTCGAAGTGTCGCTGCGCAGCCTGCCGTCGCGCCCGACGGTGATGGTTCTGCAACCTCGCTATCTGGCCGACCCGGAGTAAGTGGGTTGCGGTGGTTGGTCGGCTTGGGCATTGATGCGGCATGACGCTGAACCCTGCTGACGAAGATTTTGCCGCCCGGTTGCGCGAGACCGTCGCGCCGGAGGTGTTGCGCGCGCCCGGCCCACGGCACCTTGAAGAGCCGCGCGGACGCTATGCCGGACAAGGTGGCCTTTTGGCATTGCCCCGCGATGTTTGCGAGGTTTCGGCCTTGTTGCGTGCTGCCAACACGGCGCGGGTTCCGGTGGTGCCATACGGCGGCGGAACCGGGTTGGTCGGCGGACAGGTCGCGCCGGATGGACCCGCGCCGTTGATCCTGTCGCTGGAACGGATGGCGGCGATCCGCGCGGTCTACCCGGCCGAGAATGTCCTGATCGCCGAGGCCGGCGCGGTGCTGGCCGATGTGCAGGCGGCGGCGCGCGCGCACAACAGGCTGTTTCCGCTGTCGCTGGCCGCAGAGGGGACGGCGCGCATAGGCGGTAACCTGTCGACCAACGCCGGCGGGACCGGGGTGCTGCGCTATGGCAATGCGCGTGATCTGTGCCTTGGGCTGGAAGCGGTGTTGCCGGACGGGCGGATCTGGAACGGGCTGTCACGGCTGCGCAAGGATAACACGGGCTATGACCTGAAGAATCTGCTGATCGGGGCAGAGGGCACTCTGGGCGTGATCACGGCGGCCTCGCTCAAGCTCTACCCGACTCCCGCGGTTTCGGGGACGGCATTGTTCGTGGTCACGTCGCCATCTGCGGCGCCGGACCTTCTGTCGCTGGCGCGTGACCGGATCGGCGACGCGATTAGTGCGTTTGAACTGATCCATGGACAGGGGCTGCAATTCCTGGATGAGGTGCTGCCAGAAATACGCCAACCTTTTGCAGAGATCCCAGACTGGTGCGTGCTGGTCGAGATCGGGTTGCCCCAGGGGCTGGACCCGCAGGCGGTGCTGACCGGCCTGTTCGAGGAGGCGGCGGAGAGGGGCCTGTGTGAGGATGGTCTAATCGCCCAGTCAGAGACCCAGCGCGGCGACTTCTGGTCAGTGCGCGAACATATTCCAGAAGCCAACCGCCGCATCGGGGCGGTGTCGAGCCACGACATTTCCGTTCCGATCAGCCGGATCCCTGAGTTTCTGACACGCGGGGAAGCCCTGGTTGGCGGACTGGGCGATTTCCGGATCAACGCCTTTGGTCATCTTGGCGACGGTAACCTGCATTTCAACGTTTTCCCGCCTAAAGGCCGATCCAAGACGGACTACGGCGTTCAAAGCGGGCAGGTGCAACGGGCGGTGCACGACCTGGTGCACGAAATGGACGGATCGGTGAGCGCCGAACATGGGATCGGCCGGATGAAGGTCGCGGACCTCGAACGCTACGGCGATCCGGTCGGGCTGGAGGTCATGTACGGCCTTAAGGCGGTTCTGGACCCACAGGGTATCATGAACCCCGGTGCCGTTCTGCGCCCCCGGTGAGGCCGTCGCCGGAATTTTCGAAAAATTCCGGTCAAAATTCTTTGAAAGAATTTTCGCCCGGTGGCGGCGGGGTCATTCCCCGTCAAAGGCGCAGAGCGCGTGGACGTCCATGCCCATGTCTTCCAGCACCTTTCGCCCGCCGAGGTCGGGCAGGTCGATGACAAAGGCGCAGGACACGATTTCGCCGCCGAGCCGTTCGATCAGCTTGATTCCGGCCGCGCAGGTGCCGCCGGTGGCCAGCAGGTCGTCGACCACCAGGATCTTTTCGCCCGCCTCGATGGCGTCGTCATGGATCTCGACAATCGCCTCGCCGTATTCCAGCTTGTAGTCTTGGCTGATCGTGGTGCCGGGAAGCTTGCCCTTCTTGCGGATCGGCACAAAACCGACGCTCAGCTGGTGGGCGATCGCGCCACCCAGAATGAAACCGCGCGCCTCCAGCCCGATCACCTTGTCTATACGCATCCCCGCGTAAGGGTGCAGCATCTGGTCGATGGCCATGCGGAACCCGCGCGGGTCGGAAAACAGGGTGGTGACATCGCGGAACATGATGCCGTCGTGCGGGAAATCGACAATGGTGCGGATGTAGTCCTTGACGTCGGTCTTCTTTGGCATCGTGGTCCCCGGTCTGGTCGTTGGCTAGGCAGGGGTTTGGCCGATGCGCGCCCGGCTGGCAAGGCAATCTCGCCGGTACCCCGCGTTCGGGTTCCGGCGCGTGTCATTTCTGCGTGGTGCGGTACAGCCGGTAGAGCGCCGACGGCAACCAGGGCAGATGCGGTTTGTTCCAGTCGCGGCGATCGCGCAACAGGAAGGATTGTGCTGCTTGAAGATTCATTCGCCTTCCTTTTCTGTTTGTTTTTCTCGTATTATCGTATATCGACAACTCCTATGCAATGTATATACATTGTATAGTGTTGACTTCAAGGAAACCGGGGCAAAAAATTGTGACAAAAAAAGATGGCAAGGCCGCGGGCAAGAAGAACAGTCAGCTGGTGCTGAGGTTGGACAAGAGCGAACGGGATGCCTTTGTTGACCTGTGCAAGGAGATGGACACCAGCGCGGCGCGCGAGATCCGGCGGTTTATCCGCGAATTCATGAAAGAAAACGCTGACCGTTAAGCAGACGCGCTTGCGACAGGATGAGGTTTCAGACCGGCCTGCGCAGCACGGCCGTGGCCAACCCCATACCCATAAGTGCCGCCCCGTCGCCCCGGGTCAGCCCGGCGACGACCCTCGGCCGTCCGATCCATTGCCGCAGCCGGTCGGCCAGCAGCGCATAGGCCAGCGCGTTGACGGCGGCCAGTCCGACAAACGTGGCGATCAGGATGACGAACTGCGGTGTCAGCAGCGCTTCGGGGCGCAG
>JBFHMM010000101.1:0-13015 GCA_041594355.1 Paracoccaceae bacterium | reverse complement strand
CGCGGCGGCGGCTGGATCTTGGGCGGGCAGCGGTGCGCCAAAGGGTTGCGGCTCCGGGGTCTGAGCCGCCTGTTCGGCCGGTTCGGAGGTCGGTTCGGGAGCAGGTTCGGCCGGGGTGGCGGCAGCCTCTGCGGACGTTTCCGGTGCAGATCCGGCGGGGGTGGCCACCGGTTCGGACGCTGCGGGTTCGGACGCTGCAGGTTCCGGGGCGGCGGTCACGGCGACCGGCTCTGGCTCTGGCTCTGGCGTGAGCAGACCGCCGAAATAGGCCCCGCCAAGCGCCACCGCAGACACCGTGCCCGCCACAGCGACCCATCCAAAGGCACCCAAACCACCGCGTCTGGCCGATGCTGACATGTTTATCCTTCCCCATGCACGGGAGAGTGCCCCGCGTAGTTGAGCCAGCCTAGCAATCCCGCTATCAGGGGTCAAAAGCCATTGCTTGTCCCCTTGACAAACCCCAGAAAGGCCAGCCCATGTCCGTCAAATCCGTCTGTGTGTATTGCGGATCGCGCGCGGGGGCAATGCCCGCATATGCCGCGGACGCCCGCGTGCTGGGCCAGGCCCTGGCCGGTGAGGGATGGCGGCTGGTCTATGGCGCGGGCGATGTCGGGCTGATGGGCGAGGTCGCGCGGGCGGCGCAGGTGGCGGGGGGCGAGACCTTTGGGGTAATTCCGACGCATCTGCTGGAATTGGAGGTCGGCAAGACCGACCTGACCCGGTTCGTGGTGACCGAAACCATGCACGAGCGCAAGAAAGTCATGCTGATGAATGCCGACGCGGTGGTCGTCCTGCCGGGCGGCGCCGGGTCGCTGGACGAGCTCTTTGAGGCGCTGACATGGCGGCAGCTGGGGCTGCATGACAAGCCGATCGTGGTGCTGAACACCGCGGGTTACTGGGATCCGCTGCGCAAGATGGTCGATCACCTTATCGACCAGGGCTTTGCCGATGCCTCGCTGGGGGCCTATCTGAGCTGGGTGGTGACGCCGGAGGACGCCATCGCCACCCTGCGCCGCGCCTTTGGCTGAGCGTTACGCCAGTTTATTCAGCAATCCAGCGAGGGTTGCGGCCTCGTCCGAGGTCAGCCGGTCCTGCAGGCCGTCGTGTAGCGCGGCGGCATAGACCGGCCACATCCGCGCCCGCACGGCCTGACCGGCCGATTTCAGACGGATCACTTGACCGCGCCCGTCCTCGGCGCTGCGGGTGCGCTCGATCAGACCGTCGCGCGCCATCCGGTTTAGCAACCGTGAGGTGCCGTATTGCGGCAAGAGCAGCCGTTCGGTCAGCTCGAAGGGGCGCAGCCCCCCTGCCCCGGCCTGTTCGATTTCCCAAAGGGCGTCATACCAGGCCAGCGGCGGCAGCCCGGCCTGTTTCAGCGCGCTTTCCACGGCGTCGAGACGCTGCCGGGCGGCCCGGATCAGGGCGGTCCATGCGGAGGTGGTTTCAGCGCTTGGTGCGATCATGCACAGAGAAAGCCACAATGGTGCACTAGCATCAAGATTGAAAGCGGCCCGAAACCGGCCATATAGATGCAAGTGCATTTACATTATCCGAAGAGACCCGCATGACCCTGCATCTGATCAGCCATGACCTGTGCCCCTATGTGCAGCGCGCCGTGATCGCGCTGAGGGAAAAATCGGTGCCGTTCCGGCGCAGCGACATCGATCTGGCCGACAAGCCGGATTGGTTCGTGGCGCTATCGCCCCTGGGCAAGACGCCGGTGCTGGAGGTCAATGACACGGCGGTTTTCGAGTCCGCCGTCATTGTCGAATACCTGGAGGACAGCCAGCCCAACCCGCTGCATCCCGACGACCCGTTGCAACGCGCCCGGCACCGGGCATGGATCGAAGTCGCCTCGGCCACGCTGGCCGATATCGCGGCGTTCTACGCCGCCCGTGATGCGGAGGCGTTTGAACTGGCATGCGCCCGGCTACGGGAGAGGTTCATCCGGCTGGAGGCCGAACTGGGCGACGGCCCGTGGTTCGCGGGCGGGCGGTTCGGGCTGGTGGATGCCGCGTTTGGCCCGGTGTTCAGATACTTTGACAGCTTTGACCGGATCGCCGATTTCGGCATCCTGGACGGGCTGGGGGCGGTTGCGGCATGGCGGCAGGCGCTGGCGGCGCGACCGTCGGTGGCGGGGGCAGTGCCGCCGGATTACCCGTACCGGCTGACCCGGTTTCTGCTGCGCCGTGACAGCCACCTGTCGCGGCTGATACGGCAAAGCGGAACCGGCTAATCGACGACTGTGACCGGGGAACCGCGAATTCGGCGGGAAAGCGCCGCAAAAATGCCCGGATTGACCGGCAATCCACTTTATCCCTTGCCTGTGAGCGATGGCCGTCGTCCTATCCCGCGAAACAATATTGCTGACTGCCATTTGCACACCCGAGTTAAGACAGTGAAGGACGCTTTCTATGTGTGGATTTTGTGACCAATCCGAAGTGGAAAAACCCTGCGATGACGAGGGTTTCGGAACCGTGACCGCCGATCTAGGCGAAACCGGCTATACCATTCCTGGCGATGTCAGCACCACGGAGACCATCACGATCGGCGGCCTGCGCGAGGAAACGCTGGATTTTGCGGGCGACACGGATTGGTTCCAGATCACGTTTGACGCCGGGGATTCGATCCAGATCGACCTGACCGGGGTTGACCATGACGCAGGAAACGGGCTGGGGGCGCTGGCGGACACCTATCTGCGGCTGCGTGATGCCTCCGGCAATATCGTGGCCTTTGACGACGATGGCGGACCGGGGCTGAACTCTTCGCTGAGCGGAACCATTACCACCGGCGGCACCTATTACATCGAGGTCGACAGCTACGCCAACTCCTATGCCGGCGACTACCGGCTGGAGGTCACGGCGATCGCGCCGCCGCCGCCGCCGACCCCGGTGGGTGCGGTGGAGGGCGCCAATGCGCTGGATGACAGCGGTCCGATCATGGTCTATTTCGCGCAGGCCGGCGACACCTATACCTACAACGGCAACACCTATACGGCGACTGGCGTCAACGCCTGGGAACAAAGCCAGATGTGGTCGATTTTCGAAGGCGTCGAAGCCTTTGCCGACATCGACTTTCAGGTCACCACCAACCGCGCCGCGGCGGACCTGGAATGGGCGACCGACGTTCTGCCGTCGTCAGCCAGCGGCACGCTACTGGGGTTCTTCTTTTTCCCAGACGCAGCGGGCAACGGCGGCTACGGGGTGCTCAACAACAACAGCGGATCCTTTCCCTACTGGAACTCGGCCCCAGGCGGCACCTTTGACACCGGCGGGTTCATGTATGGCGTGGCGATCCATGAACTGGGTCACGGGCTGGGCCTGGGTCACCCCCACGACAGCGGCAACGGCACCCAGATCATGAGCGGAGTCTCCTCGACGGGGGATCGCGGCGACTTTGATCTGAACTCGGCCGCCTACACGGCGATGAGCTATAACGAGGGGTCGCTGATCGCCGGGGTGGCGAGCAACACCGCGTCCACCGGCCACGGGGCCACGTTCGGCGCGCTGGACATCGCCGCGCTGCAGGCGTTCTATGGCGCCAACACGACCCATGCGTCGGGCGACGACACCTATGATCTGGACAGTAGCAACACCACCGGCAGCGGCGCGGGCTACTATACCATCTGGGACACCAATGGCACCGACCTGATGCGCTATCTGGGCACGGCGGACGCCACACTGGACCTGCGCGCCGCGACGCTGGAATACGAAGTCGGCGGCGGCGGCTTTATCTCTTATGTCGACGGGGTCATCGGCGGGCGGACCATTGCCAATGGCGTGGTGATCGAAAACGCCACCAGCGGATCGGGCGACGATACGGTGAACGGCAACGCCGTGGGCAACCGGCTGGACGGCGGCCAGGGGGACGACACGCTGAACGGTTTCGACGGCGACGACCAGCTGTTCGGACGTGGTGGCGACGACACGCTGAACGGCGGCGATGCCAATGACAAGATCGTCGGCGGCAAGGGCACGGACACAATCAACGGCGGCGATGGCCGCGACACTCTGCGCGGCGGTCGCGACGCCGATATCATCGACGGCGGCGAGGGCAACGACCGCGTGCAGGGCGGCAGCGGCGGCGACACCCTGGAAGGCGGTATCGGCAACGACATGGTCGACTATGCCGGCTCGTCCGGCGCGGTTATCGTGAACCTATCGATCAACACAGTGTCCGGCGGTGACGCGACTGGCGATACGATCTCGGGCTTTGAACGGATCCGCGGGTCCAGTTTCGACGACACGTTGACCGGCGACAGCGGGCGCAACACGATCCTGGGCGGCAACGGCGGCGATACCATCGACGGCGGCACCAACAACGACGTGCTGCGCGGACAGGGCGGCGACGACACCTTTCTGTTTACCACCGGCGACGGCAGCGACACCATCGAGGGCGGCGGCGATACCGACACCTGCGACTATACCGGGTTCGACAGCACCGATTTCACCATTGCCGACCTGGCCGGTGCGAACTGGACGGTGACCGAGATCGCCACCGGCCATATCGATACGCTGAGCAGCATCGAGGTGCTGGTGTTCGACGACATGACGCTGGTCGCCTGAGGACGGCGACGGCTGCGCCCGCCGCCCTTGCGGCGTCGGGTGCGGCTGCCTCCCCTCAAAAGGGTCTTGATCCTCTGATGACGTCTCTGGTAGCCGGCCAGACACGAGGATGGACCATGACCGCACGGTTTTCAGAACGAGATACCCGGACCAACGCCCGTAGGGGGTGCGTGGGTTAGGTACGCGCATCCTCGCAGAACGGGTTCGCGAGACCCTTTTCATCAGGGCGGCACCATCCGGTGGCCGCCTTTTTTGTTTTCCAGACACAAGGAGACCCAAGCTGTGACCAATCAGCCGTTGGAAGAATCTGACGATACCGGGCAGACCCCGCCGAATGGCGCAGTCTCCCTGAAATCACCCTCACGCATACGACGCCAGCGGTCTGCTCTGCCATTGCCCCGCCGGGCAGTGAATGGAGGCTTTTTGTCGTAAATTATTGTTATTATTTATTTATCGGACGTCACACCGGGATGGCCGTACATCCCTCACATCTGCTCTGGGGCGTTCGTCTAGCGGTCAGGACATTCGTCTTTCTAACGGAGAACACGGGTTCGACTCCCGCACGCCCTGCCAGGCAGATCGCGGTCGCGTAGCTCAATGGGAGAGCACCGGATTGTCTATCCGGGTGTTGCGGGCTCGAATCCCGTCGCGACCGCCAAGCCCCCCGAGACCGCCAAACGAAAAAGCCCCGCGCGGCTGCGCGGGGCTTTCGTTGTTCCGTGGCGGTCCCGCTTACATGCGCGAGGCGACGTTTTCCCAATTCACAAGGTTGTCGAGGAAGTTGGTCAGATAGGCCGGACGCTTGTTGCGGAAGTCGATGTAGTAGGAATGTTCCCACACGTCGCATCCCAGCAGAGCGGTCTGTCCAAAGCACAGCGGGTTGACGCCGTTCTCGGTCTTGGTGACCTTCAGCGATCCGTCGGCATCCTTGACCAGCCAAGCCCAACCCGAACCGAACTGGCCCGCGCCCGCGGCGGAGAAGTCCTCCTTGAACTTGTCGACCGAGCCGAAGCTCTCGACCAGCGCCTTTTCCAGCTCGCCGGGCATGGCGCTGTCGCCGGGACCCATCATTTCCCAGAACTGGTTGTGGTTCCACAGCTGGCTGATGTTGTTGAAGATCCCGTTCTGGGCGACGGCAGAGGCGTCGTAGGTGCCCACGATGATCTCTTCCAGCGACTTGCCGTCCCATTCGGTGCCGGCGATCAGCTTGTTGCCGTTGTCGACATAGGCCTTGTGGTGCAGATCGTGGTGATACTCCAGCGTTTCCTTGGACATGCCCTTGGATGCCAGCGCGTCATGTGCATAAGGAAGGTCGGGAAGTTCAAAAGCCATTTGGGCCCCCTGATGGTATCTGTTGCGGTTCGCCGTTTACATGCGGCCCCGACGCGGGCAGGTCAAGGGTTTAGAGGCGGAAACAACATCATGGGGTGGGTCTGCGGGTGCTGACACGACTGCAAAAGACGCTGTACCGGGCCCGGGGCCATGTTGATGGGCAACTGGGCGGCGAGCGGTTCCGGCTCGATCCCTATCATTCCAAGTTCTGGCGGCGGGCCAGCGCGGGCAACTGGGAGCCGGAGACATTCGCGGTGCTGCGCGATCACCTTAGCGCGGACCGCGATTACCTCGACATCGGCGCATGGATCGGGCCGACGGTGCTATTTGGCGCGCGCCGCGCCCGGCATGTGTTCTGCTTTGAACCCGACCCGGTCGCCTTTCGCCACCTGGCCTGGAACATCGAGCTGAACGGGCTGCGCAATGTCAGCGCCTTTGCCGTGGCCCTGTCAGACCGGTTCGGCGTGGCGAGGATGGCCAGTTTCGGCGGCGAGGCCGGGGATTCGATGACCAGCCTGCTGAACGCGGGCGGCGATCAGGGCATGGACGTTATGACGGTGAGCTGGGACGATTTCGCCGCCTCAAGCGACCTGAGCGCGGTGTCGCTGGTCAAGATGGACATCGAGGGCGCGGAATTCGACGTGCTGCCGGCGCTGATCCCGTGGCTGCAAGCACAGCGCCCGGCGCTCTACCTGTCCACCCACGCGCCGTTCCTGGACGCGGATACGCGCGCCGAACGGATGGCGGTGCTGTTCGATTTGCTGAGCTTTTATGGCAGCTGCCGCGACGAGGCGGGCCAACCGGTGACCCGCGCGGCGTTGGACGACCCACGCTACCTGGAGCGGTTCCCGAGCTTCCTGTTTTCGGACTGAGCGGCCCGGCCCCCTGCCGCCCCGGACCGGTCAGGGTTTTCACTTGGCGATCTTGCAGGCGCCCTTGCCCGAAAACTCATTGTCGTAGCCGTGAAAATAACCGCGCAGTGTCAGCCGGTTCTGCGACACGAACAGGCGCGCCTCGTAGCTGACATGAAGCTCTGACGTTCCTGTCGTGGGCACGTTGTGCAAAGTCCAGCCGAGGTTGATCCGCTTGTCCCCATTTCGACCACGCCGACCGCGACCGGCTTGCCGATCAGCAATTCGATTATGTCATCCCAAACCATTGCCGTGCCCGCATCCCTGTCGATGGTCAACCTCTGGGTTTTGGGAATGAACGAGTGTTCCGAAGGACTGCCGTAGGCCTTCAGCTGGCAATCGTATGTGATCTTGCCCCCGGCCCAGGCAGGCTGTTCAACGCCGCCCATCAGAACGGCCGCGACAAATGCGGCCGCGCAACGAACAGCCCGGCGACCGGGCCAAAGACCAGGCTAGCAAAACCGATTTTTCATGTTCTTATTCCCCTTGTCCTGCGTGATCTCTGTAAGACACCACTGCGGTCATTTTCTCTTTTTGGATGGCTTGCAGGTGCCGGTGCCGCGCGGCGGGTCCATGTCCACGCCCAGAAGATACACGGCGATCCGGAGCTTGCCGGTCTTGGGCGTGTAGGTCGCCTGGTAGTCTGCCGAAACTCTCAACCGCCGGTTGGACAGCGGGATGTTCTTGACCGTCCATTCGAACCGGACCCGTTCGGGCGAATGGCTGGTCACCCTGGCCGCGACCCAGCCACCGGAGTGGTCATTTGTATACACGTCAATGACGTTGACTTTCGAATAATCGCTTTCGGTCTCGAGAAACATAACCGGCGAAATCCAGCCGGCGGTGGAATTGGCAACCAGCTCGCATTCCAGAATCGTTCCGGCAAAGGCGCCAAAGGGCCAAAGGGCCAGAAGGGCGGCCAGGAGTTTATGTCGCATGATTTACCTCGGGTGTTTTCGCGCCCTGGGCGGGTGTTACTTTTGCTGGCTGACTTTGCACTTGCCCGTGCCGCGCGGTTCGTTGTCGAAATAGTTCAGCTGCACAGACACCGTGACCTTGTGCGTCCTGGTGTTCAGGATCGCCTTGTACTTCGCGGTTTCCTTGGTGTTGACGTTGCTGACGGGAATGTTCTTGACCGTCCAGTTCAGCCGCAGCGACGACTCGCTGCGCCGGGAGACCTGGGCGGGAACAGGCACCTCGACCACCTCGGCGATGATGCCGTCGAACACCATCGCGGTCTGTTCGGATTCGTCGACCGAAATGATCATTCGGGGGCCCATCCAGCCGGTGCCGAAATCGTTGATCTCGCAATCGTACAGTTTTCCGGCGGCCTGGGCGGAAAAGGAAAACGACATGAAAAATGCAAAAAGGGAAAAGAAACGAAAAGACATAGGATTCCTCGAAATAACCCCTGCAAGATAGCCGGCCACTTTGATTTGACAACTCCGGCCTGAAAAACTCTGTGTTTTCGAATCAAACGTCAGAGGCAATTGAAATCGAGAATGTCTGAAAATCGGCAAATGGTCCGCAGCCCTCTGACAGGTTCAGCGCGCTCGGGCACGGCCGCGACAATGACAGGCTGCCCGTGGTCCGGCCCGGCTAGATGTCTTCTCCGGACGGCTCCAGCGGCCCGCCGGGCGCGGCCAGGCCACGTTCAGGCAGCCACGGGTTCAACTTCAGCGCGCGGGCCAGCGCATCGCGCGCCTCGTCCATACGGCCCAGCCCGAACAAGGCCAGGGCCCGGCCGCCAAGCGCGGCGACATGGTCGGGCGACAGCGCGATGGCCCGGTCCAGATCGACCAGCGCCGCCGTGAAATCCTGCCTCAGATAGTTCACGAAGGCGCGCTGGTTGTAGCCCTCGGCATAGTCCGGGCGGTAGTCGATCAGCCGGTTGAACTCGGTGATCGCCCCGGCGAAATCGTAGCCCGCGCGCTGGTTCATGCCGCGATCGAGGATCGCCTGGGCCTGCTCGTTGGGGGCATCCGCCCAGTATTCCCACATCTGGTTGGAAATCGCGCGGGCAACCATGTCATTGGGGGCCGTCTGGACCTGGCGCATCAGGTCCGACAGGGCCGCCGAATGATCGGGGGCCGGCGTACAGGGCTCGGCGGCCGCCCGGGCAGCCAGAACAATGGCGCAGATATGCAGCAGGGGCTTCATGCACAAATGGTGGGGCATCGCCCGCGCCGGTCAAGTCGCCTCGCCCAGCGCGCCCAACGGTCCATCCTCCTTGACCGCCTGCATCGCCACATAGGTCGAGCTGCTGGCGACATGCGGCAGGGTCGAGATTTTCTCCGCCAGCACCGCGCGGTATTCCGACATCGACCTCGTGCGCACTTTGATCAGGTAATCAAAATTTCCCGCGATCAGGTGGACCTGTTCGATTTCACCGATCCGAGCCACGGCGGCGTCAAAGGCGGCCAGCGCGGCTTCGCGGGTGTCGCTCAGCCGCAGCTCGACAAAGGCGATGTGGTCCAGCCCTAGCCGGATCGGGTCGATCAGGGCGCGGTAGCCGGTGATGATGCCGACATTTTCCAACCGCTTGAGCCGCGCCTGTGTGGGGGATTTCGACAATCCGATTCGCCGCGCGAGGTCGGCCACCGACATCCTGCCGTCTTCGGACAGGGCGGTCAGGATGGCCTGATCGAACCGATCCAGTCCAGGAAAGTTCATTTGCATCGTTTTGCCTCTGATATTAAGGTGAAAGGCCCTCTTCTGAGCGCCATTCGGGACAATGCCCTGACATCTCCGTTGTATACTGCCCGCACCGACCGGAGACCCGCAATGACCAAAATCACCGCCCTGCGCCACTATATCGACGCGGAAACCTATGCCGACCCCGACGCCGCGCTGGCCCGGCTGATCGATATGGCAGACCTTGACGACAGCGACCGCGCCGCGATCTGCGATCAGGCGGCGGCGCTGGTCCGCGACATCCGGTCCAGCACAGCGCCGGGGCTGATGGAGGTGTTTCTGGCCGAATACGGGCTGTCCACCGACGAGGGCATCGCGCTGATGTGTCTGGCCGAGGCGCTGTTGCGGGTGCCCGACGCCGACACCATCGACGCGCTGATCGAAGACAAGATCGCGCCGTCGGACTGGGGCAAGCACCTGGACCACTCGACCTCGCCGCTGGTCAATGCCTCGACCTGGGCGCTGATGCTGACGGGCAAGGTGCTGGACGAGGACCGAAGCCCGGTCAGCGCCCTGCGCAGCGCCATCAAACGGCTGGGCGAACCGGTGATCCGCACCGCCGTGGGCCGTGCGATGAAGGAAATGGGACGCCAGTTCGTGCTGGGCGAGTCCATTGACGCGGCGATGAAGCGCGCCGCCGGGATGGAGGCCAAGGGCTATACCTATTCCTATGACATGCTGGGCGAGGCCGCCCGGACCGAGGCCGACGCCGCGCGCTATCACCTGAGCTATTCCCGCGCCATCGCCGCCATTGCTGAGGCCTGCAACAGCGACGACATCCGCGCCAACCCCGGCATTTCGGTCAAGCTGTCGGCGCTTTATCCCCGTTACGAGGTGGCGCAATCCGAACGGGTGATGGAGGAGCTGGCGCCGCGCCTGCGATCGCTGGCGCTGCTGGCGAAATCTGCCGGCATGGGGCTGAACGTGGACGCCGAAGAGGCCGACCGCCTGTCGCTGTCGATCGAGGTGATCGCGGCGGTGCTATCAGAGCCGTCGCTGGCCGGCTGGGACGGGTTCGGCGTGGTGGTGCAGGCCTATGGCCCGCGCGCGCCGCGCGTCATCGACACGCTCTACGATCTGGCCGAAACCCATGACCGGCGGATCATGGTGCGGCTGGTCAAAGGCGCTTATTGGGACAGCGAGATCAAGCGCGCGCAGGTCAACGGCATGACCGGATTTCCGGTCTTTGCCCGCAAGCAGGTCACCGATGTGTCCTATATTGCCAACGCCCGCAAGCTGCTGGGCATGACCGACCGGATCTATCCCCAGTTCGCCACCCATAACGCCCATACCGTCAGCGCGATCCTGCACATGGGCGGCGACCGGCCGTACGAATTCCAGCGCCTGCACGGAATGGGCGAAACCCTGCACGATCTTGTCCGCATCCGCCACCGCAGCCGCTGCCGGATCTATGCCCCCGTGGGCGCGCACCGCGACCTGCTGGCCTATCTGGTGCGGCGGTTGCTCGAAAACGGCGCCAACAGCAGTTTCGTCAACCAGATCGTCGACGAAGACGTCGCCCCCGAGGTGGTCGCCGCCGATCCCTTTGCCGCGCTGGACACACAGGCTCCGGCGTTGCCCACCGGCGCGCAGATGTTCGCCCCCGAGCGGCCCAATTCGCGCGGCTTCGACCTGACCCATACGCCGACGCTGGAGCTGATCGAACAGGTCCGTACGCCGTTCCGCGACCACCGCTGGCAGGCCGCACCCTTGTTGGCGGGCGAGGCCGCGCCGCTGGCCTCTGCCGCGGTCGCCAACCCGGCCGACCCGCGCGACCAGCCCGGCACCGTCGCCGCCGCCAGCGCGGCAGACATCGAGACCGCGCTGTCCGTCGCTCGCCCCTGGACCGAGGACGCCGCCCTGCGCGCCAGCGCGCTGAACGCCGCTGCCGACCTGTACGAAGCGCATTTCGGCGAGATCTTTGCGCTGCTGGCCCGCGAGGCGGGCAAGACCCTGCCCGATTGCGTGGCCGAGCTGCGCGAGGCGGTGGATTTCCTGCGCTATTACGCCGCCCATATCCCCGATGCGCCGCCCGCTGGTGTGTTCACCTGCATCAGCCCGTGGAACTTTCCACTGGCGATCTTCTCGGGCCAGATCGCGGCGGCGCTGGCCACCGGCAACGCGGTGCTGGCCAAACCGGCCGAACAGACGCCGCTGATTGCGCATCTGGCGGTCAAGCTGCTGCATCAGGCCGGAGTGCCGCGCGAGGCGCTGCAGCTGCTGCCCGGCGGCGGCGCGGTGGGCGCGGCGCTGACCTCGGATGGCCGGGTTGATGGCGTGGCCTTTACCGGGTCGACCGCCACCGCGCGGAAAATCCGCGCGGCGATGGCCGACCACCTCGCCCCCGGCGCGCCGCTGATCGCCGAGACCGGCGGGCTGAACGCGATGATCGTGGACAGCACAGCGCTGCCGGAACAGGCGGTGCAATCAATCATTGAGAGCGCCTTTCAGTCGGCGGGCCAGCGTTGTTCGGCGCTGCGCTGCCTCTACCTGCAGGAGGACGTCGCCGAGGACGTGCTCAAGATGCTGACCGGCGCGATGAGCCTGCTACGGCCGGGTGATCCGTGGTTCCTGTCCACCGACAGTGGCCCGGTGATCGATGAGACTGCTCGCGCGGGCATCGCCGAACATATCGCCAAGGCCCGCGCCGAGGGCCGGGTTCTGAAGGATCTGTCGGTCCCGCAAGACGGCACCTTCCTCGCACCGACGCTGATCGAGATCCCCGGCATCGCCGCGCTAGAACGCGAGATCTTCGGCCCCGTCCTGCATGTCGCCCGGTTCAAGGCGCGCGATCTGGACCGGGTGATCGACGATATCAACGCCACAGGCTACGGGCTGACATTCGGGCTGCACACCCGCATCGACGACCGGGTGCAGCATGTGACCGAACGCGTCCACGCCGGCAACATCTATGTCAACCGCAACCAGATCGGCGCCATCGTGGGCAGCCAGCCCTTTGGCGGCGAAGGGCTATCCGGCACCGGGCCCAAGGCGGGCGGCCCGTATTACATGGCGCGGTTCTGTCGGCCCGACCGCCAGCAGACAGAGGCGGCATGGGACAGCACCGCCGCCACCCTGCCCGCGCCGCAGGGCACCGATGCCGCGCCGCACACCATCGGCCTGCCGGGCCCGACCGGCGAATCGAACCGACTGAGCCAGGTCGCCCGTGCACCGCTGCTGTGCCTCGGCCCCGGTCGCCTCGCGGTTGAGGAACAGGTGCAGGCGGTGCAGGCTCTGGGCGGGCGCGCCATCGCGGCCAGCGCCATGATCGACCTGCAACGGCTGGAACACCTGCCCGAAATCGGCGGCGTGCTGTGGTGGGGCGACGCAGAGACCGCCCGCCGGATCGAACAGGCGCTGGCGCGGCGCGACGGGCCGATCCTGCCGCTGATCCCCGGTCTGCCCGACATCGCCCGGGTGCGCGGCGAACGCCACGTCTGCGTCGACACCACGGCGGCGGGCGGCAATGCCGCGCTGCTGGCGGCCGTGGCCTGAGGCCTATTGTTCGACCAT
>JBFHMM010000100.1:0-13019 GCA_041594355.1 Paracoccaceae bacterium | reverse complement strand
CGGTGTGCTGGATCTGCTCCAGTTTCATCTCGATCGGGAAGCCCAGCCCGAATCCGGCCATCTTCAGCACCGGTGTGGTCACGATATGGCCACCGATTCGGGTCGCGGCCGCGTCAATCTCCGATTTCCAATCCATCTGGTCGCCTCGCCGCTGGTCTTGCCCGTGCGAAACCTATAGGGCTGGGCGGAACACGCAAGCAGGGACCACGCTTGATGAGAGACGACCACCAAAGCCCCTTCCGGGACGCCCGTTCGGACCGGACCACCGCCAGGCATGTGCCGGACACGCCGCAGAGCAGGTCGCCGGCCTACCGTCTGGCCTTTGCCGATGACGAGTTCCTGTGCCGGGACGAGTTACGCCCGGTGCGGTTGCAGCTGGAGCTGCTGAAGCCGCAGCTGTTGCTGGACGAACAGGGGATCGACAGTACCATCGTGCTGTTCGGCGGTGCGCGTATTCCGGATCCGGCGCACAAGGACAAGGCGCGCACGCAGACGCTGGCGGATCTGTCGGCATTCTACGACGAGGCGCGGGACTTTTCTCGGCTGATGACCGAGAAATCGATTGCCAGCGGCGGGCGGGATTTCGTGATCGCCACGGGCGGCGGGCCGGGTGTGATGGAGGCGGGAAACCGTGGTGCGGCGGATGCCGGCGGCCATTCCATCGGGCTGAGCATCGTTTTGCCGCACGAGCAGGCGCCGAACCTGTTCGTCACGCCGGAGCTCAGCTTTAACTTCCACTATTTCGCGATCCGCAAGATGCATTTCCTGATGCGGGCGCGGGCGATCTGCGTATTTCCCGGTGGTTTCGGGACACTGGATGAGATGTTCGAGGCGTTGACGCTGATCCAGACCGGGCGCATGGAACAGGTGCCGTTCCTGCTGTTTGGCCGCGACTTCTGGGAGCGGGTCATCAACTGGGATGCGCTGGCCGACGCCGGCACGATTTCAGCCCAGGATCTGGACCTGTTCCGTTTTGTCGACAGCGCCGCCGAGGCGGTGAAGCTGATCGAGAACTGGGAGCCGGGTCCGCCGCGCGACCGCATTCCCGGACGGGACTGACAGCGCAGCGAAAGGGGCCCGGATCAATCAGATGACATCGGCCGGCAGGATACCCAGGTCGGTGTTCTGCGGCAGCTTGGTTACCATCTGTGCGCCCATCACGTCCTTGATGGCATAGCCATAGCCGGCCAGCCGGAATTTCCATTCGCGCGTCGAGAGCGCCTTGGCGCGTTCGCGCATCACCAGATTCAGGACCGGTTCTTCGATCATCGTTCCGCCAATATCTGCATGTGCCATCTGTGTTACCTCTTACAACTTTGTTTACGAGGCCGAAACTAACTGTTGATCGGGGCCGAATTGGTTCTTGATTGTGGAATTTCCGGGGCAGCGGGGTGAGATTATATACGGTTCGCGCAACAGTCTGGACCCGCGTGCGTGCGTGCGGGGCGGCCGATTGAATATATTCGCGATCAGAAAGAAGCGGGGGCCCAGGCCCCCCCGCTCTCTTGGCGCGCTCAGCGCGCCTTGTCTTCCCGCAGGCTCTTGAACACATAGATCGGTAGGATGATCCCGGCGATCAGCGCGCCGAGCCAGACGAGCAGCGTTCCCAGCAGCCAGTTGGTCACGCCGCCCACATCAAAGCCCTCGACCAAGATGTCGGTCAGCCACAAACCGACAAAGGTGGTGATCAGGGCGATCCCGCCCATCAGTTGCGGCATGCTCTTGAGCGAGATCTTGGTCAGCAGAGGCGAGGCGATCACTTCGACGGCGGTGAACACCACGACTACGATGACAAAGGCCAGGGGCTGGATCGTGAAGCCAGACAGTAGCAGCGATGCCAACAGCAGGCCAACGGCGTTGCCGACGAGGTGAGCGGCGGTGGACACTAGAAAACGCATCATGGAACGGTGCTCCGTTAACAAGGATCTTTACCGGAAAGCTAGCGCGGACTGGTCCCGCTGTGCAGATGTTTTTTTGACCGGCGCGTTTTCCGTCGGCCAGTTACCCGTGTGAGAGCCGGGGCCACGGCGGTGGCGAAATCGGCGGCCAGGATTCCGTAGGCCGAGATGTCGATCTCGTCGATGCCATCGGCAAAGTCGGTGATCCGGTCGTTGCCGTTGTCGCGCAGGATCACGAAATCATCCGCCCCGTTGCCACCTGTCATCACGTCGTCGCCCGAGCCGCCCTTGAGCGTGTCGTCGCCGTCTTCGCCGCTGATGGTGCCTTCGACGCTGCCGTCGTCGATGGCGCGGTAGGTGTCATTGCCGCCGCCCAGCGACACGTCGCCGAAAATCTCGCCCGAATTGATCACCCAGTCAGCCGTCGTGGTCCCGACCTGGATGCCGCCGCTGATCGTGCTGTGGTTTTCGAATTAGGTTTCGTCATCGTTGGTGGCGTTGTCATAGATGCGGATCGCCAGGTTGGAGCCGCCGTTAAAACCGAAACTGACGATCTCGGTCCAGTCTCCACTAGAGTCGATGACCCCCTTGTTGGCGTAGACGTTGTTGGGACCGCCCAGGATATTGCCGGTGGCGTACACGATCAGATCGTTGCTCCAAACCGCCTGTGGGACGTCATATTTGCTGATGGCCATGTTGGTAAACGACTGGATCGTGCCGTGACTGTGCAGGAACAACTGGTTCATCTGCATAAAGGAGGTTTCGTTGATGATGCCGGTTGTCCCGACCGTCAGAGGCACGTTGTCAGCATAGCTGCCTCAGGATCCGAAGATTTCAGCGTTGATCAGATAGCTGACATTGTCAAACCCAAGCTGACATTGTCAAACCCAAACGACCACATCGACCCTGTGCCGGTATGGACAAGTGTAGAGTTCGCGGACACGAAGACCGTGCTTCCGGCGGTCAGGTTGGATCAAAAACTGTGTTCTGAGCGATATTGACATTAACGAATGTAATTGTTGGCATTTTCTGTCCCCCCCAAAGTCATCAGTGATTGCAGTCTGACAAGCGGCGCTGGGTCTTTAGCCCGAGTCAAAGGAAAACGCGCAAAAAGGAATCATCACAATACTGCGGGCGCGGCGGATTTCGCCCCGGTGGCCGGTATTATCCGTGCAGCCCGGCCTCTGCCTCGATTTGGCGGCGCGACTTGCGGGCGCGCTCGGTGGCTGACTTCAGCTGGCCGCAGGCAGCCATGATGTCTTCGCCGCGCGGGGTGCGGATGGGCGAGGCATACCCGGCCTTGTAGATGATGTCGGCAAAGGCGCGGATGCGGTTGTTGGACGACCGTTTGTAGGGCGCGCCGGGCCATTCGTTGAACGGGATCAGGTTGATCTTGGCCGGGATATTGTGGTCCTTGATCAGCTGGATCAGGCGGCGGGCGTCGTCGTCGCTGTCGTTGATCCCCTGCAGCATCACGTATTCAAAGGTGATTCGTTCGGAATTCGACGCCTTGGGGTATGTGGCCAACGCCTGGCACAGTTCGTCGATATTCCAGCGCTTGTTGATCGGGACCAGCACGTCGCGGGTCTCGTTCGTGGTGGCGTGAAAGGAAATCGCCAGCTGGCAGCCGATCTCGGTGGCGGTGCGGGCGATTTCGGGCACCACGCCGCTGGTCGACAGAGTGATCCGGCGACGGCTCAGCTGGATGCCCTCGGGGTCCATCGCGATTTTCATCGCATCGCGCACGTTGTCGAAGTTATACAGCGGCTCGCCCATGCCCATCAGCACGATGTTGGACAGCAGGCGGGTTTCGTCCTTGGGCGCACCCGGAACCGGCCATTCACCCAGATCGTCACGCGCCATCATCACCTGTCCGATGATTTCACCGGCGGTCAGGTTGCGCACCAGTTTCTGGGTCCCGGTGTGACAGAAGGAGCAGGTCAGCGTGCAGCCCACCTGGCTGGAGATGCACAGCGTGCCGCGGTCCTCTTCCGGGATATAGACCACCTCGACCTCGTGACCGCCGGCGATGCGGACCAGATATTTGCGGGTGCCGTCGCTGCTGACCTGTCTGGACACAACCTCGGGGATCTCGATCACAAAGGTTTCGGCCAGCTGGGCGCGATAGGCTTTCGCCAGGTTGGTCATGGCGTCGAAGTCGCGCACGCCCCACTGATAGATCCATTGCCAGATCTGCCCGGTGCGCATCTTGGCCTGCTTTTCCGGCGTGCCGGCGGCGATCAGCGCCTCACGCATCGCCTCTCGGGTCAGACCGACAAGGTTGACCGGCCCCTCCGGCAGTTTCCGGGGGAAGGTCATGACATCCTGGGTGATCGGCGCGGTGGCGGACATGGAACGACTCGTGGCAAGGGGAACAGTGCGGCTACATATAGGAACTCGCGCCGAGATCAAAAGTTTTTCTCAGCCGCGCCCGGCCCATTCCAGCGCCTGTTCCAGCCGGTCGTCGCCCCAGAACAATTCCCCGTCCACGGTAAAGCTGGGCGCGCCAAAGATCTTTTCCCGCGCGGCGTCTTCTCCGACCTCGCGCAGACGGGTCTTGATTGCCGGGTCATCGGCCCGCGTGACCAGCAACCGGTCCAGCCCGGCCTCGGCCAGGCAATCCGCCAACGTCTCGGGGTCGGAAATGTCGCGCCCCTGCCCGAACTCGGCGGCAAAGACCGCACGGCAAAAGGCCGGCCCCTTGTCTTCGGCGTCTTCTTCGAGCGCGGCCAGTGCCACCCGCGCGGCGCGCAGGCTGTTTTGGGGAAACGGGTCGGGGCGCACCAGCGGCAGGTCGAGCCCACCCGCGCGCCGCTCCATGTCACGCCACATATACTCGCCCTTAAGCGGGTAGATGCTGAACGGCGATGTGGTCCAGCCCTGGGCGGCAAAGACCGGCCCCAGCAGGAACGGCTGCCACCTGACCCGAACGCCCGCGTCCCGCGCCAGGTCGCCGATCCAGAACGCGCTGAGATAGGAATAGGTCGACGCGAAGTCGAACCAGAAGGTCAACGAGCGACTCATGCCTGCAGCGGCCCTGAGGCGGGGCGGCTCAGCCGCCGCACCGCTTGTCCGCGTCCTCGATCGCGGCGGTAAAGCCGAGCAGAGAGAACGTGTCCTTGGTCTGGGTTCCCCGCGCCGAACGCGCGGTCAGCACCGCCTCGGCACCGCGTTTCATCGCGGTGATGATCTTGCTGTCGTCCGCAGCCGTCGCAGGCCAGGCCCATTCGCCCTCGGTGAACAATTCGAATTCGGTGCCCGAGATGTTCAGGTTCACGGTCGAACCGGGCGCAAAGGGGTAGCCGCCGGTAAACGTCACCTGGCCGCGCACATCCGCACCGGGCCGGTAGAACACGAACAGCAGGATATCACTGCGGCGCACGGCCACGACCCTGCCATCGCGGGTGTTGACCGTTTCCTTGGGCGCGGAAACGCTCCAGCATTCGGTCGGATCATCCTCGACAAAAACGCTCCAGTCCGTTTTGGCAGCGACCCGGTTGGTGCTTTGCTCTTGCGCGGGAAGAGTTGTGGCAAAGAAAGCCATGCACAGGCCCGCTGTGACGCGGGCACGTATCGATCCCATTTGTACAGCCTCCTAGACTGACTTTAACCTCAATTTGTCCTGGGCCGCTCGCGGTTTTTGATGAACCGTCTTGCTGCGTCCCGTTGCTTGCCGACATACGCACACTATCGTATTTTGCACCACCGGCGAAAGGGCGATTGGCAGGAAATCGCCAAGATTTGAGGTGTGAGATGGCCCAGCCTGAGCCAAAGTCCAATCCCGCGGCAATCCCGATGGTTGAAATCTGGCGGGCCGACCTGCTGGAAAGCCTGCATCTGGGGCATGGCGTGGTCTGCAATGACAGCGGCGGGATCGTTCGTGCCTGGGGTGATCCGCAGGCACTTATCTATCCGCGCAGTTCTTGCAAGATGGTGCAGGCGCTGCCGCTGATCACTTCGGGCGCGGCGGCGAAATATGGGCTGAGCAGCGAGCAGCTCGCGCTGGCCTGCGCCTCGCACAACGGTGCGGCGATCCATACGACGCGGGTGCAGGCGTGGCTCGAGGCGCTGGGGCTGAGCGATGACGACCTGCGCTGCGGCCCGCAGCTGCCCGATGACCGCGATGCGCGCACCGGTCTGATCTGTTCCGGCGACACTCCATGCCAGGTTCACAACAACTGCTCCGGCAAACATGCCGGTTTTTTGACGCTGGCCCGGCACATGGGGGCGGGGCCCGAATACGTGGAGATCGACCACCCGGTGCAACAGGCCGCGCTGGAGGCTTTCGAGGAAACCACCGGGCTGACCAGCCCCGGCTATGGCATTGACGGATGCTCGGCGCCGAATTTCCAGACCACGGTGCACGGGCTGGCCCGGTCCATGGCCTGGTTCGCCAGCGCCGGGTCGCGCAGCGACCGGCAGAGTGCGGCGGCGGCCGAACTGGTTTCGGCCATGGCCTTGCATCCGGAGCTTGTGGCGGGCGAGGGCCGCGCGTGTACCGCGCTGATGCGCGCGATGGGTGGCCGCGCAGTGGTCAAGACAGGCGCCGAGGCGGTGTTTGTCGCCATCCTGCCGGAACAGAAACTGGGTGTGGCGATCAAGATCGCCGACGGCGCGACGCGGGCCAGCGAATGCGCCATCGCCACGATCCTGTGCGGGCTGGGTATGCTGGACCCCGACCATCCGGCAACGCGCCGCTACATGAACGCGCCTCTGCGGAACCGGCGGGGTCTGGAGGTCGGGTCGGTGCGCCCGGCGGCCGGGCTGATCTGAGCCTGGGACGGGGCGACAGCGGGCCACCGCGCTGCGGGGTCCGGCAGTGGGATCAGGGTATCTCAGATCCCAAAGAGCCTAAAGGGCTACATCTCGACGATTTCGGCCACTTCGACGGTGCCATTGCCGCTGACCACCATCGGGCAGCCTTTGGCCATCTCGCAGGCGGCGTCGATATCGGCAGCGCTGACCACCGAAAAGCCCGAGACCGGGTTGGCCCCGCCATCGTCGGACACGCCGCCGCCGCTGACGGTTTTCGACAGGCCGACCGGGTTGCCGGGCTGGATCAGCGCGTCGCCCATACCACCCATCCAGGCCTGCCAGGCCGCCATGACCTGTGCACCTTCCTCGGGTGTTTCGGGGGTTTTGCCGCCGTGATAGGCAAACATGAACTGGGGCATTTCGTGGTCCTCCTTTTGAACGTGGGTCATGGTCAATCAAGCAGGGCCGCCAGTTTGCGCAGGGTAGAGGCCCAGCCCTGTTCGTGGCGCTCGCTTTGTTCGCTGTCGTCTAGATCTCTGTGATCGAGGGTCAGCCGCGATCCGGTGGGTGTCGCGGCAATGGCAAAGGTGACATGGCTCTCGGCACCGCGCCGGTCGTTGTTATCGTGCCAGCCCCATGTGAACCCCAGCGAGGTGGGCGGGGATACATGGGTGACATGGCCCGACACCTTGAACCGCTGGCCGTCGCCGTTCACCATCACCGAGTACCACGGCCCGGTGCGGGTGAAATCGAGATCGCCCTCGGGCACGTGCATGCCTTCCGGCCCCCACCATTTCAGGAGGTTCTCGGGGCGGCTGACCCAGGCGAACAGGCGCTCGGCCGGGATCGGGAAGTCGCGGGTCATATGCAGCTCGGTCATTTGAGCCATCCTTCGTCCTTTTGAATCGCGGCCTCCAGCCGATCCAGACCAGTCTCCCAGAAGGTCCGGCGCGAGATCGTCCAATCGGCAATCAGTCGCAACCCGTCCCCGTTGGGAGAGTAGTAGCGTTTGGTGCCCACCGCCCGCTGCCGTACCAGCCCGGCTTCGCGCAACACCTTCAGGTGGCGCGAAATCGCGGGCGCAGTGATGCCGCGCCCCTGCGCCAGCGCGCCGGCAGGCAGTTCGCCCTGCTGCATCAGCTGTTCCAGGATCGACAGCCGGGTTTCGTCGGACAGGGCCGCAAAGGATTTGATCAGTGCCGTCATAGGACGCTGATTAACACAAAGGTTAATTAAATGGTAGGTTAAATATTAGCCATCAACGAAATCGGCGTCCGCATAGCCCTGCACATATAGCAGTGCCGTCAGGTCGCCATGGTTGATACGCACGTCACATTGCGCCGCCACGGACGGTTTGGCGTGCAGCGCCACACCTGTTCCCGCGCGGGTCAGCATGCCCAGGTCATTGGCCCCGTCGCCCACGGCGATGACATCCTGTTCGGCGATTCCCAGCCGCGCGGTGATCTGTTCCAGCGCCTCGACCTTGGCCTCGCGCCCCAGAATTGGCCGTCCGACATCCCCGGTCAGCACCCCGCTGTCCGCGATCAGTGTATTTGCGCGATTTTCGTCAAAGCCGAGCTGCGCGGCGACCTGCGCGGTAAAGGCGGTGAACCCACCCGACACCAGCGCCGCATAGGCGCCATTGGCCTTCATCGTGGCCAGCAGCGCCTTGCCGCCGGGCATCAGGGTGATCCGCTCGGCCAGCACCCGGTCGATCACATCCACCGGCAGACCTTTCAGCAGGCCGACCCGCTCGGTCAGCGCGCCCTCGAAATCCAGCTCGCCGTTCATCGCGCGGGCGGTGATATCCTTGACCCGGTCGCCGACGCCGGCCATGTCAGCCAACTCGTCAATGCATTCCTGCTGGATCATGGTGCTGTCCATGTCGGCCAGCAGCATTTTCTTGCGCCGCCCCACGGCGGACTGCACCACCAGGTCAACGCCAATCTTCTGCAGGTCGTCCCAGACCTGCGCCTGGTTGTCCGGCGCGCGATCGACAAAGAATTCGACCGCCACGTTCGGCGACAACCAGCGCAGATCGACACCGCCCCAGGCGTTACTCAGCGATTCGGCAAGCGATGGCTCCAGGCGCGGGCTGGCTGGATTGCACAGAAGGGTGATGGCAAGAGCAGAGGTCATGGGCGCAGGTTTCCGATCGGCAACGGGTATGTCGCAATTGATGTCTCAGGCGGCGCTCTAGCGACATTTTGTGACTTGTGAAACCCCGCAGGCGCCCGTATCTGCATCCGTGGGACACCTCTCCCCAACGAGAGGCATATATCTGTAAGGATAGCAGCAATGGCTACTCAGCAACCGGCAACGCGGCCGGCCAACCCGCGTTTTTCCTCTGGCCCCTGCGCCAAACCCCCAACATTCACGCTCGATAAACTCGCCGACGCCGCTCTTGGCCGTTCGCACCGTGCCGCCGTTGGCAAGGACAAACTGAAGGCCGCGATCGAAGGCACGCGCGAAGTTCTGGGCATCCCCGCCGACTACAAGATCGGCATCGTTCCCGCCTCCGATACCGGCGCGGTCGAAATGGCGCTGTGGTCGCTTCTGGGCGAACGCAAGGTCGAGATGCTGGCCTGGGAAAGCTTCGGCTCGGGCTGGGTCACCGACGTGGTGAAACAGCTCAAGATCGACGCCGAAGTGAAAACCGCCGACTATGGCCAGATCGTCGATCTGAACTCGGTCGATTGCAACAACGACGTCGTCTTCACATGGAACGGCACCACCGCCGGTGTGCGCGTGCCGAACGGTGACTGGATCGCGGATAACCGCAGGGGCCTGACCATCTGCGACGCGACCTCGGCCGCTTTCGCGATGGACCTGCCGTGGGACAAGCTGGATGTGACCACCTTCTCCTGGCAGAAGGTTCTGGGCGGCGAAGCGGCTCACGGCATGCTGATCCTATCGCCCCGCGCGGTGGAACGGCTCGAAAACTACACCCCTGCATGGCCATTGCCAAAAATCTTCCGCCTGACCAAGGGCGGCAAGCTGATCGATGGCATCTTTACCGGCGCGACGATCAACACGCCCTCAATGCTGGCGGTCGAGGATTACCTCTTCGCGCTGGACTGGGCCCGCTCGGTCGGTGGACTCGAGGGGCTGATCGCCCGCGCCGACGCCAACGCGCAGGCCGTGTTCGACTTCTGCGACGCCAACGACTGGATCGCCAACCTCGCCGAAGATGACGCGACCCGTTCGAACACGTCGGTCTGCCTGAAGTTCACCGATGCACGGATCACCGACGGCGCCGCCTTTGCCAAGGCCGTGGCCAAACGGCTGGAGACCGAGAACATCGCGCTGGACATCGGAGCCTATCGCGACGCGCCGGCCGGACTGCGGATCTGGTGCGGCGGCACGGTGGAAACCACGGATATCGCGGCGATGCTGCCCTGGCTCGCCTGGGCCTTCGAGGCTGAGATCGCAGCCCTCACTGAGGCCGCATAAGCACGCAACAGCCGAGGCGGCACACCGTTTTCTTGCAAAGAAAACGAACGGAATTTTTGAAAAATTCCGGCGCCCGCCGCCTCGGATTTTCTCCTGACATTCGCATCAAGGACCACCATCATGGCCCCCAAAGTACTCATCTCCGACAAACTTTCCGAAGCCGCCGTCCAGATCTTCCGCGACCGCGGCATTGACGTCGACTTCCAGCCCGACCTGGGCAAGGACAAGGACAAACTGGCTGAGATCATCGGCAACTATGACGGACTCGCCATCCGCTCGGCCACCAAGGTGACGGAAAAGATCCTCGAGAACGCCACCAACCTCAAGGTCATCGGCCGCGCCGGGATCGGCACCGACAACATCGACAAGCCGGCCGCGTCCAAAAAGGGCGTGATCGTGATGAACACGCCCTTCGGCAACACCATCACCACCGCCGAACACGCCATCGCGATGATGTTCGCCTGCGCCCGCCAGATCCCCGAGGCCAGCGCCTCGACCCATGCGGGCAAGTGGGAAAAATCCAAGTTCATGGGTGTCGAGCTGACCGCCAAGACGCTGGGCGTTATCGGCGCGGGCAACATCGGCTCTATTGTGTGCAACCGCGCGCTGGGCCTGAAGATGAAGGTCGTGGCCTATGATCCCTTCCTGAGCGAAGAGAAGGCCGCCAAGATGGGCGTGGAAAAGGTCGAGCTGGACGAGCTGCTCAAGCGTGCCGATTTCATCACCCTGCACGTGCCCCTTACCGACGCCACCGCCAACATCCTGTCGGCGGAGAACCTGGCCAAGACCAAGAAAGGCGTGCGGATCATCAACTGTGCCCGTGGCGGTCTGGTCGATGAAGAGGCGCTGGCGGAGCTGTTGAAATCCGGGCATGTCGCAGGCGCGGCCTTTGACGTCTTTTCCCAAGAGCCGGCCACGGAAAACGTGCTCTTTGGTCTGCCCAACGTGGTCTGCACCCCGCACCTGGGTGCGGCGACCTCCGAAGCGCAGGAAAACGTCGCCCTGCAGGTCGCCGAGCAGATGTCGAACTACCTGCTGACCGGGGCCGTCGAGAACGCACTGAACATGCCCAGCGTCACCGCCGAGGAAGCCAAGGTCATGGGCCCGTGGGTCAAACTGGCCGGTCACCTGGGCGCCTTCATCGGCCAGATGACGGATGAACCGATCAAGGCGATCAACATCCTCTATGACGGTTCGGTGTCCGAAATGAACCTCGACGCGCTGAACTGTTCGGTCGTGGCCGGTATCATGAAGGCTGTGAACCCGGATGTGAACCTCGTCTCCGCCCCGGTTGTGGCAAAAGAGCGCGGCGTTCAGATCTCGACCACGAGCCAGGACAAATCCGGCGCCTTTGATGGCTACATCAAGCTGACGGTCGTCACCGACACCCGCGAACGTTCCATCGCGGGAACCGTGTTCAGCGATGGCAAGCCGCGGTTCATCCAGATCAAGGGCATCAACATCGACGCCGAGATCGGCGCGCATATGCTCTACACCACCAACAAGGACATTCCGGGTATTATCGGTGTCCTGGGTCAGACCATGGGCGAAAACGGCGTCAACATCGCCAACTTTACCCTGGGCCGCAAGGACGCCGGCGGTGACGCCATCGCGCTGCTCTACGTGGATGCCCAGGTGCCCGCGCCGACCCTGAAGAAGCTGACAGATACCGGCATGTTCCAGCAGGTGCGCCCGCTGCAGTTCGACGTCGCCTGACCCGGTGCGTCACGGTAACGGAAATCGACGCCGCCCCTTTGCCGGGGCGGCGTCTTGCGTTGTGGGAGATGGGCGCTCTAACCGGCGGCAGGTTAGCCAACCGGCGCGCCCTACCGGCGCAGCACCACGGCACCAAAGATCAGCAGCGACACAAGCGACAGCACCGAGCCCAGCTTGGCCAGGCCCTCGCCCTGACCGGTCAACGCCATCACGATGCCGGGTACAATGGTGATCAACCCCAGCGCCGCCACGGCAAAGTGAACCTGCGCCAGCCGGCTCGCCGCCGCCTCGGGCACGGCGTGATAGTAAAACGCAAAGATTGAAAAGGTGACCCAACCGAGCAGGTTCAGGTGACCATGGGCTGGCGACAGCCCGTAGTCCTGAGTGGCGGACATCTGGATACCCCAGATCATGCCGATGAGCCCCGACACCACCCCGAGAATCATGAAATAGCGAGCAATTCCGAACATAGCGCGTTTCCTTCTACAGCGTTGCATTTCGTTTAATGACCCGGCGGCGGGCCGGCAAAGGTCAGGTGGTAGCGGGCGGCGATGTCAGTGATCCCGGCCATATCATTGGGGATCGTGAACCGGCCCTCTGCCATTTCACGAACGAACCCCTCGAACCCGCCCGGCGTCAGTATCCCCGGATGCCGGCCCGGCTGATCGCCGATGACGCAAAAGATGTGTTCCTTGCCGCCCGGTACGAACACCTCCTGCCCGACAGTGCGGACAAAGCTCTCACCCTCCAGCCAGAACCCCTCCTCACCGCTCAGCATGACAAAGGTCTCGTCGGCGTCGTCGTGGGCGTGGCGCGGCGGTCCCGAACAGAGCGGAGACACGCGGTCGATCCCGCTGAACGCGCCGCCGGTGTCCGCCGTGGCCAGCAGGGTCTCGTAGCGGGTTCCCTGGCAGTCGATGCTCCCCGGTCCCGGAAATCCACCGCTCAACGCCGCCTCTTCCGTGTTCCTGCAGCGCCATCTTGGGCGTCCTCGGGTTTTGGGCTGGCAAAAAACACGGCATAAATGAAATGAAATTTTGATATAAGTGCATTCCACACAGTAAATTCAAATTGGCTTGATCTCAACCTGCTGCGCGTTCTCGACGCGCTGCTGGCCACCGGTTCAACGACCGAGACGCGCAACCGCATCGGCCTGTCGCAGGAGACCGAAACGCTTTTGCCGGGTAACGCGGTTTT
>JBFHMM010000099.1:0-13242 GCA_041594355.1 Paracoccaceae bacterium | reverse complement strand
GCGCGCCCGAGGAAAGCGGCGAAAAGACCCACCGCGCGCGCCGCCGCAAGTCGGATCAGGCCGAGCGCAACGACAGTTTAATCCTGCACAAGTTCGAAGCGATCCTGAGCTGGGCGGAGTTCCTGAACCTGAATCGCCGGGTCGACGACGACGACCCCGACAACGCCAAGAAGGCCGCTGACGACCAGGACGAGATCGGGCTGGGCCAGATCTCCAAGGCACCGCCGACGCGGCTGAAGCTGCACCTTGATCTCGCGCCCGAGGACGTCGACCGCGAGAAACTGTCGGGCCAGGTGATGTACCCCGAATGGGACGTGCGCACCGGGGCGTATCTGCCCGATCACGTCTGTGTTTTGACCAGCGTGGCCGAGGCCAAGCCCGAGGACGAGGCATTTGCCCACGATCCCGCCGCCGCCCGCCGCATCCGCGCCGTCAAGCGCCAGTTCGAGGCGCTGCGCCCGGGGCGGGTGACCACGCGCGGCCATCTGGACGGCGACGATCTGGACATGGACACTGCTGTGCGCGCCCAGATCGACCGGCTCGCCAATGGCGAGGGCAGCGAGCGGGTCTGGCTGCAATCGCGCCCCGAGGCGCGCGATCTTGCGGTGTCGATCCTGCTGGACGTGTCGCGCTCGACCGAGAGCGCGGTAACGGGGCGCGCGGTGATCGACATTGAGCGCGAGGCGCTGGACGCGCTGGCCTGGGGGCTGAACGCCTGTGGCGACGATTTTGCAATCCACGCGTTTTCTTCCCTGAAGCGCGATAGGGTGTACCTGCAATCCTGCAAAGCCTTCGACGAACCCATGGGGCCGCTGATCGAGCGCCGTCTGGGCAGCCTGCGCCCCGGTTTCTACACACGGTTGGGGGCCGCGATCCGCCATACCTCGGCCGAGCTGAGCAGCCAGGCCCGCAAGCGGCGGCTGCTCTTGGTAATTACCGACGGCAAGCCCAACGATCTCGATCACTACGAGGGCCGCCACGGCATTGAGGACACCGCCATGGCGGTGCGTGAAGCGCGGCGCGCAGGCCATTCGGTCTTTGGCATCACCATCGACAAATCCGGCAAGAGCTGGTTCTCGCGGATGTTCGGGCAGGGTGGTTTCGCGGTGATCCCAGAGCCGGAAAAGCTGATCTTTGCCCTGCCGCAGCTCTACCGGCAACTGGTCGGAGCATGAACGACAGCAGCGTGATCGACGATCTGCCGGGCGAGCTGATGATGTGGGTTCTCGTCGTCAGCGAGCTTCTGGTATTCGGCGCAGGGCTTCTGGCCTTTTTGGGCGTGCGGCTGACCGATCCGGCGGGCTTTACCGAGGCACAGGCGCATCTGCACTGCACCGGCGCGGCGCTCAACACAGGCGTGCTGGTGACCAGCGGCTTTCTGGCCGCGCAGGCGCTGCACTGGCGTCAGGCCGACGCGCGGCTCGCGGCGCGGCTGGCGATGGGGGCGGCAGCGGCGCTGGGGGTGGTTTTCCTCTGGATCAAGGGGGTGGAATACGCCAACAAGGCGGAGCAAGGCATCGGCTGGGACACCCACCCGTTCTTCACCTTCTACTACCTGCTGACCGGGTTCCACGCCGCCCACGTGGTGGCCGGGGTGCTGCTGCTCTTGCTGGTCGCGTGGAAGGACTCCCCGCGAAACATTGAGGCGGGGGCGCAGTTCTGGCACATGGTCGATCTGGTCTGGGTGCTGCTGTTCCCCGTGGTCTATCTGTTGAGGTGATCTGATGAGGGTGCCACTCTTCTCGATGCCGCTCGTCAAGGCATGGATGAACTTGATCGGTCTCAGCGCAGGGTCCGCAGTGCTGACCATGGGCGGTCTAAGCGCCGAGATGACCGCACTCGCGATCTTGCTGATTGCGCTGGCCAAGGCGCGGGTGATCCTGGTGCGTTACCTGGGGCTCGATGAGGCGCCTGGCGTGCTGCGCGGCTTTACCTTGGTGCTGGGGCTCTTTGCGGTCCTCGTGCTGGGGCTCTACCTGGTCTGATCAGGGCACAGGCGCTGCGACAAACACCAACCGCCGCGCCGCAGGCGCGGCCAGGCTCAACGGGAGGAGGGACCGCGGGGCCCCGACAACGGGCGGGAGCCTCAGGTGGCGAAAGCCCTGGCCAGATCTTCCGGCAATTCAAACTCCGACAGTACCCGAGCGCGGGCCTCCGCCGACATCTTACGGGCGGTTTTCTGCACGATGTCCAGCACCTTCTCAGGCGAATGCTTGGCGGCGAAAGGCGCGAAATACCACTTCAGAAAGACGAAACAGATGACGTCCTCCAGCCGCTGCACATCGGCGTCGCGCTTGATGCCCTCCTTGCGCAGCATCTTCCGCGCGGCCGAGATCTCGTCCGGCCCGTATCCCGCATCCTCCATCAGCCCGCCGACGCGCTCGGCGTGATGGGCGGCCAGGTCGCGGCGCCATTTCAGATAGCCCGCGCGCCCCTCCGGGTAATCCGCCCGCGCCAGCACCCAGCGTTCGATGTGCTGGCCGCGCGCCGCCAGTTGCAGCGGTTCAGAGGCGTCGGCAAACAGCCGTTCCAGTTCCGCGCTCATCCGCTGGCCATAGAGCAGAGCCTCGGGCTGGTCCTCGTCCAGGCGGGGGTCGGCGGCATTGGCGGCGTCGATCGCGGCCAGGGTCTCGGTCAGTCGGTTCATCAGGTCTTGCTCCAGGCGGCTGCAGGGTCGTCTTCGGCGTAGTCCCTGAGTTGTTCGATATTTTCGATTTCGGCGTGGTTCTTGCGGATCTTTACCCCAGCCTGTTTCAGCCGCGAAAACGCTCGGCTCAGGCTTTCGGGTTTCATGCCCAGTTTGCCCGCGATCAGCGCCTTGTCGTAGGGCAGGGTGACAGTGCAGCCATCGGTATCGGCGGGCACCAGCTCCAGCAGGAATTCAGCCACCCGCTGGGCGCCGGTCTGCGCCTTCAGCTGTTCCAGCTGCGCCACCAGCGAATGCAGGTGGGTGAATGTCGTGGCCAGCATGGCGACACAGATGTCGGGGTCTTCGCGCATCATCTGCACCAGGACTGCGGCGGGGACCAACATCAGGTCGCAGGGCGTCACCGCTTCGGCCGAGACCGGGTAGGGGGTGCCGCGCAGCGCCACCGCCTCGCCAAAGCTTTCACCGCTGGCAAAAACGCTTACCACCGCCTCGGCGCCGTTGGGCGCGATTCGGTACAGTTTAACCCAGCCGTCCAGCACCAGGTGGATGACCCGCGCCGGTTCGTCCTGAATAAACAGCGTCTCGCCCCGTTCGTAATGGCGAAAGCCCGAGCGCGACAGCAGCTGTTCGACATGCTGCTCCGGTAGCGACCGGATGAACAGCGACGCGCGCGCGAGTGATTTGTGACGTTCGTGTGACACGACCCCTGTGATCCCCGTGTGTTTCCCCGCCCTAGCCACAACAGAAAATCGGGTATGGCGCAACCTTTAGGCGCGAAATTGCCGTCGGGTTTCGGTGCGCGGGCTTGACTATTGTCATGGATCGGGGCGCGGACGGATGGAAAAAACGGCACAGCTAACAACGACCTTCGGAGGGCGCCATGCGGTACAACGAATATTTCAGGTCGCGGCTTGCGGATTTGCAGGACGAAGGCAACTACCGCGTCTTCATCGACCTGCAGCGGCGCCGGGGCGCGTTTCCCGAGGCGGTTCAGACCGACGGCACCGCCCGTCGCGACGTGACGATCTGGTGTTCGAACGACTATCTCGGCATGGGTCAGCACCCCGATGTTCTGGCGGCCATGCACGATGCCGTGGACCGCTGCGGCGCCGGCGCGGGTGGCACCCGCAACATTTCCGGTACCACCCATGACCATGTGCTGCTCGAGGCCGAGTTGGCCGATCTGCACGGTAAGGAGGCGGCACTGCTCTTTACCTCGGGCTATGTGTCGAACTGGGCCGCGCTGGGCACGCTGGCCAGCGAAATCCCCGGCTGTATCGTGTTTTCCGACGCGCTGAACCACGCCTCAATGATCGAGGGCATCCGCCATTCGCGCGCGCAAAAGGTGATCTGGAAGCACAACGATCTCCAGGACCTGGAGGCCAAGCTGGCCGCCGCCGACCCCGAGGCGCCCAAGCTGATCGCCTTTGAAAGCGTCTATTCGATGGATGGTGACATCGCGCCGATCAAGGATATCTGCGATCTGGCGGACAAGTATAACGCGGTGACCTATCTTGACGAAGTGCACGCCGTGGGCCTTTACGGTCCGCGCGGCGGCGGTATCGCCGAACGCGAGGGGCTGATGGACCGGCTGACGGTGATTGAGGGCACGTTGGGCAAGGCCTTCGGCGTGGTTGGAGGTTACATCGCCGCCAGCGCGGACCTAGTTGATTTCGTACGCAGTTTCGCCAGCGGTTTCATCTTTACCACGGCCTTGCCGCCGGCGATCGCGGCGGGGGCAGCGGCTTCGGTCCGGCACCTGAAGGGGTCGAACGCGGAACGCGACCTGCAAAAGACCCGCGTGGCGCAGCTGCGCGCGCGGTTCGACGCGCTGGGCATTCCGCACCTGCCGAACCCCAGCCACATTATCCCGGTGATGGTGGGTGACCCGGTCAAGTGCAAGTTCATCTCCGATACTCTGCTGGAGGAATTCGGCATCTATATCCAGCCGATCAATTATCCCACTGTACCTAAGGGCACCGAGCGGCTGCGTATCACCCCGTCGCCGGTGCATTCGGAAGCCGATCTGGACCACCTGGCGCTAGCGCTGGAAACGCTCTGGGCCCGCTGCCAGATCGCCCGGATGCCGATGGCCGCGCAATAGAGTTCGCCGCCTGACTTTGGTCAAGTCGCCGGCCCGGTGAACGGCTTACCGTTTGCCCGAGTCGTGAACAGGAAGTGATAGGTTCGTGCTGCGTCTGTTGCCACATATCCAGTCGATCAGAGTGCTTGCCGTTCATGCGCAACGGCTCGGAATTGCTGCGATTTGCACGGTTCTGCTGGCGCTGCCGGGGGTCCTGCCGTCGGCGGCACAGGCGGCGGGCGACGGTGAGTGGATCGAGATCTGCGGCACCGACGGGGTGGAGCTGATCCGGTTAGACATGGCCGACGGCGCGCCGTCGGACCTGCCCTGTCCGGATTGCGACGACTGCACGACGTGCGCGGTTTTTGCCACCGGTGCGCTACCGCCGGCGTTGATGCGGCCGGTCGGGCCGCACGACACGCCCATTGAGCCGATGCGATACGCACCGGAAATTCCTGATAACCCTGCAAGATTCTGGCCGGACAACCGGGGGCCTCCGGGTGCGCTCAGTGATGTGTACCTGCCCGACCCTCGCGCAGTCACGGCCGCCGTGTCTTTTGAAAGGAGAGCGCTGTGACACACAGGCGCGCCATTTCCGGCTGGTCGGCTTCCCTTTTCTGTGTCCTCGCGCTGTTGGTCGGCGCGGAGCGCGTACAGGCCGACAGCCTCGACAGTTTCCTTCCCGACCTGAGCCCGTCCGAGCTGTTTCCCGGTGCCGATGCCTTTGGGCCGGTGCGCGACGACGTCAAGACCGCCCCGGTACTCAAGGGCGGCGAGCGGGTCGCCTGGGCCTTTCTGACCTCGGATTTCGTCGGCACCACAGGGTATTCCGGCAAACCGATCCACGTGGTCGCCGCCATCGACGACGACGCGGTGCTGACCGGGGTGAAACTGGTCAAACACTCCGAACCGATCGTGCTGATCGGTATCCCCAACTCGAAAATGGTCGCCCTGACGGAAGGGTACGCCGGGCTGGATCTAAAGGTCGAGGCCGCCACGGGGGGCGAGGGGCACGATCTGGACATCATCTCAGGTGCCACGGTGACGATCATGGTGATCGACGACAGCCTCGTGCGGGGCGGCATCAAGGTGTCGCGCGCGCTGGGGCTGGGCGGGCTGGCGCCGACCGTTGACACCGGGCCGAAACGCGAGGTCGATATTTCCAGGCAGGAGGTCAGCGACTGGACCACCTTGTCGGGCGACGGCTCGATCCGGCGGATGACGCTGGACGTGGGCCAGGTCAACGCGGCCTTCGAGAAGACCGGCGACGCCCGCGCCATCAAGCGCCCCGAACCGGGCGCGCCCGAGGATACCTTTATCGACATGCACACGGCGCTGGTCTCGGTGCCGTCGATTGGCCGGACCCTGCTGGGCGATGCCGAATACGAAAACCTCAAGAAACGGCTGAAAGAGGGCGAGCACGCTATTCTGGTGCTGGGGCGCGGGGCCTATTCGTTCAAGGGCTCGGGTTATGTCCGGGGCGGTATCTTTGACCGTATCCAGTTGATCCAGGGCGATCAGTCGGTGCGCTTTTTTGATAAGCAGCAGCGGCGGTTGGGCGATCTGGCCACCACCGACAGCCCGACATTCACCGAGCTGGACATGTTCACGATCCCGGCGGATGCCGAGTTCGATCCGGCCGAACCTTTCCGCCTGCAGTTGCTGGTGCAGCGCGCGGTGGGCGCGGTCGACAAGATCTTTCTGACCTTCGATCTGGGTTACAAACTGCCCGAACGTTTCCTGTTGCCGGTCGCCGCGCCCAAGGTGGTGGATGACGCCACCGGCGAAGCCAACGCCAAGGCGGCGCTGTGGAAACGGATCTGGCGCGACCGCAAGATGGAAATCGGCGTGCTGGGTGCGATGCTGCTGGTGCTGACGGGGGTCTTCTTCTTCCAGATGCAGGCGACCCGGCACCAGCGCGCGTTCTTCTGGTTCCGCATGGGATATCTGACGGTGACGTTGGTGTTCCTGGGCTGGTACGCCAACGCGCAGCTGAGCGTGGTCAACCTGATGGCGCTGGCGGGATCGTTGCGCACCGGGTTCACATGGGATGCCTTCCTGCTGGATCCGCTGGTGTTCATCCAGTGGTTCGCGGTGGCCGCCGCACTGCTCTTTTGGGGCCGGGGGGCCTATTGCGGCTGGCTGTGCCCCTTTGGCGCGCTGCAAGAGCTGACCAACCGCATCGGACGGCTGTTCAAGATTCCGCAGTGGGAACTGCCCTGGGCACTGCACGAACGGCTCTGGCCGGCGAAATACATGATCTTCCTTGGGCTGTTCGGGCTGTCTTTCGTGTCGATCCCGCTGGCCGAAACCTATGCCGAGATCGAACCGTTCAAGACCGCGATCATCCTCAAATTCATCCGCGATTGGCCCTTTGTCGTCTTTGCGGTGCTGCTGCTGGTTGCGGGGTTATTCATCGAACGGTTCTACTGCCGCTACCTGTGCCCGCTGGGCGCGGCGCTGGCGATCCCGGCCCGGATTCGCATGTTCGACTGGCTGAAACGCTACAAGGAATGCGGCAGCCCCTGCCACACTTGCGCCAACGAATGCCCGGTGCAGGCGATCCACCCCACGGGTGAAATCAACCCGAACGAATGTGTGAACTGCCTGCACTGCCAGGTGCTTTACCAATCCGAGGCCAAGTGCCCGGTCGTCATCCGCCAGCTCAAACGGCGCGAGAAAGTCGGCAAGGCGCCGGCGCCGAACCTCGGAAAACCACCGGCGAACCATCCAAACGACACAACCACGACCGCTTCTTGAAGGAGGGAACACTATGTCAGAAGCTTTCAAAAAACTTGCCATGACCCGGCGCGGGCTGCTGGGGGCCACGGCCACCGGCGCTGTCCTGGCCGGAACCGGTGTCGGCAGCACCCTGCTGGGCGGCAACGCCGCGCAGGCCGCCGCCGCCAGCAGCCATCTGGCTCCGGGTGAGCTGGACGACTATTACGGCTTCTGGTCCTCGGGCCAGACCGGCGAACTGCGTATCATGGGCATCCCGTCGATGCGCGAACTGATGCGGGTTCCGGTGTTCAACCGCTGCTCGGCCACCGGCTGGGGCCAGACAAACGAGTCGCTCAAGGTGCTGACCGAAGGTCTGACCGAGGAGACCAAGAGCTTCCTCGCCGCCAACGGCAAGGTTACCTACGACAACGGCGACCTGCACCACCCGCATATGTCGTTCACCGACGGCACCTATGACGGCCGTTATCTGTTTATGAACGACAAGGCCAACACCCGGGTGGCCCGCGTGCGCTGCGACATCATGAAATGCGACAAGATCATCGAGATCCCGAACGCGCATGACATCCACGGCATGCGGCCGCAGAAATACCCGCGCACCGGCTATGTCTTTGCCAACGGCGAACACGAGGCGCCGCTGATCAACGACGGTTCTGTCCTCGACAAGCCAGAGGAATACGTGAACATCTTCACCGCCATTGACGGTGACACGATGGAAATCGCGTGGCAGGTTATCGTGTCGGGCAACCTCGACAACACCGACTGCGACTACCAGGGCAAATACGCCTTCTCGACTTCGTACAACTCGGAAATGGGCATGAACCTGGCCGAGATGACCGCGAACGAGACCGATCATGTGGTCGTTTTCAACCTCAAGGAAATCGAGGCTGGTATCGCCGCGGGTGATTATCAAGAGCTGAACGGTGTCAAGGTCGTCGATGGGCGCAAGGACACGGGCAAGAACTACACCCGGTACATCCCGATCCCGAACTCGCCGCACGGCATTAATACCGCGCCCGACATGAAGCACGTAATGATCAACGGCAAGCTTAGCCCGACCGTCTCCGTCATGGACGTGACCAAGCTGGACGCCGTGTTCGACGGGGCCGATCCGCGCTCGTGCATCGTGGCAGAACCTCAGCTGGGTCTTGGCCCGCTTCACACCGCGTTCGACGGCAAGGGCAACTGCTTTACCACGCTGTTCCTCGACAGCCAGGTTGTGAAGTGGAACGTCGACAAGGCGATCGCCCAGTTCGCGGGCGAAGACGTCGATCCGATCCTCGACAAGGTCGACGTGCAGTACCAGCCGGGTCACAACTCAACCTCCATGGGTGAAACCAAAGAAGCCGACGGCAAGTGGCTGATTTCGATGAACAAGTTCTCGAAAGACCGGTTCCTGAACGTGGGTCCGCTAAAGCCCGAGAACGAGCAGTTGATCTCGCTCGACGGCGACAAGATGAAAGTGGTGCACGACGGCCCGACCTTTGCCGAACCGCACGATTCGATCATTGTGCGCCGCGACATCGTCAACCCGGTCAACATCTACGACCGCAACGACCCGCTGTGGGAAGACGCCCGCAAACAGGCCGAGGCCGATGGCGTCGATCTGGACTGGGGCCACGACGAGATCATCCGCGACGGCAACAAGGTGCGCGTCTATATGTCCTCGGTGGCACCGGAATTCTCAATGGAGAAGTTCACGGTCAAACAGGGCGACGAGGTGACGGTCTATGTCACTAACATGGATGACGTAGACGACGTGACCCACGGCTTCTGCATGGCGAACTTTGGCGTCGCGATGGAGGTCGGGCCACAGGCGACCTCTTCGGTGACCTTTGTTGCGGATCGTCCGGGCGTGCACTGGTTCTATTGCCAGTGGTTCTGCCACGCGCTGCACATGGAAATGCGCGGCCGGATGTTCGTCGAACCGCGGGCGTCCTAAGCCATGCGCTGGCTCCCGTTAATATCCGCCCTGATCGCTGCGCCGCTGCCTGCGGCGGAGTGGGACGTGCCGGTGCGCGCGGGGGCCATCGCCGAAACATTGGGCCGAGCCGCGCCGGGCGACACGCTTCGCTTGCGGCCCGGTACGTATGACGAAACCCTCGTTCTGGACTTTCCCATCGTTCTGGAGGGCGGGGGAAAGGCCACCATCGACGGCGGGGGCAGGGGCAGTGTAATCACCGTCACCGGCGCGGACGTCACCGTGCGCGGGGTGACGGTGGTCGGCTCCGGGTCCAGCCACGAAGAGATCGACAGCGGCATCAAGCTGACCAGGGAGGCGAGCGCGCCGCAGATCGCCGGCAACCGGGTGCTGGGCAACCTCTATGGCATCGACATCCACGGCGCGCGCGACGCGCGGGTCGCCGAAAACGTGATCGAGGGGCGCCAGGACCGCCATATGAACCGGCGCGGCAACGGGGTCTACGTCTGGAACGCGCCCGGCGCGGTGGTCGAGGCAAATGACATCCGCTGGGGCCGCGACGGGATCTTTGTAAACTCTTCGAAACGCAATATTTTCCGCGGCAACCTGTTTCGCGACCTTCGCTTTGCCGTGCATTACATGTACGTCAACAACTCCGAGGTCACCGGCAATGTCTCGATCGGTAACGATCTGGGTTATGCGGTAATGTTCTCGAAACGGGTGCGGGTCGCGAACAACCTCTCGGTCGGCGACCGCGAACACGGCGTGATGCTGAACTACACCAACAAAAGCGAGATCACTGGCAACGTCGTGCGCGGCGGGGCCGAGAAATGCTCGTTCCTCTATAACTCCAACAAGAATGATTTCTCCGACAACTGGTTCGAAGGCTGTGGCATCGGCATCCATTTTACCGCCGGCTCCGAAGGCAACCGCATGGTTGGCAACGCCTTTGTCGGCAACCGCACGCAGGTCAAATATGTCTCGACCCGTTGGGTGGAATGGTCCGAGAACGGGCGCGGCAACTACTGGTCCGATTTCGCCGCCTATGACGTGGACGGCAACGGTATCGCCGATGTGCCCTATCGCCCGAACGACAGTATGGACCACGTGCTGTGGACCCAACCCGCGGCCAAGCTGCTGCTGGGTTCACCGGCGGTGCAGTTGGTGCGGTGGTCACAATCCGCCTTTCCGGCGCTGTTGCCGGGCGGTGTCATTGACAGCCATGCGTTGATGCAACCCAAAGTGCCGGAGGCAAGCAAGAAGGTGCCCCATGACGGATAACGCCCTGACCATCCGCGCCGCGTCCAAGATGCGCGGCAAGACGCAGGTCCTGTTTGACGTGGACCTGACTGTCGCCCCCGGTGAACGGGTGGCGCTGCTGGGCCACAACGGGGCCGGCAAATCGACGCTGATGAAAACCATCCTCGGGCTGACGCCGCTGAACGGCGGCGCGATCTCGGTCGCCGGGGCGAAACCGGGCAGCGCGGCGGCGCGCGGCGCCACCGCATTCCTGCCCGAGGCGGTCAGCTTTAATCCCGCGCTGACGGGGCGCGAACAACTGACGTTATTCGCCCGCCTCGACGGGCAGCGCGCGGATGTTCCCGGCTTGCTGGAGCGGGTGGGCCTGGGCAATGCGCTGGACCGCCGGATCGGCACCTATTCCAAGGGGATGCGGCAGCGGTTGGGGTTGGCGCAGGTGCTGTTGGGCAAACCGACAGTCGCGCTGCTGGACGAGCCGACCAGCGGGCTGGACCCGATCTCGCGGCAGGATCTCTATGCCATCATCGACGAGCTGGCCGCACAGGGCACCGCCGTGCTGATCGCCAGCCATGCGCTGACCGAGGTAGAGGCCCGCACCGACCGCATCGCCATCTTGCGCAAGGGGGTCAAGGTCGCCGACGACACGCTGGCCAACCTGTCACGCGCCGCCGGTCTGCCGACCAGGGTCAGGGTGATCGCGCTGGACGGACATGCCGACACCATCGCTGCCCGGACCGGCGGCACACGGATCAACGGCGTCTCGGTCGAGCTGCTGTGCGATCCCGACACCAAGATGCGCACGCTGCGCGAGATCGCGGCGATGGGCGACACGGTGGCCGATGTCGAGATGACGCCCCCGCGCCTTGAGGATCTGTATCGCCACTATGCACGGGAGGGGCAGGCATGATGGGACGGGTATTTGCCATTGCGCAAGCCGAAATGCTGATCCTGCGCCGCAACCGCTGGCTGTTCATGGCCACGCTGATCATGGTGCTCTTCGCGCTGGCATTGACCTTTGCGGGCAGCGCGCCGACCGGGTCGCTAGGTGTCGACATGCTGACCATTTCCGTGGCCTCGATGACCACGCTGTCGGTGTATCTTGCGCCGCTTCTGGCGTTGATGATGTCCTTTGACGCCATCGCGGGCGAGGCCGATCGCGGCAGTCTCGGTCTGCTCCTGTCCTATCCGGCGGGGCGCGGCGAGATCCTGCTTGGCAAGGGGCTGGCGCATGTGACCGCGCTGGCCATCGCGATGACCGTGGGCTTTGGCACGGCCGGAGCGGTGGCGGGGCTGTCGGGCGGGGCCGGGGCCGAAAGCCTGACCGCTATGGCGCGGCTGATCGGTACCTCGATCCTGCTGGGCACCGTGTTTCTGGTGCTGGGCTACATGCTGTCGGCGCTGGCGCGCGGCCCGGCTGCGGCGGCGGGACTGTCGGCCGGTGTCTGGCTGGTCTTCGTGGTGCTCTATGATCTGGGCCTCTTGGGTGCGGTGGTGATGGACGCGGGCGGCTGGTTCACCCAGACCGTGTTCCCATGGGTGATGGTCGCCAACCCGGCGGATGCCTTCCGGGTGTGGAACATGGCCGCCTCCGAAGGGGTGGCATTGACCAGCGGCATGGCCGGGGCCGCCACCGCGCTGCCCGTATGGGCCGCGCCGCTGTCGCTGCTGGCTTGGCCGCTGATCGGTTTTATGTTGGCCCGCGCGGCCTTTCGGAGGGTGGAACCGTGAGACGCCTCACCCTGATCGCGCTGGTCGCCCTGGCCACGCTGGCCGCCTGCAAGGAAGAGGCCAAGGCGCCGCCGCCGCCCATCGAACTGACGGCCGAGGCGCTGGCCCATTTCTGCCAGATGAACATCGCCGACCACCCCGGCCCCAAGGGGCAGATCCATCTGGATGGTTACCCGCAGCCACTGTTCTTCGCCCAGGTGCGCGATCTGGTGGCCTATCTCAAGAGCCCTGAGCGCGACGCCGAAATCGTCGCCATCTATGTCAACGACATGGGCGCGGCACGGTCCTGGGCGCGGCCCGGGTCGCAGAACTGGATCGCGGCGGGAGAAGCGGTCTTCGTCGTCGGCTCTAACGTGGCGGGCGGCATGGGCGCGCCAGAGATCGTGCCGTTTTCCGACCCGGCCAAGGCGGAAGGGTTCGTGGCGCGATACGGGGGCCAGTCCCTGGCGCTGGATGACATTCCCGACGATGCGGCGCTGGGTGCCGTCGACCTGGACGCAACACTGGAGATCCCGTCATGACCCTGACGCGCCGCCGTTTCCTGACAATTTCCGCCGCCGCCTCTGTCGCGGGGCTGCCGGCGCAGGCTGCGACCGAACGCTGGCGCGGCGTGGCGCTGGGCGCGCCCGCGTCGATGACGCTGATCGGTCTGTCCGCGACCGAGGCGGAGCGGGTCTTTGCCGCCGTGGAGCGGGAAATCGCCCGGCTGGAGGCCATCTTCAGCCTGTACCGCGACGACAGCGAAGTCGCGCGGTTGAACCGGGACGGGGTGCTGCCCTGTCCGGCGGCCGAGATGCTGGAGGTGCTCAGCCTCTCGGACAGCCTGCACCGGGCGACGGCGGGGGCATTCGATCCGACCGT
>JBFHMM010000098.1:0-13300 GCA_041594355.1 Paracoccaceae bacterium | reverse complement strand
CCTCCGTGCCCGTACCGCCTCTTTCCCATTTGGCGCAACCTGCTAGATTGACCCGGTCAGATCGGCCCGAGCCTTCAGGAACCAAGATGCCCCGCTACGAATACAAAGTCATCCCCGCCCCGTCGAAAGGCCAGAAAGCCAAGGGTGTCAAAACACCCGAAGGCCGCTTTGCCCTGTCGGTGGAAACGGTGCTGAACGAGATGGGCGCGGAGGGCTGGGAATACCTGCGCGCCGAACTGCTGCCCAGCGACGAACGCAGCGGGCTGACCGGGTCGGCCACCAACTGGCGCAATGTGCTGGTGTTCCGGCGTGCCGCCGAGGACGACGTCGCGGTGTTCCAACCCGAGGAAATCGACCTGCCGGTGCTGGTGCACGCCGATCCGCCGGTTGGCGCGCCCGCGCCGCTGCACGCGGACGATACCGTCGCCGCGCCCGCCCCGATTTCCGAGACGCCGCAGGAACCGCCCTTTGAAGGGGCGACCCGGATGTTGAAGGACAATGGCGTCGAGGAGGTCAGCGAGGTGGTCGGCATGACCAGCGCCCTGCGCGCCCGCGCCGCCGGCAAGGCGGAAAAGTCCGGCGATGAGGGCGAGAGCGACAAGCCGACCTAGGCCGGTTCAGACCCCGATGTCCAGAGACAGCGCGTGGATGCGCCCAACCAGATCGGCGCCCAGCGCGTTATGCACCGCCCGGTGCCGCTGGATCCGCGATTGCCCGTCAAAGGCCGGGGCGCGGATTTTCACGTTGAAATGGCTTTCGCCCCCCTCTTGGTAACCGGCGTGTCCCCGGTGGCGTTCGCTGTCATCGACCACGATCAGCTCGGTAGGTGCAAAGGCTTCGGTCAAGCGGGTTTCGATTTCATCCGTTACGGGCATATTTTGCTCACGCGGCATTTTTTTTGCCGCCCCCTCTTCTATCTGGCGTCACTTAGATTAAACTCTGGCCTCCGAGTCGAACAGATGTATCGTAAAGGCGCCCCGCGATGGTAAAACCAGATCCCTTCGGGTTTGACATGTCGGTGTCATCCGCCAAGAAAAAGAACCCGCGCGGACGCCGTGGCATGTCTGGCGCCTCCGAGACCTCGGTGCGCATCTGCGACCACGAGGGCTGTGGCGAACCCGGCAAGTTCCGCGCGCCCAAGGCGCCCGATGTGCTGGACGACTACTATTGGTTCTGCCAGCAACACGTGCGCGAATATAACCTCAAGTGGAACTTCTTTGACGGAACCACCGAGGCCGAAATCAACGCGCAGCAGACCAAGGACAAGGTCTGGGAACGCACCACCAAGCCGATCAACGACCCCGAAGCGCGCGCTTGGGCGCGGCTGGGCATCGAGGATCCGCATCAGGTGCTGGGCGCCAACGCGACGCAGAATCCGGGCCGTGGTTCAGGCGCCAGCGGCCGCCGCCTGCCGCCAACCGAACGCCGTGCGATCGATATCCTCGAAGCCAAGGACACCTGGTCCAAGGCCGAGGTGCGCAAGGCCTACAAGAAGCTGATCAAGGTGCTGCACCCGGACATGAACGGCGGCGATCGCAGCCAGGAAGAACAGCTGCAGGAGGTCGTCTGGGCCTGGGACCAGATCAAGGAAAGCCGCAACTTCAAGTAAGCAGGTCCGTCGCGGCCCGCAATTCGATCGGCGCGGGCCGCCCTTTGCCGTTAGGGTTTTTCCATGGCGGACCGGGTGGACGGGCGGCTGGCAGCTGCCGGCAATCATCGCGTTGGACGTGGTGGGGTACTCGCGCCTGATGGGCGCGGCTGAGACCGGCGCCATCGCCGCCGTGCGCGCCTTGCAGAACCCCGTTCTGGCCCCCGTTCCGGCGCGGTTTGGCGGCCGCATGCTCAAAACAATGGTCGCGGGTTTCTCGTGGAATTCACCTCTGCCGTCGTCGCGGTCGAGGCCGAATCCGATATTCGCTTGCCCTGACCCGCGACGCGGACGCCCCGCGCCTTCAGCTGCGCATTGGTGTGCATGTGGGCGACATCGCCGCCGGGATCGAACCGCTGGCCGCGCCCGGTGGTATCGCCATTTCCGACGATGCCCACAGGCAGGCGCTGTTGCACAAATCGGGGTCTGAGCGCGGTTCCCCTTTTCCCGGACGGACCAATCCTGCGGCTGCAGTGACGGATGTGCCGAGCGCGGTGTGGGCGTTCCGGACGGTTGTGCGGACCTGCAGATCGCCCCAGACGATCAGGACGTTCAACGGCTTGTCTTCCGCCACCGATACAGTGGGAATCAAGGCAATCGCGGCGCCCCCAAGCCCCGGCGACGCATGTTGTGCGTCAATGTCCTGCTTTCTCTCCCAAGGAACCATAAAGCGCCCGGCCTTAGAGTTGAGACACCACTCCCCTACCACGCTTTCGGCGTTCTCGGGATATTCGTGTCACATGATTCAGGTAAAAGGCCGGACGCTGTAGTTACCACATGCGGCGGCAAAACATCTGCCGCCGCAGGTTTGATGCCGGTTCCATTTCAGCCAGGAGCCAAAGGATTATCGCAATGCAGGCCACAAACCACAGCGGGCGGGCGCGCGGCGGACTGGCCGGCGGCGTCAAACCCCGGAAATTTCCGCACCCAGAGCGGGCAACGCGCACCTCAACACCGCGTCAGTAATTTTCTGTGCGCTCTTCCCCTTGCCCTCCCCGGCGTAATGTTGCACCACGAGCGGGTTCGGTTCCCAGTATGGGACAAAGAAAAAGGACGGACGGCATGGCTGACGGCGCAATCGACATCACCGCGAAACCCACGGAAGAGATTTTGGTGCGTGATGTGTTCGGAATCGACACCGACATGAAGGTCAAGGGCTTTGCTGATGGCAGCGACCGGGTGCCGACCGTCGACCCGACCTACAAGTTCGACGCAGACACCACGCTGGCGATCCTGGCCGGATTTTCACATAACCGCCGGGTGATGATTCAGGGCTACCACGGTACCGGCAAATCGACCCATATCGAACAGGTCGCGGCCCGGCTGAACTGGCCCGCCGTGCGCGTCAACCTCGACAGCCATATCAGCCGGATCGACCTGATCGGCAAGGACGCGATCAAGCTGCGCGACGGCAAGCAGGTGACCGAATTCCACGAAGGCATCCTGCCATGGGCGCTGCGCAACCCCGTCGCCATCGTGTTTGACGAATACGATGCCGGCCGGGCCGACGTGATGTTCGTGATCCAGCGGGTGTTGGAACATGACGGCAAGCTGACGCTGATGGACCAGAACGAGATCATCACGCCGCACCCCTATTTCCGCCTGTTCGCCACCGCCAACACCGTTGGCCTGGGCGATACCACCGGCCTCTACCACGGCACCCAGCAGATCAACCAGGCTCAGATGGACCGCTGGTCGCTGGTAGCGACGCTGAACTATCTCAGCCATGACGCCGAGACGATGATCGTGCTGTCGAAGGCGCCGCATTACAACACCGAAAAGGGCCGCAAGACCGTCGCCCAGATGGTGACCGTCGCCGACCTGACCCGCACCGCTTTCATGAACGGTGACCTGTCGACCGTGATGTCACCCCGGACCGTGATCAACTGGGCGCAGAACGCCGAGATTTTCCGTAATGTGGGGTATGCCTTCCGCCTGTCGTTCCTGAACAAATGCGACGAGCTGGAACGCCAGACCGTGGCCGAGTTCTACCAGCGCTGCTTTGATGAGGAACTGCCCGAAAGCGCCGCCAGCACATCGCTGGGATAACCCTCCGAAACATTCGCGCCAAATTGGTTCAGCGGCGGTCCGTATCGGGCCGCCGTTTCGCGTTGTGTACTGTGCCCACATTTCTTTACCGGACTAAAATTTTTCTTTCTGCGTGATTGACGGGCTTAATATTTGCCCTACTGATTAAGTCATGTGCAAAGTAAAAAGTTTTTTATCCTCCTGTGTTCTCGCCTTGTTCCTCGGCCCGGGGGTGGCAATGTCAGCGCAAGACGATTTGGTTACGACCTTCGCCACATGCACCGGACGTCTCTCGGCGCTGATGGAACATCAATGGCTGATGGACACGTCGCGCGCCGATGATACCCGCGCCCGGCGCGCCCGGATGATAGACTTGCTTGCGGCGGTGACCCCGCCCGGACAGGGCCGCGCAGTGCTGGCCCGCCGGATTGAGGCCAAGTTCGCATTGGCCGAGCTTTTGACCCGCGCAAGTTTCGGCAGCGATCGGGACCAGGCCGAGCAAGCCAGTGCATTGGTCGATGTTCACATCGCCGCATGCAACAGTCTGCTGCTGGGTTAACGGGAATCGCATATCGCTTCTTGATGTGCAATTAACATCATTTGCACATTATTTGTATATACACTATTGACTGTTGATATTCCGGCCGTAAGCTTGATGGATGACACGGATCACCCCTCTCATTTTCTTGGGTGCAGCCCTTGTTTTGCAGGGCATCACGCCCGCCTCTGCGCTGCCCGCACGATCGTTTGAGCGCGCCGAGTTGTTCGCAACATGTTCAGGCCGGCTATCGGCGCTGGCCACCCGGCAACGCGCCCTGCGCGACGCTGGCGCCCGTGACAGCCAGAGACTGGCGGGACTGTTCGAGATGCTGCTGGACGCCACCATGCCCGACGCTATCGCGCAAGGGGTCCCGGCGGGGCAAGGCACGCTCTGGCGATCGCGCGGCTGGGGCGAAATGGCCGGGCTGCTGGCCGATCTGGACCGGGGTGCCGATGGCCACGACGCCAGGCACGCCGTGCAGTCCCATATCAACGACTGCCGCGACCTGGTGCTGCCCCGGAGCTGACCATCGGGGCGTCGCGGTTTTCACCGGCACCGCCGTGGCGCCCGCGTGGCACTGGCGGCACACGATGCCTCGGAACAAAGCCGAGACGCCTTTGTGGCCCCGCGAGGGGCTGAAACGGGCCGTGACCATGCCGAACGCCACGCCAACGCAGACCGGCAGCAAAGTTCAGGGAGGTAATCCCATGTTTCCGCGCTTTTCTGCGCTGCCGCCCAGGCGTCGGGATTGCGTTCGTCATCGATAAAGACGATTGCGCCGGGCGGCGAGGCGTTGAGCCCGCCCGGAGCGGCCGAAACGCTGGTCTGGCCAAGCACCCGCGCCTCTTGCGTGCTGCGCCCACCCAGCGACACCAGCGGGGCCAGTTCGGCCATCGCCGTGATCAGCCCGGCACCGAAGCTGGTTCCAACGGCAATGATGGCAATACGCATGGCACGGCTCCGGCCGCGGTCAGAATGGTTGACGCGGGACCGCAGACTGGTCCCGAAGTCAGGAACGGAGGGCTACCCTATCCCAAATCACCGGGACAAAGCTTGCCATTTTCCGCTGCATGTCCGAATACATCTCTTAGCACACCGCCGCGCGCGCCGCGATATCGCGCGGCAACAAGGGACCCGCCCAGATGAACAAAACCGACAACCCCGCCGACCCGTTCAAAAAAGCACTGGCCGAGGCCACCAAGGTGATGGCCGACGACCCGGAGCTGTCGGTAACCTATACGGTCGACCCGTCGGGGCTGACGGGCGAGGCCCTGCGCCTGCCGCAGGTGTCCCGCCGGATGACCCGCGAAGAGGTGTTGCTGGCGCGCGGCACCGCCGACGCGCTGGCGCTGCAGCGCAAGTACCACGACGATGGCGTGCACGCCCGCTATGCCCCGCCCGGCGACATGGCGCGCGATCTCTACGAGGCGATGGAAACCGCCCGCTGCGAGGCGATGGGTGCCCGCGACATGCCCGGCACCGCGTCGAACATCGACGTCAAGATCGCCAACGAAGCGATGCAGCGCGGCTATGACGCGATCAAGCAGGCCAGCGAGGCGCCACTGCCGGTGGCCGCCGGTTATCTGATCCGCCATCTGGCCACGAGCCGCGACCTGCCACCGAACGCCCAGAACGTGATGGACCTGTGGCGCGGCTTTATCGAGGAACAGGCCGGCGGAACCCTGGAGGAACTGCAGGACAAGCTCGCTGACCAGACCGAGTTCGCCAAGTTCGCCCGCCAGATCATCACCGATCTCGGCTATGGCGACCAACTGGGCGAAGACCCCGATGCGGAAGACGAGGATCAGGACGACCAGGCCGAGGAAGACGCCGAGGAACAGCCCGATCCCGACAGCTCCGGGCAGGACGATTCCGACGATCAGGATACCGACGCCGACCCCGAGCAGAGCCAGGAAGACCAGCAGGACCAGGCCCAGGCGCAAGTCAGCATGGACGATCTGGCCGACGAGGAGATGGGCGAGGAGACAGAGATGCCCGAGGGCGAGGCTCCGCTGGAACCGCCCGCGCCGCCCCCCGCCTCCGAGGCCGACCCCGATTACCGCGTCTACCTCAACACCCATGACGAGGAAATCGCCGCCGAGGATCTCGCCGAACCGGCGGAGCTGGAACGGTTGCGCGCCTATCTCGACCAACAGCTTGACCCGCTGAAAGGCGCGGTATCGCGGCTGGCCAACAAGCTGCAGCGCCGCCTGCAGGCGCAGCAGAACCGCAGCTGGGAATTCGATCTGGAGGAAGGCATTCTCGACGCAGGGCGTCTGGCCCGCGTGGTCGCCAACCCGACCACCCCGCTCAGCTTCAAGATCGAGAAGGATACCGAGTTCCGCGATACCGTGGTGACGCTCTTGCTGGACAACTCCGGCTCGATGCGGGGCCGCCCGATCTCGATCGCGGCGATCTGCGCCGACGTGCTGGCCCGCACGCTGGAACGCTGCAACGTCAAGGTCGAGATCCTCGGCTTCACCACCCGCGCCTGGAAAGGCGGTCAGGCCCGCGAGGCATGGCTCAACGATGGCCGCCCGCAACAGCCCGGCCGGCTGAACGACCTGCGCCACATCATCTACAAATCTGCCGACGCACCATGGCGGCGGACCCGACCGAACCTCGGGCTGATGATGAAGGAAGGGCTGCTGAAGGAAAACATCGACGGCGAGGCGCTGGAATGGGCGCACCGCCGCATGATCGGACGGCCCGAACAGCGCAAGATCCTGATGGTGATCTCGGACGGCGCTCCGGTGGACGATTCCACCCTCTCGGTCAACCCGGCCAACTACCTGGAGAAACACCTGCGTGACGTGATCGCCATGGTGGAAAAACGCAAACTGGTGGAGCTCCTGGCCATCGGCATCGGCCACGACGTGACCCGCTACTATGATCGCGCGGTCACGATCACCGACGTCGAACAGCTGGCCGGCGCCATGACCGAACAGCTGGCCTCGCTCTTCGACCCCGACCCGCGGGCCCGCGCGCGGGTGATGGGAATTCGCAAGGCCAGCTGACCCAAAGGAGCGCCTGCGGCGCATTCCATGATTGGATGAGGGACGCTGTCCCTCAAACTCCCTGGGATTTTTTCAAACAGAAGAAGGGCCGAACGCCCCCCTTTCATCTCTTTTCAAATACTCCGGGGAAATCGCGATTTGCCGCGGCCGGGGCCGCACCCCTACCCGTTCAGCTTCGGCGCGCCGAGATCACGACTGCGGGAATCGGGATCGTCCAGACCGGGCCGGATCCGTGGTGCGCCAGAACCTGATCAACCACGGCCTTACGGATCGCCCGCGCGTATTCGGGCGGTTGAGGCCGCAACAGCGCGCCGCCGCGCGCGGTGCCGTTCAAAAAGAATTCATAGGGCGCGGCGGGATCGCCGGTTTGCCAGTGGCTGTACACAATCTCTCGGTGCGGCGGTTCGAACCCTGCCGCCGCCAGCGCCGGAAATGCAATTGCCGGGTCGGCGTAGTCGTTGGCGCCGGGACCCGGCGGCAAGATGATCGACGGATCGCCGTGGTCAGCAATCGCCTGGAAGACGTAGACAAGCGCGCTGTCGAGCCCCGGGCCACACCAGACCGAATAGGCAAACCGCCCACCGGGGCGCAACAGGCGCGCGGCCTCGGCGATTGCCCCTGGCGGGTCCGGGACATGCGGCATTCCAAAGCCCATAGTGACGCCATGGAACCGTCCTGACGGCAAGCCGGTCGCCATCGCGTCCCCCTGGACATATGCGGCACCGGGCGCGTTTTCCTGCGCCATCCGCAGCATTGCCGGCGAAAAATCCAGCCCCGTGACCCTGGCCCCCGTGGCCAGAAGCGCCTGGGTGACATTGCCGTGACCGCAGCACAGGTCGAGGATCTCCTGCCCCGGCGCCGCGCCGCAGCCATCCACCAGCGCAGGCACCACCATATCGGCGGCCTGCGCGAAGTCGCGGGCATATCCGGCCGCCACCTCCGGGGTGGCCCATTCCCGCCGTTCAAGCTCGGCAAAATTGTCCTTGCTTTGATCCGTCATCCGCGCGCCCCTGTCTTGATCGTCAGTATGACACGAACCGACAGGGAAATCACCTTGCACCTTTGGCGGGTTCCGGGTTCTGTTGGCGCCGATCCGACTGTTGCGAGGCCCCAGATGTTCCAGACCTTCGATATCACCGCTCGTCCCGAACAGGGGCCGCCCCGGCTGGACGCGCTGCGCCGTGAACTGGCGCGCGAGGGGCTGGACGGGTTCCTGGTGCCGCGCGCCGACGCGCATCAGGGCGAATATGTCGCCGCCCATGACGAACGGCTGTCCTGGCTGACCGGCTTTACCGGATCGGCGGGGTTCTGTGCCGCCCTGCGCGACGCCGCCGGCGTGTTCATCGACGGTCGCTACCGGACCCAGGTCAAGGCGCAGGTGGCACCGGAATTCACCCCGGTGCCCTGGCCCGACGTGCAGCTGGCCGACTGGCTGAAGCAGCAGTTGCCGCAGGGGGGCCGCGTGGCCTATGACCCCTGGCTGCACACGGTCTCCGAAATTGGCCGCACCGGCGCCGCGCTGAACGGGTCGGGCATCGCGCTGGTGCAGTCGGACAATCTGGTCGACCGGATCTGGACCGACCAGCCGCCTCCGCCAACGATGCCGGTGCGCGCGCACCCGATTGAATTCGCAGGGGAAAGCGCGGCGGACAAATGCGCCCGGCTGGCGGCGGAACTGCGCGATGCGGGCCATCGCTCGGCCGTCATCACGCTGCCGGATTCGATCATGTGGCTGCTGAATATCCGTGGCGCTGACATCCCCCGCAATCCGGTGGCGCATGGCTTTGCCGTGCTGCACGACGATGGCCGGGTCGATCTGTTCATGGCCGCGGCCAAACTCGGCGATGTGGCGACGCATCTGGATGCCGCTGTCACCTGCCACGAACCGGACGCGCTGCTGGGGTATCTCGCCACGCTGGACGGGCCGGTGCGGATCGACAAGAGAACCGTGCCGCAAAAGATCTCGGACACTCTGGGCAAACGGGCCGAATTCGGCGACGACCCCTGCGCCCTGCCCAAGGCGCGCAAGAATGCCGCCGAGATCGAGGGCGCGGCGCAGGCCCACCTGCGCGATGGCGCGGCGATGGTGGAACTGCTGTGCTGGCTGGATGCGCAGCCCCCTGGCAGCGTGACCGAAACCCAGGTGGTAACCCGGCTGGAGGCATGCCGCCGCAGCGACAACGCCCTGCAGGACATCAGTTTCGAAACCATCGCCGGCACCGGCCCCAACGGCGCCATCATACATTACCGGGTGACCGAGGACACCGACGCGACACTGCAGGACGGCCACCTGCTGGTGCTCGACAGCGGCGGGCAATACCGCGACGGCACCACCGACATTACCCGTACCATTGCCATCGGCACGGTCGGCGAAGAGGAGCGCGCCGCCTTCACCCGCGTGCTTCAGGGTATGATCGCCATGTCGCGCCTGCGCTGGCCCAAGGGGCTGGCGGGGCGCGATATCGAATGCGTCGGACGGGTGCCGCTGTGGCTGGCGGGACAGGATTTCAACCACGGGCTGGGTCACGGCGTCGGCGCTTATCTCAGCGTGCACGAGGGCCCGCAGCGACTGAGCAAGATCAGCCACGTTCCCCTGGAGCCGGGCATGATCCTGTCGAACGAACCGGGCTATTACCGCGAGGGCGCGTTCGGTATCCGGATCGAGAACCTGATCGTGGTGCAACAGGCCACAACGCCGCCCGGCGGTGACGCCGAACGCGACATGCTGTGCTGGCAAACGCTGACCTATGCGCCCATCGACCGGCGGCTGATTGTCACGCAGATGCTGACAGAGGCTGAACGCGACTGGCTGAACGCCTATCATGCCGACGTTGCGGCACGGATCGGGCCACGGGTGGGCAAGAACGCCGGTCTGTGGTTGGATGCCGCAACGGCACCCCTGTGACATCCGGCTGTTACACAGACCGGCGAGGACGCCCCGGTGCACAGTGCAGGAAAAGGAATAGACGATGGCAGACCATATCCGAATTCGCAAGGCAGACGGCATCTGGTCGGTCCGCTCGGGCGGCGCCGTTCTGGGTGAGACCAGCAAAGCCCTGGAACTGACCGAGGGCGACATGGCCCCGGTGATCTACTTTCCACGCGAAGACATCGCCATGGCCTTTCTCGACCGCAGCGAAAAGACGACCCATTGCCCGCACAAGGGTGATGCCAACTACTATTCGATCGTCAACAAATCCTCGGTGGTCGACGATGTGGTCTGGACCTATGAAACGCCCCTCGACGCGGTGGCGGCGATCAAGGATCACCTGGCGTTCTACCAGCGCGACGGCGTGACCGTCGAACAGCTGTAACCCCTCAGCCGCTGGACGTGCGTTCGTGGCAGGTCCGGCGGGCCTGCACCACCGACATGGCGTTGCCGATAATCCCGACATCGGAGGAAAACCCCGCCCCGCCACCGGATTGCGGGGGATGTCAGACCGAAGCGAACCGAGCGCTGGCCCGGACGGGCCGCGCTGGCGGAGGGTCCGGGCCAGATATAGATCTTTTGCCCCGCCGGACTCTGCAGGGCGCTGCGGGCAAAAGTCCCCGCGCCGCACCAGTAGATCGCGTTTTCAGAAAAATCCGCGGCCACCTCGAACAGCTTCCCGGCAGGGGATAAGCCTGCGACCGGCTTTCGTTCCCCGTCACGACGGCGCTGTTGGCCAGGGCCAGCGAAACTGTCAGTGGCCAGGCGCGCATTCCGGTAAACCTCTCTGCCTATGTTCGACAATAGATGAGGCAAGCCGACCGGATCCGGATCACTCAGCTGTGTTCTTCGGCCGCCGTCGCCGCCAGCGCGCGGTTATAGGCCTTGAGCGCATCGACCTGATAGAGCGCACCAAGCAATTCGGGCGGATCGTCGCCGCCACCGCTTTTGACCACCGGCAGAAAGGCGATCTCGGCGCGGTCAAAGATAGGCATCGCCGCTTCGAGCGTCGCCGTGGCTTCGGTGAACAGCCCCTCCTCGATTAGCCTGCGGCAAGCCTCCTCGGGCGCCGCATGCGGCGCCCCCATCGGGCGCATGACGGATCCGGCCTGCAACAGCGCCAGCAGATAGGCCTGCGGACCGGCGGCCAGGTGAATCCCCCGCCGCTCCAACTGGGTCAGGAAGAACGACCGATCCACCAACCGCGAGGCCAGCGCCGTGGACATCGACACCGACACCATCACCGCCAGCCCGATCTGCCAGTCGCCGGTCAGCTCGAACACGATCAGAGTCGTCGAGATCGGCGCGCCCAACACCGCCGCCGCCACCGCCCCCATACCGGCAAAGGCATAAAGCGTATGGGTGCCTGACACATCGGGAAGCCAACCCGTCGCGATCAGCCCAAAGGCCAGCCCGACCAGAGCCCCCACCATCAGCGAGGGCGAAAAGATGCCTCCGCCCATGCGGCCGCCAAAGGTCACCGCCACGGCCACCGCCTTGATCACGGCATAGACCAGCGCCTGCCCAATCAGGAACTCGCCCGCCAGCGTGGCGCGCGTGGTTTCGTAGCCGACCCCGATGATATGCGGAAACCAGATCGCCATCACCCCGAGCATCGCCCCCGACACCGCTGGGCGCAGCCAGCGCGGCAACCCGGCGCGGTCCTGCACGTAGTTGCCCACGTCCTCGGCGAAATAGACGCCACGCATCAGCAGCACCGCGACCAGCCCGCAGATCAGCCCCAGGATCAGGAAGGCGGGTAGTTCAACGTAGAACTGCAGCGAACCGGGCGTGTTCAGGATGAATTCGGTGACATCGCCATATTGCAGCCGGCTGACCACCGTACCCGCGACCGAGGCGATGACAATAGGCGCGAACGCATGCACCGCGAAATGCCGCAGCACCACCTCCAGCGCAAAGAGCGCCCCGGCGATCGGCGCGTTGAAACTGGCCGAAACCGCCCCTGCCACCGCGCAGCCCAACAGGTCGCGCCCGGTGATGCCATCGGCATTGATCCGGGTACAGACCCAGGTCGAGATCACGCCCGCCATATGCACCACCGGCCCCTCGCGGCCCGTGGAGCCGCCCGAGCTGAGCGTGATCAGCGAGGCAAAGAGCGAGGCAAGCCCGGCCCGTGTCTCTACCCGCCCGTCCGAAAGCGCCGCACCCTCAATGACATCGGCCACCGACCGTACCCGCCCGTCCGGCGTAAACCGGTGCAGGATCAGCCCCACCACCAGACCGCCGCAGATCGGGATCGCAAGGATCCAGTACCACGGCAGGCTTTCGGCGAAACTGTGCAGACGCTGGACGTCCTCGGTGCCATAGAGCCGGGATTGCAGCGCGGTGATGCCCTGCCGGAAGAACACCGCCGCAAAACCCGCCGCCGTGCCGATCGCCAACGCGATGAACCAGAACTGGATCTGGCTGGGTCCGCGATGACGCAGCACGTGCCAACCGTCCTTGCAGGCGGTCAGAGCCTGATCAACTTGCTGTGCCAGGAAAGATCGGAGCGGGGCCGCCATCTGCACCTCGTTCTGGGCCTTGTCTCCCTGTGTAAGCCAATGCGGCGGCGCAGAAAAGGTCCGCAACACCGGTCCTGCGCGGCGGAACAATCTTTGCAAGATTTTTGCCAAGAATTTTCGAAAAATTCTTGCGCCGTCAGCGCCGGTGTCAGCCGTTCAACAGGGCGCGCGCTGCGGCGCGGGCTTCGTCGGTGATGGTGTCGCCCGCCAGCATGCGGGCGACTTCGTCCACCCGGTCCACATCGCTGAGCGGCACCACCGTGGACAGGGTCATGCCAGCCGCGACCTGTTTTTGCACCCGCCAGTGATGGTCGCCGCGCGCGGCGACCTGCGGTGAATGGGTCACCACCAGAACCTGTCCGCCATCGGCCAGAGCCGCCAACCGGCGGCCAACCGCATCCGCCGTGGCGCCGCCGACGCCCCGGTCGATCTCGTCAAAGATCATCGTCACCCCGGCTGCCGGCCCGCTCAGGCAGACCTTCAGCGCCAGCAGGAACCGGCTCAGCTCCCCGCCCGAGGCGATCTTGGCCAGCGGGCCGGCGGGCGCGCCGGGATTGGTGGCGACGGTAAAGGCCACGCTGTCGCGTCCCTCGGGGCCGTCTTCGCCGGGGG